>NZ_JAHFRY010000012.1 GCF_023266035.1 Nevskia sp.
GTTTCCAGTCACGGACGTCTCATGAATTTTTCCGTTGTCGCTCAGACTGCCGGCCTGCTGCTGCTGTCGAATCTGTTCATGACCTGGGCCTGGTACGGCCACCTGAAGACGCTCGGCGACAAGCCGCTGTGGATCGCGATCCTGTCCAGCTGGGGCATCGCGTTGTTCGAGTACTCGCTGATGGTGCCGGCCAACCGCATCGGCTTCGGTACCTTGAGCCTCGCGCAGCTGAAGATCCTGCAGGAGGTCATCACGCTGCTGGTGTTCATGCCGTTCGCCCTGCTGGTGATGAAGCAGCCGCTGAAGCTCGATTTCCTGTGGGCCGGTTTGTGCATGTGTGGCGCCGTCTACTTCATCTTTCGCTGATCGCTGCGGCATCTTCCGCAGATCGCGGCGGCATTTCCCGCCGATCGCACAACCACTTTTCTTCCCATCATGTTCAAGGAATATCCGGCGTACGACGCCACCGGCCTCGCCGAACTGGTCGCTCGGCGCGAGCTGGGTGCCGGCGAGTTGCTGGATGCCGCGCTTGCCCGTCTCGATGCGGTCAACCCGAAGATCAACGCCTTCTGCGCGCCGATGATCGACGCCGCCCGGCGGCGCGCCAACGGTCCGCTGAGTGGCCCGTTTGCCGGCGTACCGTTCCTGATCAAGGACATCGCCCAGAATGTGGCCGGCGTGCCGACCAGCGCCGGCAGCCGTGTGCTGAAGGATTGGTGCCCGGAAGTCAGCTCCGAAATCGTGTTGCGTTTCGAGCGCGCCGGCCTGGTCAGCTTCGGCAAGACCACCACGCCCGAGCTGGCGCTGAAGGGCTGCACCGAATCGCTGCTGTTCGGCGCTACCCGCAATCCCTGGAATCTGTCGCGCACGCCGGGCGGTTCGTCCGGCGGCGCCGCTGCGGCTGTCGCAGCCGGCATCGTGCCGGCAGCCAGTGCTTCCGATGGCGGTGGCTCGATCCGCATTCCGGCTTCGTACTGCGGCCTGTTCGGTCTCCGTCCCGGCCGGGGTCGGGTGCCGCCGGGGCCGAGCCACGACGAGTTCTGGGAAGGCGCTTCCAGCGAGCACGTGCTGAGCCACACGGTGCGTGATTCGGCGCGGATGCTCGATGCCATTCACGGTGCCGATGAAGGCAGCCCGTTCCGCATCGCCGGGCCCGAGCGGCCGTATGCCGAGGAAGTCGGTCGCGATCCGGGAAGGCTGCGGATCGGTTTTTCGACCGCATCGCCGATCAACCAGCCGGTCGATCTCGACTGCGTCCGCGCTGTGCACGAGACCGCGAAGCTGCTGGAAAGCCTCGGCCATCACGTCGAGGAAGCCGCGCCCGAGATCGACGGCGAGGCGCTCGCCCACTGCTACCTGACCATGTATTACGGCCAGACCGCGGCGACCGTCGACCACGCCCGCGAACTGAGCGGTGCGGAAGAAAGCGCGTTCGAACTCGATACTCGCGTGCTGGCCGCATTCGGCCGCAGCCTGACCGCTGGCGAGTACGTGGCCAGTCGTCAGCGCTGGAATGATTTCATGCGCGCGATGGGCCGCTTCCACAGCCGTTTCGATCTGTATCTGACGCCCACCGTAGCGCAGCCGGCAGCGGGCATCGGTGCGCAGGACACGCCGTTGGCGGAAAGGATCGGCTTGCGTGCGGTGCTCAAGCTCGGCCTTGCCCGGCGCCTGCTGGACAGCGGCGTGGTCGACAGGATCGCCGCCAAGAGCCTGGGCCGCGTGTCGTTCACGCAGCTGTCGAACCTGACTTTCACGCCGAGCATGTCGGTGCCGCTGGCGAGCTTCGCCGACGGCATGCCGCTGGGTGTGCAGTTCGTTGCCGCCACCGGCGGTGAAGGGCTGCTGATCAGGCTCGCTTCACAGCTGGAACAGGCGCAGCCCTGGGCAGGGCGGCGAGCTGCGATCTAGGTTCTACTGACACCGGACGAGGCGCGCCGAGGACGCTTCGGCGCCTCGACCACCGGCTTCGGCGCAGCGGCGGCAACCCGTGGCCGGCGCACCGGCTTCTTCAGCGCATCGATGCGCAGCAGCAGATTCGGATCCGGGCAGCGGGCCATCCAGGTGGCTTTTTCCGAGGCTCGGCAGACGCCTGGATAGTCGCCTTCGCGGCCATCGAGTTCGCGGATGATCTGGAAGTGCAGATGCGGCGCCCAGCCGACGTTCTCGTGCGGCTGACCGAGCCAGCCCAGCGGTTCGCCGATGCCGACCTTGCGGCCACGCGGCGACAACTGCAGCGACTGCCGCGACAGATGCCCGTACAGCGTGTGGAAGCGGATGCCCTGCAGCTCGTGTTCGAGGATCAGGGTCGGGCCGTAGTCGCCGAATTCCTTGTTGTCGCGCGTCGAATGAACGACCCCCGGCAGCACCGCGTGCACCACGGTGCCGGCCGAAATCCACAGGTCGACGCCGAGATGCACGGTGCGTGGTTCTTCCGAGCCGGTGCCGTAGAGATCGCTCATCCGGTACAGCGCGCGATCCTCACCGTAGCCGCCCGCGGCGAAATCGGCATTGGCGACGCGCAGCTTGCGCAGGATCCAGCGATGGAACGCGGCGGCATCGGCCGGGTCGGTGCCTTCCAGGGCGTCCGGGCCGGGGCCCAGGATCAGCGGCAGGCAGCGCTTCGTATTCAGCGCGAACGATAGCGGGCTCGCGGCCGGCGTCGTCGCCAGTAACTTGCTGAAGGTGTCGCGTGCCATCGTGCTCAGGCCCCGTCCATAAACCCTGTCATTGCCGAGCGCTGCGCGGGCTGAACCCGGAGCTGGCAACGGCAAACCGTCATTGTGCCGCGTAGCGCGCCGCAAGTCGCCCCCGATTTTCACGATGTGCCCCGTGTGCGAGGGTCGAAGTTCGGGAATTGCGCCTGCATCTGCTCGTAAACCTGTCGCTGGGCATCGGTTTCCGGTGCCGGTGTCTGCACCTGGATGGTGACGAACTGATCGCCGTCCGGACTGCCGGGCAGGCCGCGTCCTTTCAGGCGCAGGCGTCGTCCAGACAACGTGCCCGGTGGCAGGTTCAACTCGACGGTGCCGCCGAGCGTCTGCACCGGCACCGCCTTGCCGAGCGCGGCTTCCCAGGGCGCCACGTTCAGGTTCATGTGCAGATCGCGACCCTCCGGCTTGAACAGCGGATGCGGCGAGAACGTCACATCCAGCAGCAGGTCGCCGCCACGCGGCGCCTGGCCGGGCAGGCGAATGGTCTGGCCGGAGGCCACGCCCTTCGGGATGCGCACATTCAGCGTGCGATTGCCGATCGAGATGTTGCGGGTGGCGCCGCTGTAGGAATCTTCGAGTGCGATCGACAGCGAGGCCTGCTGATCGCGCGGTGGCCCGCCGAAGCCGCCGCCCTGATCGAAGCCGCCGCCCGCGCCACCGGCGCCGCCGAACAGCGTCGAGAAGAAATCGGAGAAATCGCCACCGCCGGCGCCACCGCCCATGCCGCCACGGCCACCACCGCCCCAGCCGGGGGGCGGCGTGAAGCGCTGACCGTTCTGCCAGTTGGGACCCAGCTGGTCGTAGGCGGCGCGCTTTTTTGGGTCGCCGAGCACTTCGTTGGCTTCATTGGCGGCCTTGAAGCGATCCTCGGCGTCCTTGGCCTGGTTACGGTCCGGATGGAATTCGCGCGCCAGCTTGCGATAGGCGCGCTTGATCTCGGCCTCGCTGGCGGTACGCGGCACGCCCAGAATCTTGTAGTAATCCTTGTATTCCATCGTTTTCCGAAAGCGGCGGCGGGATGTCGAAAACCTGTCAAGGCGTCGCTCAATGGCTTGGGGGCGAGCGCCGATCGTTCAAGAGCCCGGCCATGGCGACAGCGCTCGCGGCCGCCGCGCGAAGTGAAGGATTAGAGGTCTGGACGATGTTAACGATCGGTTACGCTACGTCTCCCGCGCGCACCCTCGCGCCAGCCGGCAGATGCCGTCATGCCTTCGCTCTCGCACCACGCCGTTCCCAACCTGACCACCGCCCAGACGGCGCCCCTGTTGCGTTTCGAAAGCCTGCTGCTCGAGCGCGCGGCCGAGATCGAACGCTGGTTCCGCAATCAATGGGCGACCACGCCGCCGCCGTTCTACTGTTCGGTGGATCTGCGCAACGCCGGCTTCAAGCTGGCGCCGGTCGATACCAACCTGTTTCCCGGCGGCTTCAACAATCTGAACCCGGCGTTCGAATCGCTGTGCGTGCAGGCGATCCAATCGGCGCTCGATCGGGTGATGTCGACCGCCTGCGACGTGCTGCTGGTGCCCGAGAACCACACCCGCAATCGCTTCTATCTGGAAAACGTTGCCGCCTTGCAGGGGCTGATCCAGAAGGCTGGCTATACGGTGCGTCTTGGCTCGCTGCGCAGCGATCTGAATGAACCGGAGACCATCACACTGGATTCCGGCCGCACCCTGCATCTGGAACCGATCCATCGCGACGGCGATCAGGTCTATGTCGGTGATTTCCGGCCCTGTGTCGTGGTGCTCAACAACGACCTGTCGGCCGGCCGGCCGCCGATTCTCGACCAGATCGCCCAGCCGGTGATCCCGCCGCTCGGCGTGGGCTGGAACACGCGCCTGAAGACCCAGCACTTCGGCATCTACCGCGAAGTGGCGGCCGAGTTCGGCAAGCTGCTCGGCATCGATCCCTGGTGGGTCGATCCGCTGTTCCGCAACTGTGGTCAGATCAACTTCAAGACGCGAGAAGGCGAGGACTGTCTGGCCTCGAACGTCGAACTGCTGCTCGAAGACATCGCCGAGAAGTACCGTGAGTACGGCGTCAAGGACGAGCCGTTCGTGATCGTCAAGGCTGACGCCGGCACCTACGGCATGGGCGTGATGACTGTGCGCAGCGCCGACGAGATCCGCAACATGAATCGTGACGCGCGCAAGAAGATGGCTTCGGCCAAGGAAGGCAACGAAGTCACCGGCGCGATCATCCAGGAAGGCGTCTACACCTTCGAGCGCTGGGGTGATGAGCAATCGACCGCCGAGCCGGTGGTCTACATGATCGATCGCCATGTGGTCGGCGGCTTCTACCGTGTGCACGGCGGCCGTTCGAACATCGAGAATCTCAACGCGCCCGGTGCCAGCTTCCAGCCGCTGGCGTTCGCCGAACCCTGCAACTGCCCGGACACCGCGCAGAACCCGGACGCCTCGCCGAACCGCTTCTACGCTTACGGCGTGGTCGCTCGCCTAGCTTTGGTGGCGGCGGCGCGGGAAACCGCCAACGCCCAGATGCGCGAGCCGAGCGTTGCCGAAGTCGCGGCCTGAAGCCTCACCGGGCCTGAGACTTTGATCCGATGATCAAGCTCCTGCTCTGGCTGCTGCTGTTCGTGCTGTGCTGGCCGCTCGCGCTGCTGGCCCTGGTGCTGTACCCGCTGTTCTGGCTGATCGCGCTGCCGTTCCGGCTGGTCGGCATCACTTTCGAAGCTCTGTTCGCGCTGCTGCGCGCCGTGCTGATGTTGCCGGCGCGTCTGCTCGGCGGCGGCCCGCGCAGTTCAACCTGAATCCGCATCATGTCCATCCTGCTCACCCCTGACCGCGATTTGCCGACCGTCCCGCTGGCGCCGGCACCCTGGTCGCTGACCGGCAGCGGCTACATCCTGATGGTCAAGCTGCCGTCGACGGTGCTCGACGATCCGCGCCACGTGCCGCAGGAACTGCGCGGCAAGCGCAGTGGCAAGTACGCGACGGTGATGCTGGTCGACTACGAGGATTCCGCAGTCGGCCCGTACCGAGAGTTGCTGTACATCCCGGGCAAGTTTCCGTTCAAGGGTGGGCCCAAGAAAAAGAATTACCAATCGATCACCCGCATCTATGTGTCGAGCATGGAATCGGTGGTCAACGGTCGCCGCAACTGGGGCATTCCGAAGGACGTGGCCAGCTTCGACTACCGCTATGGCGTTGATGGCATCGATCGCTTCGATACCCGCCTCGACGGCAAGCCGTTCGCCAGCTTCACCTTCAAGCCCGGCAAGCTGAAGTGGCCGTTCTCGACCGCGATCGTGCCCAATGCCCTGCTGCAGTTGGCGCAGCTGCACGGTGGCCAGCAGTTCGTCTATGCACCTTCGGCGAGCGGCAAGCTGCAGTTCGCGAAGCTGCTGGACTGGTCGTTCGACAGCACGCTGTTCCCGGACTTGAGCCAAGGCAAGGTTGTGGCCTGCGTCAAGGTGGCGCGCTTCACGATGGGCTTTCCGGTGTCGGTAGTGACGCCGGCCTGAGATAGCGGCCGTTTGCTGGCGGCCGCAGGTTTCCCGCGCATGAATGCCGTAGCCAGACGATGAACTTCGGCATCGGCGAGTTCTATTCCCTGAGCTGCGCGCTGGTCTGGGCGATTGCGGTCGTGCTGTTCAAGAAGGCCGGCGAATCCTTGAGCCCGTTCGCGCTGAACCTGTTCAAGAACACGCTGGCGGCGAGCCTGCTCGGCCTGACCGTGCTGTTCGTGTCGCCCGCCGTGCCGGCGCTGCCGCCCTTGTCGCTGCTGCTGATCCTGCTGTCCGGCTGGCTCGGCATCTGCCTTGGCGATACCTACTACCTGCGTGCGCTGAACCAGATCGGCGCCAGCCGCATGGCGGTCGCGCAGACCTTGTACTCGCCATTCGTGATCGGCCTGTCGGCCCTGTTCCTCGGCGAGCATCTGCGCGGGCCGCAATGGCTGGGCGCGTCGCTGATATTGCTCGGCGTGGTGCTGGTGACCTGGAGCCGCGATCCGACGCGCAGCGCGATCGACACCCGCAGCCTGAGAGTCGGCACCGCGATCGGCGTGCTGTCGGTACTGCTGATGGCGATCGGCATCGTCATCGCCAAGCCGATGCTGGCACTGCACGATTTCCTCTGGGTGGTCTGGCTGCGCCTGATCGGTGGCCTGATCGGCATGGCGCTGATCGTGGCCTGGCGTCGCAACGGGCCGGCGGTGATCGCCGAGTTCCGCAGCGTGCGTCACTGGCCGCAGGTGATCGCCGGTTCGATTGCCGGCAGCTATCTGTCGATGCTGCTGTGGCTGGCCGGCTACAAGTACACGAGCGCTTCGGTATCGGCGGTGCTCAACGAGACGGCGGCCGTGTTCATCGTGCTGTTCGCGGTGCTGTTCCTGCACGAGCGCGTGCGGTCTCGGCAGTACGCCGGAATCGCGCTGGCCATGCTCGGTGTTGCGCTGGTGGTGCTGCGCTGAGCGACGCAAATACGGCGCGCTTCTCAATGATTTTCGCGGCTGTCGCGAGGCCGGCGCCGCCCATCGCGGTTCGATTGCGAAGGGCCGGCGGCGGTCGCAAAGTCGTCACGAGATTTCTCGTTAATAAAAGAGCAAGCCGTGAAAAAATACTACTCAGCCTGGTTGGGTCGCTGCGTTGCGGGACTGCTGCTGGCCCTGTCCTGGAATGCTGCCGCGGCGGCCGCCAAGGCCACCGCCGTGTCCGGCAGCATCGATCCCATCAGCGGTTATCAGACGCTCAGTGGCAGCCTGAAGCGGGTCTGGACGCTGCTCAATGGCACCTACGTGCAAACCACCTCCGGCACTACGGCCGTTGCGGCGACGATCAAGGTAGCCGGCGTCAGCCGCCGTTACATCATCGTGCGGCCCAACCCGGCGCCTGCAGGCGCGCCGGTGCTGCTGCTGCTGCATGCCAACGGCGTGACGCCGGAGAACATGGCAAACCTGACCGAAGTGGCCGACTACGTGCAGACCCAGGGCTTCTGGGCCGTGCTGCCGGCCGCGATCGGCGGCACCTGGAAGGATGATCCGAGCACCAGCAACAAGGACGACACGCTATTCATCTCGGCGCTGATCGATACGCTGGTCACACAAGGTGTCGATGCCAGCCGCGTCTACGCGGGCGGCTATTCGAACGGCGGTTTCATGGCCGAGCGACTGGCCTGCGAGTTGTCGGACAAGATCGTCGCGTTCGGCATCAATGCCGCAACCCTGCGCACCGGCCTGGCCAATGTCTGCGCGCCAACCAAGCCCCGCGCCAAGGTTTATCTGCTTGGCACCGCCGACACCATCGTTCCCTACGATGGCGCCTTCAACATGAAGTCGGCGCTGTCGACGATGGCCTACTGGAACAGCAAGCAGGGCTGCGGTGGCGTCCTGGCCAGCTCGCTTCCGGACCGCGCCGCCGACGGCACCACGGCGCAGCTGACGCGCTACACCGGCTGCAATGGCGGCACGCTCGAGAACCGGCTGTACACGATCACCGGCGGCGGCCACGCCTGGTCCGGCGGCCTGACCAGCGCGCAGTACGTCACCAGCCAGGACCTCAAGGCCACCGGCGTGATCTGGAGTTTCGTCAGCGCCTATCGGCGCTGAAATCCCGCGCCACTCGGGGAGCGCTGCCGCCGCTGCGCTTCACGAGCGATTCCGGAACGTTTCAGCGAGCTTGGCGTCAGACTCCTGCGCGATATAGCCCGCAGGCCAATCACGGGCTGGAGTCGATCGGATGAATCAGTGGCTGACAGGAGCGGTGATGGCTTTGACCTTGTTCGGTAGCGGCATCACGGCCAGCACGGCGGCGGAAACGGCAGGCGACGATCCCTACCTCTGGCTGGAAAACGTCGATGGCGATCAGGCGCTGGACTGGGTCCGCGCCCGCAATGCGGTCTCGCAGAAAGAGCTGGAAGCCTCGGCCGATTTCAAGCCGATCCACGAGCGGCTGCTGAAGATCTACGACTCGAACACGCGCATCCCGTTCGTCACCAAGATCGGCCCGCTTTACTACAACTTCTGGCGCGACGCGAAGCAGGTGCGTGGCGTCTGGCGGCGTACCAGCCTGGCCGAATATCGCAAGCCGGAACCGGCCTGGGAAACGGTGCTCGATCTCGATGCGCTGGCCGCCACCGAGCAAGAGAACTGGGTCTGGAAGGGCGCGTCCTGCGTGCATCCGGACAACGACCGCTGCCTGCTCAGTCTGTCACGCGGCGGCGGCGATGCCGTGGTGATCCGCGAGTTCGATATCAGCAAAAAGAGCTTCGTTGCCGACGGTTTCCAGCTGCCGGAAGCGAAGTCCGACGTCGTCTGGGCCGATCGCGACCGGGTGCTCGTTGCCACCGATTTCGGTGCCGGCTCGCTGACCGACAGCGGCTATCCACGCATCGTTCGCGAATGGCAGCGCGGCACGCCGCTGGCCGATGCGGTGCAGGTGTTCGCTGGCGCCAGGGAAGACGTCGCAAGCGGCGCCATGGTCGTCGATTCCGGCGGCCATCATCATGAGCTGATGCGCCGTGCCACCACCTTCTACAGCGGCGAAAGCTGGCTGCGGGTCGACGGTGAATTCAAGCGTCTGGAGGTGCCGGAGGACGCCCAGGTTGGCTTGTGGCAGGACCAGCTGACCGTCGAGCTGCGCAGCGATTGGGCGATCGGCGGCAAGACCTATCCCGGTGGTTCGCTGCTGGTCATCGGTCTCGCCGATTTCCTCGGCGGCAAGCGCGCGTTTGCCAGTCTGTACACGCCGGGGTCGCGCAAATCGCTGAGCGGCCTCGCCAAGCTGAAGTCCGCGCTGATCGTCAACGAACTCGACAACGTCCGCAGCAAGCTCTACGAGCTGAAGCAGGTCGATGGCATCTGGACGCGCACGGCAATCGACGCGCCCGCCTTTGGTGCGCTCGGGGTCTCGGCTGTCGACGATGACGAGTCCAATGACTACTGGTTGACCATCACCGATTTCCTGACCCCGACCAGCCTGCACTACGCCGCACTCGGCAAGCCGGGCAGCGACAAGCTGAAAGCCTTGCCGAGCTACTTCGATGCCCAAGGACTGGAGATCAGCCAGCACGAGGTGAAGTCGAAGGACGGCACCAAGGTGCCGTATTTCCAGGTGTCGAAGAAGGGCCTCAAGCTCGACGGCAACAATCCCACGCTGCTCTACGGCTATGGCGGTTTCGAAGTGTCGATGCAGCCGGGCTACAGCGCCGGCATGGGCGCGGCCTGGCTGGAGCGCGGCGGCGTCTATGTGCTGGCCAATATCCGCGGCGGCGGCGAGTTTGGCCCGGCTTGGCATCAGGCGGCGCTGAAGGCGAACCGCCAGCGTGCTTACGACGATTTCATCGCCATCGCCGAAGACCTGAGCAAGCGCAGGCTGACCAGCCCCAGGCATCTCGGCATCCAGGGCGGTTCCAACGGCGGCCTGCTGATGGGCGTGATGCTGACTCAGCGTCCGGACCTGTTCGGCGCCGTGGTCTGCCAGGTGCCGCTGCTCGACATGCGCCGCTACAACCAGCTGCTCGCCGGTGCGTCGTGGATGGGCGAATACGGCAATCCGGACATTCCCGAGGAATGGGCCTGGATCTCGAAATACTCGCCGTACCAGAACCTCAAGAAGGACGCGAAGTACCCGAGAGTGCTGTTCACCACCTCGACCCGCGACGACCGCGTACACCCCGGCCACGCCCGCAAGATGGCCGCTCGCATGGCCGAGCAGGGCCATGATTTCCTGTACTACGAAAACATCGAAGGCGGCCACGGCGGCGCGGCGAACAACCAGCAGCAGGCCTACATGAATGCGCTGGCCTACACCTTCTTCTGGAAGCAGCTGCGCTAGCGGCCAACGTGACGAGACCGGGCTGGCACTGTGGCCGTCCCGGTCTCGTTGGCGCTATTGAAGTAGCTCGTAGGCGCCAATATCGCAGCGCAGACCACGACGGCCGTCATCGTTCGGTGGGCGGCGTGCGCCGCGCTGGTCGACGGCTGCGCAGGCGTCGGTTGCTGACGACGGATCGATCGCATCGACGAGCAAGCTGCCGCGGCGCGGCTTATGGGTGGCGGTCACGCCGCCGCCGAGACGCAGGGGTTCGATCAGTGTTCCGATCGAGTTGCTGTCGATCTGATATTGCCCCGGACAGAAATAGTTCGAGAGACTGACGATGGTGTTCTGCGACGTATAGCTGCCGTCGTTCACGCAATCGGTGTTCGAGACTTCAGGCGGAATATCCAGATCGTACGGCGGTTCATCTTCATCAGGCGGTTCCCGCATCAAATGAGCGGAAAGATTGCCGGACATCAACGATCCATACAGCGAAACTGTTCCTGAGTTGTACAGGCCTCCGCCGATGTTGTTGGTGATGGTGACGAACGACAGGTTCATGGTGCCGAAGTTGGCCACGGCACCAACAAGGTCGAAGGCAAAATCTTCAGCGATCTTGTTGAAGTTTCCAGAGATGGTTGAACTGCTGGCCTCCAACACGCCTACGTTGTAAATGGCAAAGCCGCCGGAGTACTGACTAGCGCTGTTGCTAGAAAACAGCGATTGCTCGATGTAGGCGCTGCCCGCGTTGTATAGGCCGCCACCGGATCTGCTTCCGTTGGCGCGGACTTCGCTGCGCCGCAGGAACAGCGTTCCGGAGTTGAACAGTCCTCCGCCTGAGCTTGAAGAATTGACATTCTCGATCAGGCAGTTCTCCAGTGTCATCGTGCCTTGGTTGGCGATGCCACCACCGCGTGTTGCATTCGAGATCAAAAAATCTGCAGTAATTCTAGTGTTGCGCAGCATCGCCGTGCCGGCATTGAGAATGTTGCCGCCGCCGTTCGGGGCACTTGAATTGGCTCCTTTTGTAATCGTCAGGCTCGTGGCTCTGAAACTGGCGCCAGAAAGAATCTCCAACACGCGGTCACGGTAGCCGCCGTCGATGATCGTGGTGTCGCGAGCGGCTCCGGCAATGTCGAGTGCGCCGCCGACGTCGAGATCGCCCACCGAGTTGTCCTGCTCGTCGCCCACGCCGGCAGTGCCCAAGCTCAGTACATACCGGCCTGCCGGCAAGCGGATCAGATCGGCACCGGGATGCAGGTTCGCGGCCTGTACTGCTTCGCGTAGCGAACAATCGCTGTTGCAGACACCGTCGAAAGTATCGTCGGTCTTGGTCACCGTGTAAGTCGCTGCCATGGCTGGCATGACCGCTGTGCAGGCGAGCATCGCCAGCGCTGTTCTGAGTAAAGTCGTCATTGGTTTGTCTCCCCGAGTGTTTGTCTGTGCCTCCCGATCGGGATGGCACGGAATTCCGCCGCTGCGATCTACCTCCGCAGTTTTCTAGTAATCGCGATCGTGACATCGCTGGAAACAAGCTCGCATGAGTGCTTGCGCGAATTCAAGCGCTCCAGGGGTGGTCGATAAATGCTGGTGGTGGTCTGCCGGCGGTCTGACGGAATGGCCCGCATCGTTGGCGGCGAATTCCCTAAACTCCGCAGCACAACCAGAAAAATTCGATCGAGGAGCGAGTCATGAACAAGTTGATGCGGGCGCTGTTGCCAGGCCTGTTGCTGTTGCTGTCCGCCTGCAACAGCAAGAGTTCGTCGGCGACCGATCCTGTCGACCCCGGCACTCCGCCGCCGGTGGTCGCGTGCAGCAATCCGCTGCCGGCCGGGGCCTTCGACCGTTCTCTGGTCGTCAACAGCCCGTCGGATTCCGATCCTTCGACCCACCCGACGCCGACCTCGACGATTTACTTCACCGTGCTGCTGCCCGAGCGCTGCCCGGGCGCCGGTTATCCGCTGGTGCTGCACAGCCACGGCTACGGCGGCAAGCGGCTGCGCACCCTGGCGGCGACCGGCAGCCTGCCGACCGGTGACCCGCACTTCCCGTCGATCGACGCGCTGACCCAGGCCTTGCCGCGCCATGGCTATGCGGTGATCAGTGTCGATCAGCGCGGTCACGGCGAATCCGCTGCCAACACCAAGGCGCGGATCATCGATCCGGCGCTGGAAATCCAGGATCTGCGGCGCATCCTCGACTGGGCTTACGACAACGCCGCGGCCTACAACTTCCAGACCGAGACCGGCACCGGTATCGACCGCGATCTGAAGGTCGGCACCATCGGCTACAGCTATGGTGGCGGCTACCAGATGACGCTTGCCGCGCTCGATCCGCGCATCGACACCATCGTGCCGAACGGCACCTGGAACAATCTGCTGTACAGCCTGCTGCCCGGTGATGGCGTGAAGCTGGGCTTCGATGGCCTGCTGTGTCTGCTCGGCGCCACCGGTGGTGTCGAGAACACGCCGATCGTCGCGGCTTTGTGCAATCAGGTGGGCGTGCAGAACCTGTTCGCGTCGACGGTGCGTACCCGCGACGATCTGGTTGCCGCCCTCGGCCGGCCGTTGACGCAGCCGCGGACGATCGAGGAGGCCGAGGTCAATCCGTTCTTCTACAGCCACAGCACGCGCTACTTCGAGACTCAGCAGGCGGCTGGCCAGCCCTGGGGTTTCGGTGAAACGAGTGCAACCTTGCGGCGGGTGCCGGCGCTGTTCCTGCAGGGCAATCGCGACGTGTTGTTCAACCTCACCGAAGCCAAGCGCAACGCCGACTACTTCGCGGCGACGGGCGCCGATGTGCGCCTGCTGTCGACCGAAGGCGGGCATATGAATCCGCTCGCCAACCAGATTGAAGGCACCGCCAACTGCGGCACGGTGATCGGCCTCGACAGCATCCTCGCCTGGTACGACCGCTGGCTGAAGGGCGTCGACTCCGCCGCCTTCGACGGCATTCCGAAAGTCTGCATTTCGGTGGCGGATACGGTCGCCGGCCAGCCCGGTGGCACGCCCGCAGGCTTGGCGCTCGATGCCATGCCGGTCGGCTCGCAGACCGGTGCCGGCGGCGTGCCGGCGCGACTGGAAACGGCGACGGTCAACGTTGGCGCGGTGCTGTCCAGCGCACCGACCTTCGTGCCGGTGACCACGATCGCAGGCAGCGGCCGAGTGCTGGCCGGCGTGCCTCGTATGAGTTCGATCAGCGTCGTCGGTGGGCCCAACGTGCTGCCGCGTGCAGCTATCGCCCTGGTCGGTGTCGGCATCCGTCGCAATGGTTCGCTGATCCTCGTCGATGATCAGATCACGCCATTCGTCGAAGGCCTGCACACCTTCAATCGTGGCCACCAGAACAGCATCATCGAGCTGCCGGCGATCGGTGAGCAGTTGCTGGATGGTGACGAGGTTGGCCTGCTGTTCTACGAGCAGCAGGTGCAGTACGCAGCGATCCTCAGCGCAACCAGCGCCCCGAACCTGACCAATGTCGTCAATGTGGCGCTGGGCACTACGCTGCCGGCGTTCGGTTCATCGCTGGACGGCAGCCTGCTCTCCGCGCCGAACCCCTATGACGCCGTGGCGACCGGCATCGAACTGCCGATCCTGATTCCGGCCGAGTATCCGGGCGCGTCGCTGCGCCGCTGAAACTGCCGCTGATACCGCGCTGACATCATGTGTCAGCGCGGTGACATCAGACTGATACCGGCGCTGCGTACGCTGGGCGGATAGAAGCAAGTGCTGTGATGAACCCGGACCGAAGCGTTGCGATGACCGATGCCGAACCACCGTTCTCCGCTGAAACGCCAGCAGACGCAGACCTCAGCCGGCTGAGTGCGGCGGTGGGCGACGGGCATCAGGCCAATCTGGCCGATTGGGCCGATCTCGCCGAATCGCTGCCCGGCGCGGTGTTCCAGCTCAGCATGGATCGTGATCGGCGCATCCGCTATCACTACGTCAGCAGCCGGGTTCGCGAGGTGCTGGGGATCGAGTCTCAAGCGGTACTCGACGATCCCATGCTTCCGCCGAGCCTGGTGCTGCAGGAAGATTCGGCGCCGCTTTACCAGGCTTATGTGCAGTCGGCGGTCGACGTGAAGCCGTTCTCGGTCGATGTCCGCATCGTCCGGCCTGATGGCGTGCAGCGCTGGATGCGCACTTCGGCCACGCCGCGCAAGACCGACTACGGTTTTCTCTGGAACGGCTGGTGGAACGATGTCACCGACGAGATCGAAAGCCGCGAACGATTGATCGCCACCGAACGCTCGCTGCGCGATGTCGCCGAGCGCGCCGAGCGGCAGCTGCGCACGATCACCGATTCGCTGCCCGGCGTGGTCTACCAGTACCGCATGGCGCCGACCGAAGTCGGCCGCTACACGATGATCAGCGATCAGGGCGCCGCCCTGTTCGGCAAGACCCGCGACGAGGTGCTGAACAATCCGATGAGCTTGATCGGCCTGGTCAGCGGCGCGGACCGGGCGAAGCTGGTCGGCGGTTTCATGCTCGGTGCCAAGGAGCAGCGCAACATCGAAGTCACCTATCGCTCGAAGGTGGCGGGCGATCGCGAAGCCTGGCTGCGCACCTTCGCCAAGCCGGTGCCGCAGGACGATGGCTCGGTCGCCTGGAGCGGCTTCACGCTCGATGTCAGCGCCGAAGTTGCCACCCGGCAGAAACTGGAAGCCACCGAGCAGCGCCTGAGCGAGATCGTCAAGGCGGTGCCGGGGCTGGTCTATCGCTTCCGGGCCTTCGGCGACAACCAGTTTGAAACCACCTTCGTCAGCGAAGGTATCCGCGAACTGGCCGGCATCGAACCGTCCAGCGATCCTGTGCGGCTCAACGCCCAGATCATCCAGGCGATCATGCCGGACGACCTGGTTGCGATGCTGGCGGCGACGGCAGAGTCGATCAAGACCCAGACCGAGATGCGCCGCGATTTCCGGATCCGCCACCTGAAGACCGGCGAACTGCGCTGGCTGCGCACCATCGGCATGCCGCGTCGCCAGGCTGACGGCAGTACCGCGTTCACCGGCGTCTGGCAGGACATCAGCCACGCCAAGGCGCTGGAACTGGAATTGACCGCGGCGACCGAAGCGGCACAGGCCGCGAGCCGCGCCAAGAGCGAGTTTCTGGCCAACATGAGTCACGAGATCCGCACGCCGATGAATGCGATTCTCGGCTTGTCGCAGCTTGGCAATCGCTCGCGCGATCTGCCGCAGGCGCGCGATTATCTGGCCAAGATCCACAGCTCGGCGCGATCGCTGTTGCAGTTGCTCAACGACGTGCTCGATGTCTCGAAGATCGAAGCCGGCAAGCTATCGCTCGAAGCGACACCGTTCCAGCTGCATGCGGTGCTCGAAAACCTGTCCGGCATGCTCAGCGTGCATGCCGCGCAGAAAGGCCTGGAGCTGTCGTTCGATATCGACGCCAGTGCGCCCGATGCGCTGATCGGTGATCCGTTCAGGCTCGGCCAGATTCTCGCCAACCTCACCGGCAACGCGATCAAGTTCACCGATGCTGGCGACGTCGTGGTGCGAGTCGGCGTGGTCGAACGCAGCGAGCACGAGGTGCGGCTCGGCTTTGCCGTCGAGGACAGCGGCATCGGCATGAGCCAGGACGAGATCAGCCGACTGTTCCGGGCGTTCTCGCAGGCTGATTCCTCGACCACGCGCCGCTACGGCGGCACCGGGCTGGGGCTGACGATCTGCAAGCGTCTGGTCGAGATGATGGAGGGCGACATCAGCATCGACAGCCAGCCGGGGCAGGGCAGCTGTTTCCGCTTCACGGTGCGCTTCGGAGTCGCCGCCACGCCGGCGGCGCGCGTCGTGCCGGAAGCATTGCGCGATCTGCGTGTGCTGGTGGTCGATGACAACCCGATTGCGAGTGAAATTCTTGACAGCCATCTCACGGACTTCGGCTTCCGCGTCACCGTTGCCGGCGATGGGATCGAAGCGGTGGCGCGGGTCCGGGGTTCGCGCCACGATCCCTTCGGCCTGGTGCTGATGGACTGGCAGATGCCGCAGATCGATGGCATCGAAGCGGCGCGACGGATTCGCGCCCTCGGCCCGCCGCAACCGCCGCTGATCATCATGGTCACCGCGTTCGGTCGCGAGGAAATCGAGCACGAGGCGCGCGACGTCGGACTCGATGGATTCCTGGTCAAGCCTGTCAACCCATCGCTGCTGCTCGATGCCATTCTCGATGCCTTCGGCAGTCCGGCGTCGTCGTCTGCGCCGGCGGTTGGCGAGGAACTGCCGCGACCGGTATCGCTGCGCGGCTTGAAGGTGCTGGTGGCCGAGGACAACGAGATCAATCAGCAGGTCGCCAGTGAACTGCTCGAAGCGGCGGGGGTCGAGGTGTGCATTGCGCCAAACGGCTGCGTTGCCGTCGAAATGGCGAGCGCCCAGCGCTTCGATGCCGTGCTGATGGATTTGCAGATGCCGCTGATGGACGGCCTAGAAGCCACCCGCCGCCTGCGCGAGATCGGCGGCGCGCTGGCGTATCTGCCGATCATCGCGATGACCGCCAACGCGATGCCTGCGGACCGCGCGCGCTGCCTGGCCGCCGGCATGAACGACCATCTCGGCAAGCCGATCGATGTGCGCCGCCTGTATGCGCTGCTGGCGCACTGGAGCCAGACCGGGCCGGTACTCGCGTCGGCGCCGGCAGCGCTGCCATGGGTGCCTGCAACCCCGCCGTCGAACGTCTCGGTGGCCGGCGATGATGGTTGCGATTTCGCCACCGCGATCGAACGTCTGGGCGGCAGCCGGGATCTGTGGACGAAGTTGGCGCGGCGCTATCTCGATACGCCGCGCGCTGCAGTGGAGATCGAACAGGCGCTCGCCGCAGGCTTTGCCGGTGCGGCGAAACGGGCGGCCCATACGATCAAGGGTGTGGCGGCAACGCTGGGTGCCGTCGACGTCGCCGATGTCTCGGCCCAGCTCGAGCAGGCGCTGCTGAGCGATGCCGCAGCGGACGAAATCCGGCTGCGGCTGATCGTGCTCGATCGGCTCGACGTGGGCCTTCGTAACGCCATCCGCCAGCAGCTCGACGCCGGCTGATCCCGCCTGGAAGCAATGACACGCTAATCTCTGCATGCGCAGCGCAAGCCTGCGTTCGCCCAGAGGAGCCTGACCCTGTCACCCCGGATCGCCATCGTCGACGACGACCCGCTGCTGCGTGAACTGCTGGTCGATTACCTGGCGGGCCAGGGCTATTCGGCGTTGCCCTGCGACGGTGGCGCCAGCCTGCGCGACCTGTTCGCGAGCAGCCCGCCGGACTGCGTGATCCTCGATCTGGTGATGCCCGATGAAGACGGCCTGAGCGTGCTGCGCTGGTTGCGCGCCGGCTCCGATGTGCCCTTGATCATGCTGACCAGCAGCGATGCGCTGGCCGATCGCATCGTCGGTCTCGAACTCGGTGCCGACGATTACGTTGCCAAGCCTGCCGATCTGCGTGAACTGCTGGCCCGCGTGCGCAGCGTGCTGCGCCGGCATCGGCCGGCGGTGGCCGCGCCGCCAGCATCAGACGCGGCGCAGGGCATGCTGGCGGAAGACAGCGCGCGCTGGTTCGGCCGCTGGCGGCTCGATCGGGCACGGCGCCGCCTGGTTGATTCGACGGGCGATATCCTGCTGATCACCGGCGCGGAGTTCGGCCTGCTGTGCGCGTTCGCCGAGCATCCGAACGTGATCCTGTCGCGCGACAAGCTGCTGATGCTGTCCGGCACCGATCCCGGCGAAGTGTTCGATCGCGCGATCGATCTGCGCATCACCCGGCTGCGCAGGAAGATCGAACCGATCCCCGGCGACCCGACCGTGATCCGCACTGTGCGCGGCCACGGCGGCGGCTACCAGTACCTGCTCTCGAACGGCCCCAACCACGGCCACTGATACTGACACTGACCATGAACCGCCACCCGAACCTGCTCGACACTCCTGCCGACATCAGCGCGCTGCTGGCGGCGACGCGGCGCATCGCCGTGCTCGGCATCAAGCCGGAATCGCATGACGATCAGCCAGCGCATTACGTGCCGGCAGCACTGGCGGCGGCCGGTTACCAGATCGTGCCGGTGCCGGTCTATTACCGCGACGTCACCAGCATCCTCGGTCAGCCGGTCTATCGGCGGCTGGTCGATGTGCCGGGGCCGATCGATCTGGTCGACGTGTTCCGCTTGCCGGCCGCCTTGCCTGGTCATCTCGACGATCTGCTCGCTGCCAAGCCACGCGCGGTCTGGTTGCAGACCGGCATTCGCGACGATGTCTTTGCCATGACGCTGGCCGAGGCCGGCATCCTGGTCGTGCAGGATCGCTGCCTGATGGTCGAGCAGCAGCGGCGCGGCGCGCGGCCGGCAATTTGACGCCCGGGACGACGCGGGCGGGGTGGCCGGAACCTCGGGCTTATACTGCGCGGCCTGATTCCCGTGCCTGTGCCATGCCCGCCTGCTGTTCGAACCCATCGCCATTCGCTGTGCCCCGGTCTCGCCGATGAGCGACAGCAAGCATCCGCACAGCGAAAAGCGCCTGCGCGCAGGGCTGGAACGCTTCGGGTTGGACGTGGGCCTGACCGAGCCGCTGATGCGTTACCTCGGCGAACTGGAGAAATGGAACGCCACCTACAACCTGAGCGGCATCAAGTTCGTCGACGAGATGGTTACCCGCCATGTCTTCGATTCGCTCGCGGTGTTGCAGGCGCTGCCGGCTTACGCGCCCGGTGCGCGGATGCTCGATGCCGGCAGCGGCGCCGGCATTCCGGGCCTGATCCTGGCGATCGTCCGGCCTGATTTGAACGTCACGACGCTCGATTCCGCCGGCAAGAAAGCCCGCTTCATGCGCCATGTGATCCGCACCATGGCACTGCCGAATGCCGAAGTGTTCGAAGGCCGCGCCGAGGATCATCAGCCGGCCGAGCCGTACCCGCTGATCATCAGCCGCGCGTTCGCCAGCCTCGCCGACTATATCGGCGTGACCGAGCATCTCGGTGGCGCTGACACCCGCTGGCTATCGATGAAGGCGCATGTCGATACGGCAGAGAAAGCCGGCCTGCCGGCGGGCTTCGCGATCGAGTCGACCCATCGCCTGCTGGTGCCCGGCCTCGATGAGATGCGCCAGTTGCTGATCATCGGCCGCAGGCCTGCTGCCGACGCCGTGCTGTAGCCTGTTACGCACCCGCTCTCCGTTCACCGAACTCAATGACCCGCATCATCGCGATCGCCAACCAGAAAGGCGGCGTCGGCAAGACCACGACGACCATCAACCTCGCGGCTTCGCTGGCGGCGACGCGGCGGCGCGTGCTGCTGGTCGATCTCGATGCCCAGGGCAATGCGACGATGGGCTGCGGCGTCGACAAGTACCGCCTGCTCTACAGCGTTCGCGACGTGCTGCTCGAAGCGGTCACGCCGCAGGCGGTGATCATTCATCCCGAAGGCCTCGGCTTCGGCGTGATGCCGGCCAATGCCGACATGACCGAAGCCGAAATCAAGCTGCGCGAGATGCCCGCGGGTGATTTCGCGCTGAAGCTGGCGCTGGAATCGGTGGCCGTCGATTACGACTACATCCTGATCGACTGCCCGCCGGCGCTTTCCAAGCTCACCGTCAATGCTTTCGTCGCCGCCGACGGCGTGCTGATCCCGATGCAGTGCGAGTACTACGCGCTTGAAGGGCTCACCGCGCTGGTCGACACGATCAAGAAGATCCAGCGGGTGATCAATCCGCGGCTGGAGATCGAAGGCCTGCTGCGGACCATGTTCGATCCGCGCAACAACCTGTCGAACGATGTTTCGGCCCAGTTGCTGCAGCACTTCGGCGACAAGGTCTATCGCACCCTGGTGCCGCGCAACGTGCGCCTGGCCGAAGCGCCCAGTCATGGTCTGCCGGCGATCACCTACGATCCTTCTTCGGCCGGGGCCAAGGCTTATCTGGCGCTGGCCGGGGAATTGCTGCGTCGCCATGATGGCGGTCAGATGTCTCTGGAAAATCAATAAATGTCGGTCAAGAAACGGGGGTTGGGCCGCAGTCTCGACGCGCTGCTCGGCAGTTCGCAGCCGCAGGCGGTGGAAACGGCGGGCGATGAGCTGCGCGAACTGGCGCTGGATAGTCTGGTCGCCGGCCGCCATCAGCCGCGGCGCAGTTTCGATCAGAGCCAGCTCGAAGCGCTGGCCGAATCGATCAAGGCGCAGGGTGTGGTGCAGCCGATCATCGTTCGCGAGATCGAAGGCGGCCAGCACGAGATCGTGGCCGGTGAACGGCGCTGGCGGGCGGCGAAGCTGGCCGGTCTGTCGGTCATTCCGGCTGTGGTCCGCAAGATGGAAGACCGCGCGGCGATGGCGGTGGCGCTGGTCGAGAACATCCAGCGCGCCGATCTGAACCCGCTCGAAGAAGCCGAAGCGCTGCGCCGGCTGATCGATGATTGCGGTCTGACTCATGAACAGGCGGCCGAAGCGGTCGGCAAGTCACGCGCTTCGATCTCGAACCTGCTGCGCCTGATCGATCTCGATGCAGGCGTTCAGATGATGGTTCGCAACGGCCTGATCTCGCTCGGCCACGCCAAGGTGCTGATGGGCGCCACGGCCAGCCGGCAGGCGGAACTGGCGAAGCAGGTGGTCGAACGCGAACTGACCGTGCGCCAGACCGAAGCCCTGCTGATGGCTACCTCGCGACCGCCGGCGGCTGCACCTGCGCCGCTGCCGCCGTCGCCGATCGCCAGCGAAATCGGCGAACGCATCGGCTTGCCGGTGACCTTGACCCAGTCTCCGCGTGGCAAGGGCAAGCTGGTGATCTCGTTCGACAACAACGCGCAGCTGCAGCAGGTGTTGAAGCTGCTGCGCTGAAGTCTGCAGTGGGGCCGAAGCACACTGGCCCAAAGGTAATCTCTCGTTTCGCAAGGCACTGCGTACACTGCGGCGGCGCAGCATCCCGCGCTGAACCGATACGAGACTCGCCCATGTCGCCATACAAGACCGCTCTGATCACCGGAGCCTCCAGCGGCATCGGTGCTGCCTTCGCCGCAGCACTCGCCCGGTCCGGTACCGATCTGATCCTGGTCGCCCGTTCCGAAGACAAGCTGCGCGCACTGGCCGGCGAGCTGACCCGCGAAACCGGTCGCAACATCCAGGTAATCGCTGCCGATCTGTCGAAGCCGGAATGCGGGTCCAAGCTCAAGAAGGCGGTCGATGCACTGGAAATGCACGTCGATCTGCTGATCAACAACGCCGGCTTCGGCACCACCGGTGCGTTCGAGAAGCAGGACGCGGGCCGTGAAGCCGAAGAAATCCGCCTCAATGCGGCCGCGGTTGTCGATCTCGCCCATGCCTTCCTGCCGGCGATGCTGGAAGCCAAGCACGGCGGCATCATCAATATCGCCTCATCGGCCGCGTTCCAGCCGATGCCGTACTTCGCCGTCTATGCTGCGACCAAGGCCTTCGTCTATTCGTTCAGTGATGCGCTGTGGGAAGAAGTGCGCGGCCGCGGCGTGCACGTGATGGCGGTCTGCCCGGGACCGGTCGATACCGGCTTCTTTGAAGCGACCGGCGCTCACAACCTGCGCAAGAAAGTGCCAGCCGGAACCATGGTGTCGGCGGAAACCGTGGTCGATGCCGCTCTCGATGGTCTGGCGGGCCGCAGCCGCCTCGTGGTGCCGGGCGGATTGATGAAAATCAGCGCGGCGGCGAGCGCCCTCGTGCCGCGTGCGCTGATGACCCGCCTGGTCGGCCGCTTGATGAAGCGCTGAAACCTGCTGCCGAGCGCCGGTCTTCAAGCCGTCGTCTGTCACGAAGCTGGTGCAGTTCGACGGTATCGATCACGGCAGCCTGATTGCCGCAACGCACCATTTCTCGCCTTTACGGTTATTTGGCGTCCTTTGGACATGGTTCTGATCTGCACCAGAAGTCTCACATCGGTGACAATTTGCATCGGCATGACGGAGCCTATGAAAAACGTAATGCGCGACGATTGCAGGGATTTCAGGACGTAATGGTTGAAGATCGGCGTTGTTGCTGCGTATACTCCGCGCGCTTCGACGCCTCCCGGCGCTCATTGCGGAGCTCATAGCTCGCATGAAAACAGCCAGACGAATCGCCCAGCAGCAGCTTTTCATCGCCTTGCTGGGAGCTGTGATCTGGACTTGGATCGGTGGAATCCATTCGGGACTGGCGGCCGCGGTGGGCGGGGGAATTGCAGCAACGTTGACGTTTTATGCAGCGCTCAAGACGTTCGGTAAACATTCCGATGACCCCAATCTGGTGGTCACGAATTTTTTCCGCGCGCAGATGCGTAAGTTTGCGTTGGCAGCAGTGTTGTTCGTGATGGCAGTGAAAATATTTGGCAGCAATTTCGCACCGTTGATTACGACGTTTGCGGTTGCGCTTTTGGTTTACTGGTGGGCTCTGACCTGGGATTCGTGATGTCAGCAGAAAGCGGCGCAGCCAAGACTCCAGCGGAATACGTCTCGCATCACTTGATGCATCTGACGTCGAATCACGATGCGGGTTTCGTCTCTATGACGAACTGGCACATCGATACCCTAGTGTTTTCGACGGTACTCGGCCTCATTTTTCTGACCCTGTTCCGTATCGCTGCCGTGCGAGTCACCAGCGGCGTGCCGGGCAAGCTGCAGAACTTCGTCGAAGTCATCATCGAATTCGTCGACAACTCGGTGAAGGACAGCTTCAAGGGCGATCGTTCCTTCGTCGCTCCGTTCGCGCTGACCATCTTCTGCTGGGTGTTCCTGTGGAATTGCATGGATCTGGTGCCGGTCGATCTGCTGCCGCTGTTCAGCGAGCATGTCCTCGGCCTTGAGCATCTGCGTGTGGTGCCGTCCGCCGACATGAGCGCCACCTTCGCGCTGTCGCTGTCGGTGTTCTTCTTCATCTTCTGGTACAGCTTCAAGTCCAAGGGTGTGGTCGGCTTCGCCAAGGAATTCCTGACTCATCCGTTCGGCGCCAAGCTGCTGCCGTTCAACATCATCCTGAACACCGTCGAATATCTCGCCAAGCCGCTGTCGCTGGCGCTGCGACTGTTCGGCAATCTCTACGCAGGCGAGCTGATCTTCATCCTGATCGCGCTGCTGCCCTGGTGGGCGCAGGTCATTCCCGGCATGGGCTGGATGATCTTCCACATTCTCGTCGTGACCCTGCAGGCGTTCATCTTCATGACGCTGACCATCGTGTACCTGAGCATGGCCAACGAGAATCACGACGCTGAGCACCATTAAGCAGTCGCTTTCAAGCAGTAGCTTTCTGTAGCTGCCGCAGCACCTCACTCAGTAAAAACCTCAACGCTTTTCAACGCAGAACCCCAACGGAGCACTTCATGGAACTCGTCGCCCAAATCCAAGCCAACACCGCGCTGACCATCGGTCTGATCTTCGGTCTGGCAGCCCTCGGTACCGCCATCGGCTTCGGCCTGCTGGGCGGCAAGTTCCTGGAAGGCGCCGCTCGCCAGCCGGAACTCGCGAACATGCTGCAGACCAAGATGTTCATCATCGCCGGCCTGCTCGACGCGGTCGCGATCATCGGCGTTGCCATGGGCCTGCTGATGATGTTTGCGAACCCGCTGCTCGCCGTTGTCACGACCGCCGCGCAGTAAAGCGCGCTGTCTGAAGGCTGTTTGATCCTCTTTTACGGAGCCTAAGCGATGCAGGCCAGTATTCCATCCATCGTCGGCCAGATGATCGTGTTCGCGATCTTCGTCTGGTTCACGATGAAGTTCGTATGGCCGCCGATCACGAAGGCCCTCGACGAGCGCCGCGCGCGCATCGTCGACGGTCTGGCTGCGGCGGAGAAGGGTCAGAAAGCGCTGATCGAAGCCTCCTCGCGCGGTGACGAAACTCTGAAGGCTGCGCGTACGCAGGCTCAGGACATCGTTGCCGCCGCGAACAAGCAGGCGACCCAGATGGTCGAGCAGGCGCGTGCCGATGCCGAGTCCGAAAAGGCTCGCATCGTCGCCGCCGGCCACTCCGAAGTCGTTCGCGAAGTGACGCAGGCCAAGGATGCGCTGCGCAAGCAGGTCGGTGAGCTGGCGGTTGCCGGTGCCTCGAAGATCCTGAAGCGCGAGATCAATGCCGGCGCCCACGCCGAGCTGATTGCTGAGCTGGCGGCGAAAGTCTGATGGCCGAGCTGAGCACACTGGCGCGGCCGTACGCGAAAGCGGTGTTCGAGCTCGCGCGCGATGCATCGCGGTTCGGCGACTGGTCGGCGATTCTTCGCGGACTGGCTGACGCGGTCAGCGATCCGGCGGTGGCTGCTGCCATCGGCCATCCGGCGGTCAGCAAGGGTCAGCTGTCGCAGGCGCTGGTCGAGGCCATCGGCCCGCAGATCGGCGCCGACGGTTCGAACCTGCTGCATTTGCTGATCGACAACGGCCGCCTGAAGCTGGCGCCGGCGATCGCTGCCGAGTTCGAAGCGCTGCGCGCCGAGGCCGAGGCGACGATCGATGTCGAGATCACCACGGCATCGGTGGTCGAGCCGGCGCGTCTGGCCGAGCTGATCGATGCAGTCGCCAAGCGCCTCAGCCGCAAGTTGAATGTGACCACCAAGGTCGACGAAAGCCTGCTGGGTGGTGCCGTGATCCGCGCTGGCGATCTGGTCATCGACGGCTCGGCCGTCGGCGAACTGGATCGTTTGCGTCAGCAGCTGATTGCCTGAATCCCCGAACCTCATTCGGCGGATTCGAACTAATTTCCCGGCCTGCCGTGGCCCAAAACGGCGAGCTAGAACCGAGCACATGACATGCAACTGAATCCTTCCGAAATCAGCGACCTGATCAAGAGCCGCATCCAGAATTTCGCGGCCGCGACCGAGGCCCGGAATACCGGCACGATCGTGTCGCTGGCTGACGGCATCGTCCGCATCCACGGTCTGTCCGACGCGCTGCAGGGCGAAATGCTCGAGTTCCCGGGCGTCGGCGGCGAGCCGACCTACGGTCTGGCGCTGAATCTGGAGCGCGACTCGGTCGGCGCCGTCGTCCTCGGTGACTACAAGCACCTCACCGAAGGCGACACGGTGAAGACCACCGGCCGCATTCTCGAAGTGCCCGTCGGCCGTGGCCTGCTCGGCCGCGTCGTCGATGCGCTCGGTCGTCCGATCGACGGCAAGGGTCCGATCGTCAGCGACGGCACCAGCCCGATCGAAAAGATCGCTCCGGGTGTCATCGCCCGTCAGTCGGTCGATGAACCGGTGCAGACCGGCTACAAGGCCGTCGACGCGATGATCCCGATCGGCCGCGGCCAGCGCGAACTGATCATCGGCGACCGCCAGACCGGCAAGACCGCGATGGCGATCGACGCGATCATCAACCAGAAGTCCACCGGCATTAAGTGCGTCTACGTCGCCATCGGCCAGAAGGCTTCGTCGATCGCCAACGTCGTCCGCAAGCTGGAAGAGAACAATGCGCTGGCGCACACCATCGTCGTCGCCGCTGCGGCGTCCGATGCGGCTGCGCTGCAGTTCGTCGCGCCGTACTCCGGCTGCACCATGGGCGAATATTTCCGTGACCGTGGCGAAGATGCGCTGATCGTTTATGACGATCTCTCCAAGCAGGCCGTTGCCTACCGTCAGGTGTCGCTGCTGCTGAAGCGCCCGCCGGGCCGTGAAGCCTACCCGGGCGACGTCTTCTATCTGCACTCCCGTCTGCTCGAGCGTGCGGCCCGCGTCAACGCCGATTACGTCGAAAAGTTCACCAACGGTGCGGTGAAGGGCAAGACCGGCTCGCTGACCGCGCTGCCGATCATCGAAACCCAGGCGGGTGACGTCTCGGCCTTCGTGCCGACCAACGTGATCTCGATCACCGACGGCCAGATCTTCCTCGAAACCGATCTGTTCAATGCCGGCATCCGTCCCGCCATGAACGCCGGTATCTCGGTGTCGCGCGTCGGTGGTGCGGCCCAGACCAAGGTGATCAAGAAGCTGTCGGGCGGCATCAAGCTGGCGCTCGCCCAGTACCGTGAACTCGCGGCGTTCGCGCAGTTCGCGTCGGATCTGGATGAGGCGACCCGCAAGCAGCTCGAGCGTGGCCAGCGCGTCACCGAACTGATGAAGCAGAAGCAGTACGCGCCGATGTCGGTCGCCGAAATGGCCGCTTCGCTGTACGCCGCCGAAAAGGGCTTCCTCGATGACGTTGCGGTCGAAAAGATCGGCGCTTTCGAAGTCGCCATGCAGCAGTTCCTGGCGACCAGCCACAAGCCGCTGCTCGACAAGCTGAACGTCAAGGGCGACTGGAACGATGCGCTGGAAGGCGAACTGAAGGCCGCGATCACGGCGTTCAAGAAGCAGTCCGCGATCTGAGTCCGCCAGTCCACCTCTAGGCACGACCGAGAACTACATTGGCAGGCGCAAAGGAAATCCGCACCAAGATCAAAAGCGTGAAGAACACGCAGAAGATCACGCGCGCGATGGAAAAGGTGGCGATCTCGAAGATGCGCCGCGCCCAGGTCCGCATGACTGAAGCGCGTCCGTACGCCGAGAAGATCCGCCGCACCATCGCCCATCTGTCGCAGGCGAACACCGAGATCACCCATCCGTTCATGGCCGAGCGGCCGGTGAAGCGGATCGGCGTGCTGGTGGTGTCGACCGACCGCGGCCTGTGCGGCGGTCTGAACACCAATCTGTTCCGTGCACTGACCCGCTCGATCCGCGAATGGCGCGATCAGGGCCTCGACGTCGAGTACGCCGTCATCGGCAGCAAGGGCCTCGGCTTCTTCCGCCGGGTCGGTGGCAAGGTGGTGGCGCAGAACTCGCAGCTCGGCGACAAGCCGCATCTCGACCAGCTGCTCGGCTCGATCAAGGTACTGACCGATGCCTACCGCGAAGGCCGTATCGATCGCCTGTATCTGGCCTCGACGCAGTTCGTCAACACCATGACCCAGCGTCCGGGTGTGCGTCAGGTGCTGCCCGTCGAAGTCGATGCCAACGCGGTCAAGTTGGCCGACAACTGGGATTACATCTACGAACCGAACGCCACCGAACTGCTCGATACCGTGCTTCAGCGCTATGTCGAATCGCAGGTCTATCAGGCCGTGGTCGAGAACGTGGCCAGCGAACAGAGCGCCCGCATGGTCGCGATGAAGGCAGCCACCGATAACGCCGGCAAGATCATCAACGGCTTGCAGCTCGCGTACAACAAGGCCCGTCAGGCCAGCATCACCAAGGAACTGGCGGAAATTGTCGGCGGCGCCGCAGCAGTCTAAGCAAATCCTTCAAGCAGTAACCCAAGAATTCTGGATAGAGAAACAGCGATGAGCACTGGCCCAAGCAACGGCAAAATCGTACAGATCATCGGCGCCGTCATCGACGTCGAGTTCCCGCGCGACGCGATTCCGAAGATCTATGACGCGCTCAAGGTCACCGGCACCGAGCTGACGCTCGAAGTGCAGCAGCAGCTCGGCGACGGCGTGGTCCGTTGCATCGCGCTGGGCTCCTCGGACGGCCTGAAGCGTGGCCTGATCGCGACCAACACGCAGGCGCCGATTTCGGTGCCGGTGGGTCGTGCCACGCTCGGCCGCATCATGAACGTGCTCGGCGAGCCGATCGACGAAGTCGGTCCTGTCGAATCCGAGCACCACTGGCCGATCCACCGCGATGCGCCGAGCTACGAAGACCAGTCCGGCTCGACCGAACTGCTCGAGACCGGCATCAAGGTCATCGATCTGCTCTGCCCGTTCGCGAAGGGCGGCAAGGTCGGTCTGTTCGGCGGTGCCGGCGTCGGCAAGACCGTCAACATGCTCGAACTGATCAACAACATCGCCAAGGAACACTCGGGTCTGTCGGTGTTCGCCGGCGTCGGTGAGCGTACTCGCGAAGGCAACGACTTCTATCACGAGATGTCGGATTCCAAGGTCATCGTTCGCGACAACCTGCCGGAATCGAAGGTCGCGATGGTCTACGGCCAGATGAACGAGCCGCCGGGCAACCGCCTGCGCGTCGCGCTCTCGGGCCTGACCATGGCCGAGTACTTCCGCGACGAAGGCCGCGACGTGCTGTTCTTCGTCGACAACATCTACCGCTACACGCTGGCCGGTACCGAAGTGTCGGCACTGCTCGGCCGCATGCCGTCGGCCGTGGGTTATCAGCCGACGCTCGCTGAGGAAATGGGCGCCCTGCAGGAGCGCATCACCTCGACCAAGACCGGCTCGATCACCTCGATCCAGGCCGTCTACGTGCCGGCCGACGATCTTACCGATCCGTCCCCGGCAACCACCTTCGCGCATCTCGATGCCACGGTCGTGCTGTCGCGTGACATCGCGTCGCTCGGTATCTACCCGGCCGTCGATCCGCTCGATTCCACGTCGCGCCAGCTCGATCCGGATGTCGTCGGTTCGGAGCACTACAACACCGCCCGCGACGTGCAGGGCGTGCTGCAGCGCTACAAGGAACTGAAGGACATCATCGCGATTCTCGGCATGGACGAACTGTCGGAAACCGACAAGCAGGCCGTCAGCCGCGCGCGCAAGATCCAGCGCTTCCTGTCGCAGCCCTTCCACGTTGCCGAAGTGTTCACCGGCTCGCCGGGCAAGTACGTGTCGCTCAAGGAAACGATCCGCGGCTTCCGCGAAATCGTCGACGGCAAGCATGACGCGCTGCCGGAGCAGGCGTTCTACATGGTCGGCACCATCGACGAAGCGGTCGAGAAATCCAAGAAGCTGTGATGAAGCAGTGGTCAGTGGCTGGTGGCCAGTGGCCAGTTGAAACAGCCGCTGCTTTTACTAGCCACTGATCACGAGCCACTGAGCACTGCATATGGCAACCATTGAAATCGACATCGTTTCCGCCGAAGGCCAGATCCACCACGGTCAGGCATCGATGGTGTTCGCCCCGGCAGAAATGGGCGAAGTCGGCATTGCGCCGCGTCATGCACCCCTGCTGACCCGTCTGAAGCCGGGCGCAGTGCGTGTCAAGCAAGCCGACGGCAGCGAGCAGGCGTTCTTCGTCGGCGGCGGCATTCTCGAAGTGCAGCCGCACCTCGTGACCGTGCTCGCCGATACCGCCATCCGTGCCAAGGACTGCGACGAAGCGCTGGCAACTGAAGCGAAGCGTCGTGCCGAAGAAAAGCTGTCGAACGCCAAGAGCGATGTCGATCTGGCGAAAGCCCAGGCCGAGCTGATTCAGGCTGTCGCGCTTGCCGATTTCCTGACCAAGATCAAGAAGTCGACGCACTGATCCAGGCGAGAACGCTGCTGGAAAATGACGCCGACTCCGAGTCGGCGTTTTTCATGGTGTTTCCGAATCGCCCCAGAGTTGCCCCACAGCCTTCGCGCGCAGCCGCTGGTCGATCAGGCGCTAGGATTGTCTTGAAAGTGAAGCGGCAAGGCCGTAAACATAGGCTCAGTGATGGTCTATTGAGCGGTTAAGCAACCGAGGGCGCACTTTTTGCGTTCTCCAATGTCGTAAGCACAGGTAACCGAAACCAGAGCGATGCAACCGTCCCTGTTCCCCACCATCCGACGACTCGTCGCGACCCGCGCCATGCGGATTGTGTCTTTGTTCGTGTTCGCGATGTGCACGGTGACTTGGGTGGCGCAATCGGTATCGGCGATTCAGGACAACCCGCGCGTGCCCGGCTCCGAGGCTGCGGCAATCATGGCTGCGGCGAAATCTGTGGATCTCGCGGCAGCGAAAGCGCTTGCCGTGCAGGTCGACGACGAAGCTGTCGACTGCTCTGCCGGTAGTGAAGGCGATGAATGCGAAGCCGACGTCATGGCCCTGGTGGCCCTCGACGAAACGCATGACATCAAGCTGTTCTTCCTGCGTGAGTTCACGCATCTGCTGCAACCTGCGGTTGGCCGCGTTCCCCGCAACAGGGACTTTGGCGCCATCACGCGCATGTCGTCGGAAACCTTCCGCCCCCCGGACATCCGGATCGGGGTGCAGGGGCGTTTGCTCCAAGCCTGAGTCCACCGGCAACCGCGTTTTGAGCGGTTGCCAGAAGTCTCCAGAGCCCATCCGTAAGCGGCGTGATGCCGCATGAGGATCGAGCAAGTAGTGCAATCCGATATTCCAACGTGTCGAGCAAACTGTGTCCGCATCGAAGATGCGCGCTGCAGTCTCGGCCGACGACATTCAAGGTGACGAGATGGAAAAGCTGATCAAGGGTTTCGAGTTGTTTCGCAAGGTCACGTATCCGACTAAGCAGCGCCTGTTCAAAAAGCTGGCTTCGGCCCAGGCGCCGCACACGCTGGTGATCACCTGTGCGGATTCGCGCGTGGTGCCGGAGTACTTCACCTCAAGCGATCCGGGCCAGCTGTTCGTGGTTCGCAACGTCGGCAACATCGTGCCGCCGTATGCGCAGTTCACCGGCGGCGTGTCGGCGGCGATCGAATACGCCGTTGTGGCGCTCGGCGTGAAGGACATCGTCATCTGCGGCCATTCCGATTGCGGCGCGATGAAGGCAACGCTGAATCCGGCCAGCGTCAGCGAGATGCAGGCTGTCGCGGCCTGGCTGCGCCACGCCGAAGTGGCCAAGCATGTGCTCGATGAGAACTACACGCTCGACAGCAACGCCTCCCGTCTGTACGCACTGACCGAAGAAAACGTCATTGCCCAGCTGGACCACCTGCGGACCCATCCGTCGGTCGCCGCCCGCATCGCGTCCGGCAAGCTCGGCATTCATGGCTGGATCTACGACATTGAAACGGCCGACATCCGGGTTTTCGATCCGGATGAGCGCAAGTTCGTCACCCTGGAAATTCAGGATGACACCATCACCGCAAAGCTTCCGGTGGCGGCAGCCGATGCGCTTGCCGAGGGCAAGCGGCGCCCATCGACGGCGGCCTCGCGCGCCAATGGCATTCGCGCCGTGGTCTATGCCGGAACCGATCTGTGAGCGCCGTTCCGAACACGGCGGCGAGCAGCCCAGCCCGCAGCGGCAATCTGTTCGCTGACTTCCTGGCGTCGATCGTGGTGTTCCTGGTCGCCGTGCCGCTGTGCATGGGCATCGCGATCGCGTCCGGCGTGCCGCCAGCGGCAGGCCTGATCAGCGGCATCATCGGCGGCCTCGCCGTCGGCGCCATTGCCGGTTCGCCGCTGCTGGTCAGCGGTCCGGCTGCCGGCTTGGCGGTGCTGGTGTTCGAACTGGTGCAGACACACGGCATCGTGGCACTCGGCCCGGTGGTGTTGCTGGCCGGACTGATCCAGGTCGTGGCCGGTATCACCGGCCTCGGCATGTGGTTCCGCATGGTGTCGCCGGCGGTGGTCAACGGCATGCTCGCCGGCATCGGCGTGCTGATCATCGCCTCGCAGTTCCACGTGATGTTCGATGCCAAGCCGCTGCCAACCGGTTTCCAGAACTTCTTCGCGGCACCGAAGCTGATCTTCAACTCGATCACCAACGGCGCAGGGGCCCAGGCGGCGCTGCTGGGTCTGGCAACGATCGCGATGATCCTGGCCTGGGACAAGCTGCGGCCGAAGCAACTGAGGCTGTTCCCCGGCGTGCTGTTCGCAATCGTCGCGGCGACGGCGATCGCCGAACTGATGCAGTTGCCGATCAACCGAGTCGCGCTGCCGGACAATCTGGTCGCGGGGATCGACTGGGTGCTGCCGAAGGACGCGATGCTGCTGTTCTCCAAGCCGACGCTGCTGGTTTCGGCATTCGCCTTCGCGTTCATTGCCAGTGCCGAAACCTTGTTGTCAGCCGCCGCAGTTGATCGCATGCACAACGGCCCGCGCACCAAGTACAGCCGCGAGCTGGCAGCGCAGGGCGTTGGCAACGCGCTCTGCGGCCTGATGGGCGCACTGCCGATGACCGGCGTGATCGTGCGCAGCGCGGCGAACGTGCAGGCAGGTGCAACTTCGCGGCTGTCGACGATCCTGCACGGCGCCTGGATTCTCGCCTTCGTGCTGCTGCTGCCGTGGCTGTTGCGCATGGCTCCGGTTGCAGCACTGGCCGGCATCCTGGTCTACACCGGCTTCAAGATGGTCAAGCCTTCGCAGGTCAGGGAACTGGCCGAGTTCGGTCGCGGCAATGTCGCCGTTTACGCGGTCACTGCGTTGGTGATCGTGGCCACCGATCTGCTGATGGGCGTGATGGTCGGTATCGGCTTCGCGCTGCTGCGCCTGGCACTGCGTTCGGCACGGCTGCACCTGAATCTCAAGGCCGGCAATCAGCCGAACCAGAAGACCTTGCGCATGGTCGGCTTCGCCACCTTCCTGAACATTCCGTGGATCGTGAAGATTCTCGACGAGATCGAACCAGGCACCGAGCTGAGTTTGGACATCGAACGTCTGCGTCACGTCGATTACGCGGTACTGGTGCTGTTGCAGGATTGGGCGCGCATGGCGCCGGTCAACGGTTCCGCGCTGCTGGTCGACTGGGAACTGCTGAAGAGCCGTTCCGAAGGTGGCGACGAGCGCCGCGAACTGGTTCAGGTCACGGCTTGAAAACCGGCTGATCGGCGGGTCTTTCGAGACCGGCTGATCAACTCTGGCCCGCCTCGCGATTCGCGTGGCGGGCTTTTTTGTGGCCCTTGCAATGGCCTTATCATCGCCGCTGAATTCCAGCGTTCATGCCATGACAGACAGAGTCCACGCCATCGTTCTCGCCGCAGGCCAGGGTACGCGCATGAAAAGCGCACTGCCGAAGGTGCTGCACCCGGTTGGCGGCCAGCCGATGCTCGGCCACGTGCTCGATGCCGCAGCGTCCGCCGGCATCGTTTTGTCGCACATCGTGCTCGGTCATGGCGCCGAGAAAGTCAGCGCCTGGCTGGCCTCGCGCTCGGCAGAACCGCCGCGCTCCGTGTTGCAACAGAAGCAGCTCGGCACCGCGCATGCAGTCTCCCAGGCGATGCCGGAGGTGCCGGATACCGCGCTGGTCGTCGTGCTTTATGGCGACGTGCCGCTGATCACGGCGGAAACGGTGGCGGCGCTGATCACGGCCGCGAAGGATGGCTTCGCACTGGTCACCGTCACCCTCGATCAGCCGCGCGGCTACGGCCGTATCCTGCGCGACGCCGCCGGGCGGGTTACCGGCATCGTCGAAGAGAAAGACGCCACACCGGAGCAGCGCCAGATTCGCGAGGTCAATACCGGCTTGATGGCAGCGTCTGCGCGCCGGCTGCGCCGCTGGCTGAGCCATGTCGGCAATGACAACGCCAACGGGGAGTACTACCTGACCGATGTCGTCAGCCTTGCGGCCAAGGACGGCATCGTCGTGCGCACGGTCAGTGCGGCTGCCAGTGAGGAAGTTGAAGGCGTCAACGACCCGTTGCAGCTGGCGCGCGCCGAGCGCGCCTTCCAGCGCCGCAACGTCGAGCGCCTGCAGCGCGACGGTCTGTATCTGGCTGATCCGGCGCGCTTCGATCTGCGCGGCAGCTTGAGCATCGGCCGCGACGTGCGCATCGATGTCGGCTGCGTGCTGGAAGGCAAGGTCGAACTCGGTGATGACGTGCAGATCGGCCCGTACTGCCTGCTGCGCGATGTCAGCATCGCCGCCGGCACCCGCATCGATGCCTTCTCGGTGCTCCATGAAGCGAGCGCAGGCCGCGCCTGCATCATCGGCCCCTATGCGCGGCTCAGGCCCGGCACCGTGCTCGGTGACGGCGTGCACATCGGCAATTTCGTCGAGCTGAAGAAGACCACGGTCGGCGCTGGTTCCAAGGCCAACCATCTGGCCTATGTCGGCGATGCGGTGGTCGGCGCGCGGGTCAACATCGGTGCCGGCGTGATCACCTGCAACTACGATGGCGCCAACAAGTTCACGACGACGATCGGCGATGACGCCTTCATCGGCACCGACAGCCAACTGGTCGCGCCGGTGACCATCGGCCGTGGCGCCTACATCGCCGCCGGTTCGACGATCGCCAAGGACGCGCCGGCCGATCAGCTGACCATCAACCGTTCGCGAGAGCAGCGTTCGTTGCCGGGCTGGAAGCGGCCGACCAAGGGTTGAGCTGCACGCGGTCGTCGTCGTCGATCAGGCGATTGGCGAGCAACCAGCGCCGCGCGTCGTCGACATCGCCTGCAAACCAGGCCGCTGCCGAGCCGAGGATGAAGCTGTAGCCCCAGGCATCCATGTCGAGGAATACCCGAGCACGTGAGTAGCCGCGCAGCTGCTCGGCCAGCAGGCACTGCAGATAGCAGACCGCGTTTTCCTCGGTGTCGGTGCCGCCGGCATCGGTGTGCAGGCCGGCGCGGCGGGCGTCGTCCATGCAGATCCAGTGACAGGCTTCGTGGAGCGCCGAATGCACAGGCGTGTCCGGCCGCAGATAGAGCTGCGCGCCGACCAGACCAGCTTCCGGCTCGCCCCAGTAGCTGCCGGGAATCGTGGCGTCGGCTGGCAGCCAGACGATGCTCAAGCCCCAGGGGCCGAGCAGGTCGGCGAGGGCGTGATCGGGCAGGGCGGAGCAGGGCGTGACCATCCGCGAATTAGAACGTTTTTCGGCTGATGGGATTGATAAATTCCGTCATGCCCGCGCAGGCGGGTATCCAGTTCTGAGGTGGCGCGCTGAGGCCAAAACTGGATTGTTGAGCGCATCCCTGCGCTCAACCTGCTTGCGCAGGCTTACGCTCCGATTCGCTCCCGGCGAATCGGTCCCGCCTGCGCGGGAATGACGGATGGCGTGGGGCGGGGCTACCAGCAGGCGCTGGTCACCACACCACTGCTATCGACGGCGCTGCGTTCGGCCAGTTGGTTCAGGCTGAGGCTGCGGCAGGCCAGGTCATCGGCCTGCACGCCTTGAGCGGTCGCGCTCAGGGTGTAGCTGCTCGCGTCGCGAGCCACGGTAACGCTGTAGCGATGGTCGGCGCTGTCCTGCGGGCTGGTGATCACGCAGGCGGAATCGTCGTAGCGGCCGAACTGGGTCTGGCAGCGCTCCAGCGTCTGGGCCAGTTCGGTCAGCGCGATCCGGGCATCGGTACGCCGGCTCTTGCGCACGCTGTTCTGGTAGCTGGGCAGGGCAATCATCGCGAGCAGCGCGATCACCGTGACCACCACCATCAGCTCGATCAGCGTGAAGCCGCTTTGCTTGCGCTTCATCGCATCTGCCTCCACGACAGCCGGCCACCGGGCTCGAAGCTGGGCGGCGGCTCGATGGTGGTGTCGATGCCGCCGGTGGTGCCGCTGGCCAGCTTCACCTCGAAGGCGCCGGTGGTGATGATCGCCGGCGTCTTGATGATGCCCTCCTTCGATTGCCGGCCACTGACCGCCATCCGCACGCCACCGACCACGATCTGGTCCTCGCTGTTGAACGCGGTGTCGCGGTTGAGATCGAACGGCGTGGTGGCGCGTCGTGAGCCGCTGACCGCGTCGATCTCCATCAGGTAGCTGTCGCCGCCGAAGCCGCAGGCGGCGGTGTTCGGGATCAGCGTAGTGAAGATCACCGCGCCGCCGCGGAGGATCGGCGTCGACACCTGACGCTCGCCGGCATCCGGCAGGTTCAGATACCAGCCGAGCTGGCTGGCGGTCGGCGTGTTGTTGGTGGTGGCACGGACCTTCTCGGTCTGGCTGCCGAAAGCCTGCGTCACGGTGGCGATCACCTGCTGGCCGAGCAGCGAAGCCCGGCTGCTCGGTGGCGCGCTGCCGTTGTCGGCATCGCGGATCGCGTAGAACGTGTTGCCGACCGTGCCGGCGGTGTTGTAGTCGCTGCGGAAGTACGAACCGGTGCCGAAGTAGACGAGATAGCCGCCGTCCGGATGGATGCCGACTTCTGCCCGGGCGGTGATCGGCTGGCGATTGCTGGTGGTGCAGGGGTCGGCGCTGCAGGCGCGATACAGCGGCACCGGCGTGGTGCCGCTCTTGAAGGCGAAATCCCAGGCCGCCGGGTTGGTGCCGCGCAGGTCGATCTTCCACAGGTTGCCTTTCAGATCGCCGGCGTAGATCAGATCGGTGACCCGATCGCCGTCGACATCGACCGGGATCGGCGCCGACATGCCGTTGTCGCTGCCGACACCGGTGTCGAATTTGCGGATCACGCTGCCGTCGTCGAGCTTGACCAGATACAGCACGGCCTTGCCATTGGTGCTGTTGTAGCCGTTGGCGATCAGCGCCGCCCACTGGTCGTTGGCCAGCCGCACGATCGCCGCTTGCGGATACGAGTAGCCCATGTCGACATCGCTGCTCGGCGTGAACTCCCACAGGACGTTGCTGGTGCCGAAGCTGGTGGGATCGGTCACGTCCAGCGCGAACACCGATTGGCCGCCGCCGCCCAGCGTGCCGAGCAACACTGTTTTCCAGTTGCCGTTGACTCGGGCATCGAGCAGGCGCACGGCGCCGTCGACGAGATAGCGATGGTTCTGGTTCCAGGCCTGATCGCTCACCGCACTCAGGCCGCTGTAGACGGCGTCCGGCACGTAGGCCAGTTGCTCGACGCCGTCGGTGGCGCGGAAGCCATGCAGCATGCCGTCGTTGGCGCCGACATAGACCATCGTCGGGCGGGCCTTGTAGGCAGCGCTGTCGCGGAACGCCGTGTAGCTGGTGCCTTCGGTGCCCGGCAGGCGCGCGTAGCCGTAGTCCTGCTGGCCGGCGAAAGCGGGATCGGAATTGACGATGTCGCCGAGCACGGTCGTGGCGCTGCGGCGGCGCAGTGCGGGGGCAACGTCACCCTCATTGCTGCGATCGCCGCGCAGCCAGCCGAGGCGGTTCTGGCCGTTGTTGTCGGTGGTGCCGGCGCCGTCCTTGTTCAGCGCCGCGATCTGCGTGCTGTTCAGCTGGGTCCAGAGGAAACTGCGGCCACGATTGCCGAGGGAACGGGTCGGGTCGTAGGTCAGGATATTGCGACTCGCGGCGGCCGGCAGGCGCAGGGCGGCGTCCCAGATCGGCGTGCCGACGGTGCCGTCTAGCCGTACCGGCAGCGCCAGCAACTGGCCGCTCCAGTCGCCAGTGGCGAAACGCGCCTGGTAGATCGCGGTATCGGCGGTCAGGCGCGTGGAATTGGTCGCAATCGATGCGGCTGCGCTGGTTCGCGCGGCGATGTCGTTGAGTGCGTTCTGCAGCGCGATCTGCAACTGCGATGCGTTGTTTGCCGTGTACGACTTGCCCTGTCCGTACTCGGCGGCGTCCTGCAGCATCTGGTTGTTGATCGCCAGGCCGATCGAATAAGTCTGGATGCGCTGGGTCTTGAACGTCGCATCTTCGTAGCTGACGCCAGTGAGATCGTTGCCGGATTTCTTCAGATCAGTGTCGTAGGCGAACTTGGCCAGATCGTCGAGATACAGCGTCCAGGCTTCCTGGCTTTCGCTGGTGCCGCTCTGGCCGCGAAAGCCGTCTGAGTAGCGCGGGAAGAACGGATAGGTGGTCGAGGTCGTCGACGGCGCCTTGCCATCCCAGTTCGGCAGGCTCAGGAAGCTGTTGGCGAGATCGTCCGGGTCGTTGGTCGGGAACGTGCTGTCGTAGGTCGGGAAGCCGTCGGTGACGACGATGACGAAGTTCTTCTGGCAGCGGTACTGCACCGGGCTCGTGTAGGTGCCGGTGTTGTAGTACGAAGTCAGTCCGCGGAAATAGCGGGTGATCTCGTAGAAGGTTTCGGCCAGCGGCGTGTTGCTGTTGGCGGCCAGCGCATTGATGGCGCTGGTGACCGTGGCTGGCGTGCTGCCGCAGTTGGCGACGATCTTGCCGCCCGGGCCCTGATCGCCACCGCTGATGGGTGGATTGAAGCGCGCCAGGCCCCAGCGCAAGGTCGGATTGGCGTTGACGATGCCGGTCGCCACATTTTTCGCCGCGCTCAGCCGGGTCTCGTTCGGAATCGTGCCGGTGGTGAGATTGCTGTTGCTCGCGTAGGTCGCGAACAGGTAGTTCAGGTAGTTGCCGGTGTAGCGGGTATTGGCGCCGGACGGTGTCGGCAGGCTCAGGCATTTGCGCGTGCCGGTACCGCTCGGCCGACCCTCGAGGCGGCCGCTGGAGCAGCCGCCGACCTTGATGTCGCTCATGCCGACATTGCCATCGGTGGCGGTCCAGCACTGGGTGTTGCTGTTGTTGCCGCAGGTACGCGGGCTCCAGTCGGCGTAGATGGTCGACGGGTTGTAGCCGTCGGCCCAGATGATGTTTTCCATGCTGCCGGAGTTGTCGAACAGCAGCATCACGTTCGGCGATACGGGAGTGGACAGGAACAGCGGCGCATTCGACAGCGGGATGACCGCCTGCGCGGAACCGCTGATGACGAGCAGGGCGACGGTGGTGCAACGGACGATGGAGGCACGCATGGTCATGAGTTATCGGCCTGGGCGCTCAGCGCTTGAACGTCGACTGCAGCAACACCACCGGCGCTGGTTCCGCAGCCGCATTGGCACCCCAGGCGCGGGCGCTGATTCGATAGATGATCCGTTCGCGGCGATCCTCGGTGGCGTCTGCCTGCAGGCTTTCGCCGGGCGCGGGTTCGTCGATCACTTCGAGCTGCTCGATCAGGTATTCACCGCGGGCGAGATCGATCGGCGCTGGCGGTGCATCGCTGGTCACCGAGGCCGGCCGCCACGACGGATACGCTGCATCGGCAGAGGTGCGCTGCCACATCGGCTTGTAGGCCACGCTCGGCGCATCCGGGTTGGGCGGATCGGGCAGATAGAAACCGTCGGCGGACGGGCTGGTGATGGCGACGAAGGCCGGCAGCATCGGTTGGGTCAGTGTCAGTTCGGCTTCGCGCAGTGCCGCTTCGGCCACCTGGAAGGCGATCTGGCGATCCTGGCTGTTGTGGCTCATCCGCTCTTCGAGCGTGGTGGCGCGCATCGAGCCGACCGCCAGCAGTGACAGCACCACCAGCACCACGAGGCCGACCATCAGCACCACGCCCTGCTCACCACGCGGTTTCGCAAGCCTGCTCATGGCAGACGATTTCGCAGCGCCAGAGTCAAGGTCACGACCCGGCGCAGGCGGCCATCGCTGAACGGGCCGACGCTGACGCCGAGCAGATCGTAGACGTGAGGATCATTGGCGCCGGCGCGACGGTTGCTGCCGGCCACCAGCAGCGCCACGCGCACGCTGACCACGCGGCGCCAGGCGTCGCTGCCGGAGAAGGCGCTGGCCGGGCGATAGACATCGGGAACCCGGTCGCCGTCGCTATCGTCGCCGTACAGCACCTGCAGGTTTTCCACACCTTCAGCGATTTCTTGTGCTTGTGTCTGGGCCTGATCGTCGACCACCCGCCACAGCGCCGGGCCGCTGCCGCGGGCGCTGTTGCGAATCAGGTAGCTGACCGTGCCGATGCGGATCAGCTGCGCGCCGGCGCTGAACTTGCGGCCGAGGTCCTGCGTCCAGTTGCCGGGTGCCGGCGAGCTGATCGCGTTGTGAACGACGTTGCCATAGCTCACCGGCACGCCCAGCGAATTGTTGCTGCTGGCCACCGTGTAGCCGCTGAGCTGGAAGATCGCAGCACCCGAGCAATCGGCGACCATCACGATGTTGCCGGCCGCCAGCGGTGCTGGGCTCAGCGGATTGATCCGCAGATCGGCCGAGGTGCTGGTCATGTCCTGGATCACGAAGACATCGGCGGCAAGGCTGGCGCGCACGGTCAGCACATCGGTGCCGGCCACGACGTTGGTCAGGCTGCTCGGCAGTGCCGGCGACCAGCCGCTGGCGGTGGCATCGAAGCCTTCGGCGTAGCGGTCATAGCGGTAACGGAAATCGCTATGGGTGAACTCGGTGCGCCCACTGCCGGCGGTGGCCGGATTCGGGTTCAGCGCGTTGCGGATCTCGCCGGTATCGCTCAGGCAGCCGCGATAGCCGGCCATGCGCACGTCCTGGCCGATGCGTTCGCTGATGTAGCGGATCGCCTCCTGGCGCGCCGCCAGCGATTCGGTGGTGACCGAGGTGCGCGCGGTGGTCAGATAGACGCGGTAGATGCCGGCGAGCAAGACCAGGCCGATGACCATCGCGATCATCACTTCGATCAGCCCCAGGCCGGCCAGCTTCCGCATCGGGCGCCGCCCAGTCACAGCGCGTTCACAGCTGGGTGCGGAGATTGACCACGCCGCTGCCGTCATTGCCGGCGCCAGTGCCTGATCGTCCCGGTTCCTGCCAGCGCACGGTGATGGTCACCACCTGCGCTTCGACGAACACCTGGCCGTCGCCAGCTGGCAGCGCAGCATCGAGCGCCGCCTTCCAGCTGGCCAGATCGGTGGCCGCGAGATCGGCCGCGCTGGGGGCGTCGCCAAAGGCGAGGTTGTAGCGGCCGCCGATTGCCTGAGCGCGGTTCGCGCGCATGCGGTCGAGCAGATCGTAGGACTGGCCCACGGCTTCGGTCCGCAACGCCGCGCTGCTGCTGTGCTGCAGGCTCAGCACCTGCAGCGACGCTAGGCCAAGCAGGCCGATCGACAGCAGCACGACGGCGATCAGGATCTCGATCAGCCCGGCGCCGCGCTGAAGTCGCGCGGCTGAAAATGTCGGCGATTCAGGCCGTGCAGGGCGAAATCGCGACATAGGGGTGTCCCTGCAGACTGAGCGTGATGTTGCGCTGCTGGTCCTCGGTGCAAGCCGACGGCCGCAGGCGGAAGCTCGGTTCGCTGGCATCGGCGAGGAAGCCGGTCGGCAGATAGCTGATGCGGTTGGCGCTGCCGGTCAGCGCATCGCCGGGGTCCAGCGAACCGAACAGCTTCAGCACCTGCTGACCGCCGCTGGCCGTGCCGGCTTCATCGACCGTCGCCCGCACTACCATCCAGCCACCGGACCAGTTCAGGCTGTCGGCGCACTGGTAGCGGGCGTTGACGTCGGTAGCGCCGACGACCACCCGATACGGACACAGCGACACCACCCGCGCGGCACCGACGGCCTCGCTGCGGGCGAAATTCAGCGCACTGATCAGCGTGTTCGCTTCGGTCGCCATGCGGTTGCCGAGCATCAGATCGCCAACCGCCGGTGCTGCCAGGGTGCCGGTGATCGCGACGATCGCCAGCGTGGTCATCATCTCCGGCAGCGAGAAACCGCGGGCGGATCGGCGGGCGATTCGACGCTTGGTTCGACTCTCGGTTCGGGGCATGGCGGCGTCCTGGAAATGGCGGCGCCCGGCAATCGGTGCGTCGGCCATAGGCAATAACGGCAGCTTGCAATGAACCTTTAGATGTGAATTTCCAGAGACTGACGAGTGGTGCCTGGTCTCGTTCGAGTGGGCCAGTCGATGCCCAGATCAATAAAAAACCCGGCACCAGGCCGGGTTCTTTTTACCGCGAGTCGAAGCTCAGATGCGCGGTTCGATGCCGAAGGCGGCGAAGCCCTTGGTCTCGAAGTTCTTGCGGAACATGTCGCGCAGCTTGGTCGCCGTGGCGTCGTAGCCTTCCTTGTCGGTCCAGGTGTTGCGCGGATTGAGGATCGCGGCATCAACGCCCGGGCAGGACTTCGGCATCTTCAGGTTGAGGATCGGCTGGGTTTCGGTTTCGACGCCGTCCAGTTCACCGTTCAGGGCCGCGTTGAGCAGCGCGCGGGTCACCTTCAGGCTCATGCGCTTGCCGGTGCCGTACTGGCCGCCGCTCCAGCCAGTGTTCAGCAGGATGCAGCGCGCCTTGTGCTTGGTCATCTTTTCGGCGAGCAGCTTGGCGTAGACGTTCGGCTTGTGGGCCATGAACGGGCCGCCGAAGCAGGCCGAGAAGGTCGGCTGCGGTTCGGTGACGCCGACTTCGGTGCCGGCCACGCGTGCCGTGAAGCCCGAGACGAAGTGATACATCACGTCTTCCGGCTCCAGGATCGAGATCGGCGGCAGCACGCCGAAGGCATCGGCGGTCAGCAGCACGATGGTTTCCGGGTGCGGGCCCTGGCCGTTCGGCATGACGTTCGGCACCACGCTCAGCGGATAGCTGAAGCGGGTGTTTTCGGCCAGCGAGCCGTCGTTCAGATCGAGTTCGTCCGGATGACATTCGGCCATCGTCTTGCCCGGCAGCGGTGGCACGTTTTCGATGATGGTGCCCGGCTTGCTCAGGGCTTCGGCAATGACCGGCTCGGCGGACTTGTCGAGATTGATCAGCTTGGCGTAGCAGCCGCCTTCGAGATTGCACAGGCCGTTGTCGGACCAGATGGTTTCGTCGTCGCCGATCAGGCGGCGCGAAGCATCGGCCGAAAGCGTTGTCTTGCCGGTACCCGAGAGACCAAACAGGATGGCGCCGTCGCCCTTGGCACCGACGTTCGCCGAGCAATGCATGCTCAGGCGGCCCTGCTTCGGCAGCAGGTAGTTGCCGACGGTGAAGATGGTCTTCTTGTTGACGCCGCAATAGTCGGCGCGGCCGGCGACGATGCAGATCTGGTTCTTGGTGTCGATGATCACGGCCGCTTCCGAGCGACTGCCGTCACGCTCCGGCTCGCAGACGAAGCTCGGCACGTTGAGCATGGTCCAGCGGCGGGCATCGATGTCCTTCACGCCTGGCAGGTTCTTCGGGAACATGTTGTCGCAGAAGAACGCATGGGTCGCGTACTCGCCGACGAAGCGGTACGGCACTGCGAAATCGGCGTCCGAACCCATGAACAGGTCCTTGACGTACAAGGTCGCCTTCTTGTCGTTCAGATGGGCGACGACCCGCTTCAGCAAGCCTTCGTACTTGGCCGGGTCGTACGGCGTGAGATCGGCCTTGAACCAGATCTCGTCGGCCACTTCCGGCCACTTCACGGCGAACGTGTCCTTGGTACGGCGGCCGGTGCAATCCGGATCGGTGTAGAAAACCAGCGGGCCGGCAACGCCGAGCTTGGTCGGAAACGCCTTCTGGGCATCCGAGGGGCCATCGCGAGAAACCCGACCACGATCGTTGGCGATCGCCTCATGGAACAGTTGTTCCTTGCTCAGCTCGTACTTGTAGGTGACGGACTTGAGACCGAACAGCTTCTCGAGGTCAGCCTGGAAGCTCGTCGCGGCGCTTTTCTGATCATCCATTGGTTTTCGTTACCACTTTTTCGCAGGGGAAGGGTCACCGGCAGCGCAGAAGGCTGACTCGGAATCGATACATTTTACGGAAACCGGAACCAATCCGTATCACACGGGTGATTTTGACCGGGGGAAGCCCAATACTCAGATCTATCCTCGCCAGACCCTGATGGCGCGGCCGCTGAATGTCTCGCCAATGAACGGCGTATTGCGGCCGGCACTGAGCATGTTGCGGCCGTCCAGACGCCATTCCTCGGTCGGATCGATCAGGCAGAGATCGGCGCGTGCGCCGAGTGCGAAACCGCCCTGAGAAAGCCCCAGGATCTGTGCCGGACTGCCGGCCAGACGCGCGGCCAGGGACAGCGGCGTCAGCAGGCCGGCTTCGACCAGACGCAGACTCAGCGGCAGCAGGGTTTCCAGCGCCGAGATGCCCGGCTCGGTCTGCGGCAGCGGATTGGTCTTGGCATCCAGCTCGTGCGGCTGGTGATCGGAGCAGATCGCATCGATCAGGCCGCTGCCTACGGCTGCCCGCAGCGCATCGCGATCGCTCGCCGCGCGCAGCGGCGGAATGACGTGGGCCATCGCGTTGAAGCCTTCGAGATCGGCATCGGTCATGAACAATTGATGGGCTGCGACATCGGCCGTCACCGGCAGGCCGAGACGTTTCGCCGAAGCTAGAAGTTCCACCGCGCGGGCGCTCGACAGGCGCCCGAAATGCACTCGCGCGCCCGTGTCCTCGACCAGCGAAATCCACTGCCGCATCGCCAAGGCTTCGGCGGCGACCGGAATCGCCGCCAGGCCGAGACGCGTCGCGATCGCGCCTTCATGCGCGCAGCCGTGGTTGGCGAGTGCTGCATCGAGCGGCACCACGTGCACGGTCATGCCGAGGCTGGCCGCATATTCCAGCGCACGGCGCGCGACCAGCGGACTGGCGACCGGATTCAGGCCGTTCGATACGCCGACGCAGCCGGCGGCTTTCAGCGCACTGATCTCGGCCAGCGCTTCGCCGCCGAGGCCCTTGGTCAAGGCGCCGAGCATGTGCACATAGGCACCGGCCGCTTTCTTGGCGATGCGGTTGACGCGGTTGACCATCGCCGTGTTGTCGATCACCGGCGAGGTGTCCGGTGGCAGGCAGACGGCGGTGATGCCCGATGCCAGCGCGGCATGGGTTTCCGAGCGCATCGTGCCTTTCTGCGTCGCGCCCGGTTCGCGCATTCGCGCGCAGAGATCGACGATGCCCGGGATCAGCCAGCGGCCTGCGGCGTCGAAGGTTTCCTCGAACGGGCCGCTGTCGACGCTGACGATCAGGCCGTCGCGAATCGCTAAGTCACCGACGCTGTCAGTGCCGGCGAGTGGATCGAGCAGGCGGGCGTTGCGGATCAGCAAGTTGTTCAAGAAGGCGCTCATGCGGCGTCTCCCTGGTCGCCGAGGATCATCCCCATGACCGCCATGCGCACGGCAATACCGTGCTCGACCTGCTCGAGAATCAGCGAACGCTCGCCATAAGCGACATCGCCCTCGATCTCGACGCCGCGATTGATCGGCCCCGGATGCATCACCAGCACTTCCGGCTTGAGCTTGGCGAGACGGGCCTTGGTCAGGCCGAAATCGCGGTGGAATTCGCCGGTCGAAGGCAGGAAGGCGCCGACCATCCGTTCCTTCTGCAGGCGCAGCAGGATCACCACGTCGGCGTCGGCCAGGCCGCTGTCGATATCGTTGTGCACGGTCACGCCCATCGCTTCGATGCCGGCCGGAATCAGGGTGCGCGGGCCGACGACTCTGATTTCCTTCGCACCCAGGATGCGCAGCGCGTGGATGTCCGAGCGGGCGACGCGCGAGTGCAGGATGTCGCCGACGATGGCGACGGTCAGGTTCTCGAAATCCGGCCGGTGGCGGCGGATCGTGAACACATCGAGCAGGGCCTGCGTCGGATGCGCATGGCGGCCGTCGCCGGCGTTCAGGATCGCGACTTCGGGCGCGGCGTGCTGGGCGAAGAAATGCGCAGCACCCGAGGCTTCGTGACGGATCACGAACATGTCGACCTGCATCGCTTCCATGGTCTTCAGCGTGTCGAGCAGCGTTTCACCCTTCGACGTGCTGCTGGCCGCGATCTGCAGATTCAGCACGTCGGCCGACAGCCGCTTGGCGGCCAGCTCGAAGGTCATCCGGGTGCGCGTCGAAGCTTCGAAGAACAGATTGACCACGGTCTTGCCGTGCAGCAGCGGCACCTTGAGACCACGACTGCCGCGATTGCTGCTCGGTTGGCCGGCGTAGCGCTCGGCCTGGTCGAGAATGTCGGTCAGCAAAGGCCGTGACAGGCCTTCCACGGTCAGCAGGTGGCGCAGACGCCCATCGGGCGTCAGTTGCAGCGGATGCGTCATGAGGCCTCGGCCTTGGGAATTTCGGACGGTGCCGATGCGGCTGGCGTCGAGCGGCCGCAGTCGGACAGGTATTGCTCCAGGATCAGCCGCGCGGCCACGCCATCGCGCTCGCCTTTCTGCACGCGATGCTTCTTGCGGCCATCGGCGCGAGCCGAGCGGATTTCGTCGTCGGCGGCGCGCGACGACAGGCGCTCGTCGACCAGGAACATCGGCAGCCCGTAACGGCTGCCGAGTTCCTGGGCGAAGTTGCGCGCCGGCCCGGTGATCGCCTGATCGGCGCCATCCATATCGACCGGCAAGCCGACGATCACCACATCCGGCCGCCATTCCTTGATCAGCTTGCCGATCGCGATCCAGTCCGGCTCGCGGCCGTTGGCGACCACCGGCAGCGGCCGGGCGAGGCGGGTGAGGTCGTCGCCGACCGCCATGCCGATGCGCTTCAGGCCGTAATCGAAGCCCAGATAGACGCGGGTCTTGGCTGGGCTTGGGGTCGGGGCGCCGCCGTTCGGTTCATGCATGTCCGGCGCGGCTCGCGAGATGGCTGATGTCGACGCCGATCAGCCGGGTCGCGGCGATCCAGCGTTCGGCGGCCGGCGTGGCGAACAGCACGCGCTGTTCGACCGGGGCATTGAGCCAGGAATTGGCCAGCACCTCGGTTTCCAGCTGGCCTTCACCCCAGCCGGCGTAACCGAGCAGCACCAGATAATCGCTCGGGCCTTCGCCGCGGCCGATCGCGCCGAGCACATCGCGCGACGTGGTGATGTAAAGGTTTTCGTCGACTTTCAGCGTCGAATCCCAGCCGCCCGGCGCGGTGTGCACCACGAAGCCGCGCTCCGGCTGCACCGGCCCGCCCCAGAAGACGATCGGGTCGCCCGGCATCGCTTCGTGATCGACGCCGATCTGGTCGAGCATGTCGGACAGCCGCAGATCGGTCGGCCGATTGACGACCAGACCCAGCGCGCCCTTTTCCGAGTGTTCGCAGAGCAGGGTCACCGAATGCCGGAAGTTGTCGTCATCGAGGCCGGGCATCGCCACGAGAAACTGGTTGCTGAAGTAGCTTTCGTCGGCCATGTGGGCAGTATCGGGTTCGATGGTCGGGGCTGACAAGCACTCGAAGCGTAAAGCTTTTCTCACCCGGAGACTGTCGTTCAAAGGTAGGGCGGCCCTTGGCCGCCGACGCGGTGAATCGTCGAAAGCGGCGGCGGGCATGGCCCGCCCTACGGAGGTGTCAGACGGCGCTCGATGGCGTCGATCAGCAGGCCGCCGATGTCGGTGCCGAACGCGGCGTCGATCTCGCGCGCGCAGGTGGGGCTGGTGACGTTGATCTCGGTCAGGCTTTCGCCGATGACGTCGAGCCCGACGAACAGCAGGCCGCGGCGCACCAGTTCCGGGCCGACGGTTTCGGCAATCCGCTTCTGCGCCGCCGTCAGCGGCCGCGGCTCGCCCTTGCCGCCGGCCGCCAGATTGCCGCGCGTTTCGCTGCCTTGCGGAATGCGCGCCAGCCCGAACGGCACCGGCACGCCGTCGACCACCAGCACCCGGGTATCGCCATCGACGATCGCCGGCAGATAGCGCTGGGCGACGATGGTCCGCCGGCCGTTGTCGCTGAGCTGTTCGATGACGCTGCCGAGGTTCATGGCGTCGGCGCCGATGCGAAAGATGCCGCTGCCGCCCATGCCGTCGAGCGGCTTGTAGATGACATCGTGATGCTCGGCATGGAAGGCGCGCAGGGTCTTGTCGTCGCGCGAGAACAGCGTCGGCGGGCACAGTTCCGGGAACCAGGCAGTGAAGGCTTTCTCGTTGCAGTCGCGCAAGGAGGCCGGACGATTGACCACCAGCGCGCCCTGCGCTTCGGCACGCTCGAGCATGTACGTCGTCGCGACGAATTCCATGTCGAATGGCGGGTCCTTGCGCATCAGCATCGCGGTCAGGTCCCCGAGCCGCACGACTTCCGGCTCGGAGGTGAAATCGAACCAGTGCTTCTTGTCGTCGAACACGGTCACTGCGCGCGTGCGGCCCCAGGCGATGCCATCGCGCAGCCAGAGATCGCCCTGCTCGAAATAGCGCAGCGCCCAGCCGCGCGCCTGCGCTGCCAGCATCAGCGCCAGCGTGGTGTCCTTGTAGGGTTTGATCGACCCGATCGGGTCCATGACGATGCCGAGGGTTTTGATCGGGGTTTTCATGCGCGATTCGAGTTCATGGGGCGCCATGCGGCGGCCGGCGGCAGATGGTAACGGATGGCCCCCCTCCGAAGGATTGCGGCGACTTTGCGCGCTTGCCGCAATAATTCGCCGGTGAGTCGATCTGCCGATGATTTCGTCCTGCCGCCTGGCCAGGCTCTGACCGACAAGTTCCCGCTGGTCGGCGAGCAGATGCCTGCGCCCGGTTTGAGCCCCGAGACCTGCCGGGTCGTCATCTCTGGCTGTGTCGCGCGGCCGCTGACGGTGACGTTCGCCGAATTGCTGGCGCGGCCATCGCAACTGCGCGTTGCCGACATCCATTGCGTCACCGGCTGGTCGCGACGCGCTCTGGCCTTTCGCGGCTGGCCATTGACCGAAGTGCTGGCGGCGGCCGGCGTTACTGACGAAGCCCGATACGTGCGCTTCATCGCCCACAGCCATCGCGCACACGACACCTCGTTGCCGCTGGCGTTGGCGCTGGCAGACACCTGGCTGGTCCACGAGATCGATGGCGGGCCGCTGTCGGCCGAGCACGGCGGGCCGCTGCGCACGGTCACGCCCGGTCGTTACTTCTACAAGAGCCTCAAGTGGCTGGTCGCGATCGAGCTGCTGGCCGAGGACCGGCCCGGTTACTGGGAGCGGGTCAGTGCCTATCACAACGAGGCGGATTTCCGGCTCGAGCAGCGCTTCGACGAAGCGCGCATCTCGTCGGCGGAAACCGTTGCGCAGTTTCGCGAGGCGACGGATTTCACAAGCTGGCGTGACACCGTGCTGCTGAAAGCCCGGCTCGGCGGCTGGCAGCCGCGAACGCTCGAACTGTCCGGCATCCAGGCCAAGGCCTGTTCGTTCCGCAATGCCAGGTTGGCCGGCGTGAATCTGCGCGGCGCGAATCTGAGCCTGTCGAACCTCGAAGGCGCGGACCTGCGCAATGCCGATTTCACGGCTGCCGATCTCGAAGGCGCGAGCTTCGCCGGGGCCGATCTCAGGGGCGCTCGAATGATCGATGTCGCGCTGTCGGCAACGCGCTTCTTCCGCGACTTCGCCAACGGCAAGCGGCTGGCGGCGCAGGTCGATGGCCTGGTGGTCGAAAACCCGCAGGGCCTGCTGGAAACGCAGGCGGCGTATCTGATCGAGCAGGGCGTGCGTCTGCTCTGAGGTCAGCGTCACCAGCGCGGCCGTTACAATGCCCGCCGGCCAATCCGCCGCGCTGCCCGTGATTTCGCTGCCATGACCGCTGCCGTTTCCTCCGCTGCACTTCCCGCGTTGCTCGGCCCACATTGCACGGTCGATCCCGATCGCCTACGCCGCTACGAGATTCCCGAGCGCGGCGAACCGGGCAAGGCCAGTGGTCTGGTGGTGCCGCAGAGCGAGGCCGAAGTCGCCAGCCTGCTGGCCACCTGCAGCGCCAATGGCGTGAAGCTGGTGATCAGCGCCGGCCGCACCGGTCTCGTTGAAGCGCAGCGTCCGGATGGCGAAGTGGTCTTGAGCCTGGAAAAGCTCGATCAGCCGCTGAGCTTCACGACGCCGGATGGCGAGGTATTCCGCTTCGGTGAACGCGCCGCACCGGCCGCGCATGCCGATGCGCTGGCCGCCTGGTGGCGCGGCATCGGCGCGCCACCTTGCGCGGATGCGGTGCTCGAAGTGCAGGCCGGCATGGCGGTCGACTCGGTCAATCTGCTGCTGGCGCCGCTCAACCTGATGTGGCCGATGGAGATGGGTTCGTCGAGCGCCGCCAGCGTCGGCGGCTGCATCGCCAATGCCTCGGCCGGCGCCAATGCGGTCTGCTACGGCACCGCTGCGCATCTGGCGATCCAGGCCTTTGGCTACTCGGGCGACGGTCGCGAGGTGCTCAGCGATGCGCCGGCCTGGAAAGCGGTGCCCGAGGACTTGCTGGCGATCAACTCGGCGCAGCCGCGCCCGGAGTGGGGCCTGATCGGCACCCAGGGCGTGCTCGGCGTGATCACCCGCGCGAAGATCCGCGCCTATGCCATTCCCGGCCAGCGCGAAGCCGCACTGATTCCGGTCGCCGACATGCCGGCGGCCATGCGTATTCATGCCGCTGCGCGTGCGCTGTTCGGTGACGATGTCGAGGAGTTCGAATTCATCGGCAAGCCAGCGCTGGAACTGGTCCGCGATCTGAAAGGCGATGCCTTCCGCTCACCGCTGGCCCGTCACGATGCGCCTTACTACCTGCTGCTGCAGGTGAAATCGCACAAGGCGCACATCGATCTCGCCGGCATGCTCTATGAGTTTCTGGCCGACGCTGTGTCGCTGCCCGAGGACCAGATCGGCTACGCGCCGCTGAAGGCGCTGAAGGAAATCCGCCACTCGATCACCGAAGCCAGCAATGCCCGCATGCGCGCACTCGGCGGAGGTCGCCTGAGCTTCGATACGGCGACGCCGGTTGCGGTGTTCGGCGATTACCTCAAGGTGCTGGAAGCCGAGCTGAAAGCCGAGTACCCGGACATGGCGCTGATCGCCTTCGGTCACGCCGGCGTCGGTGGCGCGCATCTGCACATCCTCGGTTCTAAGGACGCGCCGGTCGCACAGCACGCCAAGGCGCTGGTCAAGATCGTCTTCGACGTGACCCAGGACTTCGGCGGCACCTTCAGCGCCGAGCACGGCGTCGGCACCAAGTGGGGCGATGAGTTCATCGCCCGCGCACCCGCCGAAGTACGTGCTGCGCTGATCGCCGCGAAGCACCGCCATGATCCGGCCGGCACCTTGAGTCCGCGCAGCTTCGCACTGGATCGGCAGTTGGTTGGGTAAGCGGTTCCAACTGCTTTCCGTTCATATTTGGTTTGTTGCAGCAGCCGGCTAGACTCCGGCGATGAACGCGCCGACTCGCGACCTTCCGATTGATTCCGCAGCGCTGTTCGCCGCGCTGGTGGCCGTGCTGCCGAAAGGCGCGCTGCTGACCACGGTCGAGCAGATGCGGCCCTATGAATGCGATGGCCTGTCGATGTATCGGCGGCTGCCGCTGTGCGTTGCGCTGCCGATCGACGAAGCTCAGGTCGCCGCCGTGCTGCGCATCTGTCATGCGCGTGGCGTGCCGGTGGTCGCTCGCGGTCATGGCACCGGGCTGGCCGGTGGCGCGCTGCCGGAAGAAGGCGGCGTGCTGCTGTCGCTGGCGCGGCTGAATCGCATCGTCGAGCTTGACCCGCTGGCGCGCATCGCACGCGTGCAGCCCGGCGTTCGCAATCTTGCGATCAGCGAAGCGGCGGCACCGCACGGCCTGTACTACGCGCCCGATCCGTCGAGCCAGATCGCCTGCTCGATCGGCGGCAATGTCGCCGAGAACTCCGGCGGCGTGCACTGCCTGAAGTACGGGCTGACCGTGCACAACGTCGTCGCCGCGCGCGTGCTGATGGCCGATGGCGAGCTGCTGGAACTGGGCGGCGTAGCACCGGATGCTCCGGGCTATGACCTGATGGCGCTGCTGGTCGGCTCCGAAGGTCTGCTTGGCGTGGTCACCGAAGTCACCGTCAAGCTGTTGCCGCGTCCGCAGCTGGCGCGCGTGGTGATGGCCTGCTTCGCCAGTGTCGAGCAGGCCGGGCAGGGCGTTGCCGCGATCATCGCCGCCGGCATCATTCCGGCCGGGCTGGAGATGATGGACAAGCTGGCGATTGCTGCCGTCGAGGACTTCGTCCACGCCGGTTACCCACTCGATGCCGAAGCAATCCTGCTCGCCGAAAGCGATGGCACGCCGGAAGAAGTG
>NZ_JAHFRY010000215.1:0-3762 GCF_023266035.1 Nevskia sp.
TCGATCCGCTGCCGCACCAGATCACGGCGGTCTACGAAACCATGCTGCCGCGCCAGCCGCTGCGCTTCCTGCTGGCGGACGATCCCGGTGCCGGCAAGACCATCATGGCCGGGCTGCTGATCAAGGAACTGATCGCCCGCGGTGACCTGCAGCGTTGTCTGATCGTTTGTCCCGGCAGCCTGGCCGAGCAGTGGCAGGACGAGCTCTATCGTCGCTTCCATCTGCCGTTCGAGATCCTGACCAACGACAAGCTCGAAGCTGCGCGCACCGGCAACTGGTTTCTTGAAACCAACCTCGCGATTGCCCGGCTCGACAAGCTGTCGCGCAACGATGAAGTGCAGCTCAAGCTCCAGGCCCCGGATTGCCGCTGGGACCTCGTGGTCTGCGACGAAGCCCACAAGATGTCGGCGACCGTCTTCGGCGGCGAAACCAAGTACACCAAGCGCTATCGGCTGGGCCAGTTGCTGTCGTCGCTGACACGCCATTTCCTGCTGATGTCGGCGACGCCGCACAACGGCAAGGAAGAAGACTTCCAGCTGTTCATGGCGCTGCTCGACGGCGATCGTTTCGAGGGCCGCTTCCGCGATGGCGTCCACACCGCCGAGGTGTCCGACCTGATGCGGCGCATGGTCAAGGAAAGCCTGCTGAAGTTTGATGGCACGCCGCTGTTTCCGCAGCGCATCGCCTACACCGTGCCTTACAAGCTGTCGGTGGCAGAAACAGCGCTGTACCAGGCGGTCACCGCCTACGTCCGCGAGGAATTCAACCGCGCCGAAGCCCTCGCGAACGACAAGCGCGCCGGCACCGTCGGCTTTGCGCTGACCATCCTGCAGCGCCGCCTGGCCTCTTCCCCAGAGGCGATTTATCAATCGCTGCGTCGTCGCCGAGAAAAGCTGGAAGGCCGTCTTCGCGAGCTGGAAGTGCTGCACCGTGCCGGCCAGCCGGCACCAGTGCTCGCGGCATCGTTTCCCGCGTTCGACAGTGAAGATGCCGACGATCTGGACGATGCGCCGGACAACGAGATCGCCGAGCTTGAAGAGGAGATCCTCGATCAGGCCACCGCCGCGCGCTCGATCGCCGAGCTGCGCATTGAAATCGAAACGTTGCGCATCCTTGAAGCCCAGGCCCTGCTCGTTCGGCGCGGCGGCACCGACACCAAATGGACCGAACTCGCCGGCTTGCTCGGTGAAATCTTCTCCCCTGCCGCGTTTGGTGTGGCTGAAACCTCGCCACCGTACGGTTCCGGTGCGATCGACCCGCCGAAGCCATCGCCGCGGCAGAAGATCGTCATCTTCACCGAGCACCGCGACACCCTGAACTATCTGGAGCAGCGGATCAGCACCCTGCTCGGCCGCAAGGAAGCGGTGGTCATCATTCACGGTGGCGTTGGCCGTGAAGAACGCCTGAAGGTGCAGGAGTCCTTCCGCCACGATCCTGAAGTGAAGGTGCTGCTGGCCACCGATGCGGCAGGCGAGGGCATCAACCTTCAGCGCGCGCATCTGATGGTCAACTATGACCTGCCGTGGAATCCCAACCGGCTGGAGCAGCGGTTCGGCCGCATTCACCGCATCGGCCAGACCGAGACCTGCCACCTGTGGAACCTGGTCGCCGAGGAAACCCGCGAGGGCGATGTCTACCGCAAGCTGCTCGAAAAGCTCGAACAAGCCCGGCAGACGCTGGGTGGGCAGGTGTTCGACGTGCTCGGCAAGCTGCAATTCGAAGGCAAGTCCCTGCGCGATCTGCTGATCGAGGCTGTCCGCCATGGTGACCGACCGGAGGTCAGGGCCTTCCTCACCACGGTGATGGATACCGCGCTCGATCGCAGCCACCTGCAAGGCCTGCTTGAAGAGCGCGTGCTGGCCCATGACGCCATGGACGCCAGCAAGGTACAGCGCATCCGCGAAGACATGGAACGCGCCGATGCGCGTCGCCTGCAACCGCACTACATCGAATCGTTCTTCCACGAAGCTTTCGGGCGGCTCGGCGGCAGTTCCAAGCAGCGTGAGGCCCGACGCTACGAGATCAGCCATGTGCCGGCACCAGTGCGCAATCGCGATCGCTTGATCGGCATCGGCGAACCGGTACTGCCGCGCTACGAGCGCATCGCTTTCGAGAAAGCTCTGGTGGCACCTCAGGGCGTGCCGCTAGCCGCCTTCGTCTGCCCGGGCCATCCGCTGCTCGACTCGGTCATTGATCTCACCTTGGAGCGCAACCGCGATCTGCTGAAGCGCGGCACCTTGCTGGTCGACGAGCGTGATCAGGGTACGCAGCCGCGGGTGCTGTTCTATCTGGAGCACGCGATCCAGGACGCCAGCCTGACCCGCAGCGGCGAGCGGCGCGTGATCTCCCGACAGATGCTTTATGTCGAACAGGACGCTGCGGGGACGACGCGCCATGTCCACTACGCGCCTTACTTGGACTATCGCCCCCTGGCTGCCAGCGAGCCCGGCGTCGACGCGATCCTCGACCGGCCGGAATGCCATTGGATCAACCGCGAGCTGGAGGCCAAAGCACAGGGCTACGCAATTGCCCACGTGGTTCCCGAGCACCTGGCCGAGGTCCGCAACCCCAAGCTGAAGCTGATCGCCAAGACCGAAGCAGCGGTCAAGGAGCGGCTGACCAAGGAGATCACCTACTGGGATCACCGTGCCGAAACGCTCAAGGCGCAGGAGCAATCCGGCAAGGCCAATGCCCGGCTCAATTCGGGCGAGGCCCGCAAGCGTGCCGACCTGCTTCAGGGCCGGCTTCAGAAGCGGCTCGAAGACCTGAAGCTGGAAGCACAGATGTCGCCGCTGCCGCCGGTGGTGCTGGGCGGTCTGCTGGTGGTGCCGATCGGCCTGCTCAGGACCATGCAGGGCAAATCCGGCCCGCAGTCGTCGCTGCCGGTCGATACCCAGATCAGTGCGGCCCGAGCCCGTGCTGTGGTCATGGGTATCGAACACAGCCTCGGTTTCGACCCCAAGGACCGAGAGTTCGAAAAGCTCGGCTACGACATCGAAAGCCGCGTGCCTGGCACTGGCAAGCTGCGCTTCATCGAGGTCAAGGGCCGCGTCAGCGGGGCACAGACCATCACCGTCACCCGCAACGAAATTCTGTACTGCCTGAACAAGCCGGATGACTTCATTCTCGCCATCGTCGAATTCCTGAGCGACACCGAGCACCGCACCCACTACCTGCGCCAGCCCTTCAGCCGCGAACCTGACTTCGGCGTGACCAGCGTCAACTACGACTTCGCCGACCTGCTGTCCCGCGCCAGCGCGCCGGGCTGAGCGGACGCACTCGGAAGCATGAATCTGAACCCGGCCTCCGAGTAATTTTCCGAGTCATGGATACCGTCGAAATGCTCAAGCTTCCGGAAGGCAGGACGCTGGAATTCAAGCGCGATCTGTCGTCACCGGACGGCGCGCTGCGCAGCCTCGTGGGGCTTTTGCCAACACCACTTGGCGGCATCCAGATGTTCGGTGTCGAAGATGGGCGCCCGGATGCCGCCATCCTCGCTCTGCTGGCGGACACCCAAGGTCGCACTACGGCCGTGATCGCCGCCCACCTCGGTCTGTCGCCCCGTGCCACCAGCACCCCTCTGGCCGCGCTGGTCGGCCGTGGCCTGGTTCGCGAGATCGGCTCCGGCCCGCGTGATCCACGCCGCCACTACCTGCTGGCCAGCCCATGACCCGAATCCCGAAAAGGCGAGGAAAGTCTCAACGCTATTGAGACTTCGTCGTGCCGCAAGCTGCAGGACTTGCGTCGCCTACTAACGGCCTG
>NZ_JAHFRY010000215.1:3772-4690 GCF_023266035.1 Nevskia sp.
TATCGATGTTGGCACCCGGGAAAATAACAACATGAAAGGACTGGTCATTCGCACCCCATGGATCAACATGATCCTTGCCGGCACCAAGAGCTGGGAAATGAGATCGAAGCTCACGCACATCCGTGGCCGCATTGCGCTGATCCGGGCCGGGTCCGGGCTGATCGTCGGGAGTGCTGAGCTCGTGGATTGCCTGCCGGCGCTGAGCCTGGAACAGATGCGCCAGACGCAAGGCTTCCACGGCATTCCAGATGACCAGCTTGCCAGTGCATTTGAAGCTAACTGGACCACGCCCTGGGTACTTCGCAATGTCGAGGTGCTGGCCACGCCGAAGCCCTACCAGCACAAGAGCGGTGCAGTGAAGTGGGTACACGTGCCGGATGAAGACCCTCAGCAGTCGATGTCAGCACCCACCCAGCAAGCCACGGCAAGAGCGGTTTCGAGGTCCGCCGTGGCCAAGGTCGTGCCGGCCCCGACTGCAAAGGCCGATGCCCCGCGCTCGTCCGGCACCACAAGCACCTGGGTCGACATTCCGATCACGGGCGGCAACCTGCGCCACCACCATTTCTATCTGCGCACGGCCAGCGCGCTATTGCCGTCTGACTGCATCGGCGGCAACAACAAGCAGAAGCCGGGGAAATCGATCTGCGTGAGCTTCCAGCCTGGCCGCGTCCGGGACGCCGATATCGATGGAGTCAAGATGATCCTGCGCGCGCGTTCCGAAACACGGGATTTCTTCGAGCGTAGCGGCGCGGTAGAGGGTGACTGTGTGCGCTTCAGCCGCGTGGGTGACCGGGACTTCGTGGTGTCGCTCAAGCGCGCTGCGGCCCCCATGCCGGCCTGAGCGATTCCAGCCTCGTCCCACCTGAACACTCAACAGACCATCGCCATGCCCAAGCGCCCCGCGGGACTTCAACGAGT
>NZ_JAHFRY010000134.1 GCF_023266035.1 Nevskia sp.
AGCCATTGGCCGTTGCAAAGGCCACCGATACGGCGCTGGTGGACGCCGCCGACAACGTCACCGGGAACGACAGCACGACGCTGCCCGCGTTGCCTTCGGTCACCGAGACATCGCCGATGGTGACGGTTGGCGTGGCTGCGCCGTCGTCGTTCTGGATCGTCCCCAGTCCCTGGCCATCGCCGATCACAGCACCGCCGGTGGGATTGCTGAGATTGACGAAGAAGGTTTCGTTCGGCTCGACCACGGTATCGCCGCGAACCCCCAGATTGACGACCTTCGAGGTTTCACCGGCCGCGAAGCTCACCGACAGCGAGCCGCCGTTGAAGTCCGAACCGCTGGCGGCCGTGCCGTTGCTGGTCGCGGCGGTGACGGTCACCGCCGTCGTCGCTGCCGGGCTCAAACTCACCGTGAACGCGAAGTTCTTGACCCCGGAATTGCCTTCCGTCGCACTTGCGTCATTGATGCTGAGCGTTGGCGTTGCAGCGGCATCGTCATTGACGATGGTTCCGAAGCCCTGACTGTCGGCAATCGTCGCGCCGCTCGGGTTGGACAGATTGACGACGAAGGTTTCGTCCGGCTCCACGGCGGTATCGCCGTTGACCGTCACATTCACCGTCTGAGTCGTGATGCCGGCGGCGAAGTTCAGCGTGCCGCTGGCAGCGCTGTAATCGCTGCCCGCCGTGGCCGTCGCATTGGCTGTGGCATAGGCCACCGTCACCGGCCCGGAAGCTGCTGCCGACAGACTGACTGTGAACGTATAGATCTTGCTGCCCGTATTGCCTTCGGTGGCCGAAACATCGTTGATGGCGATCGTCGGCGTGGCGGAAGCATCGTCGTTGACGATGGTGCCGATGCCCTGCGCATCGGCAATCGTCGCGCCGCCGGTGGCATTGCTCAGATTGACGAAGAAGGTTTCATCCGGCTCCACCGTGGTATCGCCGCGAATGCCGAGACTGACCGTCTTGGCCGTTTCACCAGCGGCAAAGCTCACCGTCAGCGAACCGCCGTTGAAGTCCGAACCGCTGCTGGCCGTGCCGTTGGCGGTAGCTGCCGTAACGGTGACAGCGCCGGTCGCGGCCGGGCTCAGACTGATCGTGAACGTGAGGTTCTTGACGCCTGAGTTGCCTTCGGTAGTGCTCACGTCATTGACGCTGAGCGCTGGGGCAGAGGTGTCGTCGTTGACGATGCTGCCCTGGCCCTGGCTATCGCCCAAGGTTGCGCCGGAGGGATTGCTCAGGTTGACGAAGAAGGTTTCGGTCGGCTCCACCGTGGTGTCGCCGTTGACCGTCACATTGATCGTCTTGCTCAGTTCCCCGGCTGCGAAGCTGAGGCTGCCGCTGGACGAAACGTAATCACTGCCCGCCGTCGCCGAGCCGTTTGCCGTGGCGTAGCTCAGCGACACCGGCCCGGAAGCGGCTGCCGACAGGCTCACCGTGAACGAGAACGTGCGCGCGCCGGTATTGCCTTCGCTGGCCGACACGTCACCGATGCTGGCCGTCGGCGGCGCCGCACCATCGTCATTGACGATGGTCACCACGCCCTGGCCGTCACCGATCGCAGCCCCAACCGGCTCGCTCATGGTCACGAAGAACGATTCGTTCGGCTCGATCGTCGTATCGCCGTTGATGGTGATCGGAATCACCCGCGAAGTCTGGCCCGCTGCGAACGAGATCGTCCCATTGCGAGACACGTAGTCGCTGCCAGCAATCGCCGTGTTGTTGCTGGTGGTCAGGCGAGCGCTGACGGTGCCGGTGGACGGCGAACTCAGGCTCACCGTGACATTGGCGACGGTGGTTCCAGAGTTGCCCTCGGTCACGCTGACATCCGCCACGCTCAGCAGGCGTCCGGAGTCGATACCGGTGCCGGTCAGGGTGGCCGTGTTCGGGCTGGTTGGGGCATTGCTCATCACCGTGATCGCACCACTGCGCGGCCCGACGACCGAGGGCACGAAGCGGGTCACGATGTTGCAGCTGGCACCGACCGCCAACGAGATCGGGCAATCCGGGATCGCGCTGAAATCACCGCTGGCGCCGATGAAGCTGATGGTCAGCGGATCAGTGCCGTTGTTGGTCAGCACTACTGTCTGCGATGCACTGGTGCTGCCGAGTGCCTGATTGCCGAAGGCAAGGGACGCAGGGCTCAGGAAAACGCCAGCTGCGCGATCGTTGTCGCGAATCGTCACCGTCACTGCATCCGGCGAGCCGCGCGTGGCTGAAGTCGGTGTGCCGATCGTGACGACGACGGTTTCCTCAGGTTCAGGCAGCGTGTTGTCGACGCTGTTGAGGGTCACCGAGGCGGACAACTGGCCAGGATTGATGACGATCTGGTCGGGTGTCGTGTAGTCGGAATTCCGGGTCGCCGTGCCGGAGTAGACGAGCGGCACCGTGACCGGCGTGCCGGCGGCGGCGCTCAGCGTTGCGGTGATGACGGTGGAACCGCTGACTTCGGAGATCGAGTCGATGCTTGCGGATAGGCGGACGGACGGCTGCGGATCGTCATCGATGATCAGAAGCGCAGCGGAGCTGATGCTTCCGAGTGCCGAACCGTCCGGCCTGTACAGCTCGACCAGCGCGGACTCCTGCAACTCGTAAGCGCTGTCGTTGACCAGCGGTATGGAAACTGTCTTGGTCGAGTTCTCCCCTGCCGCCCAACGAATGATGCCGCCAGTCTTGATCAGGTCAGAAGCGCCATTGGTCGATTGGTCCTGGATTCTGTATTCGACGAATGGCTGACAATTAGCATCGACTGCACCGGAACGAACGACCGAAAAATTGATTGCTCCCGACGATTCTGACGCAGAGAAATTTGTAGAGCTGAAATTGATCAAGCCGTCATCATCAGTACAGTCTGAAAATTTATGCTTGCGTAGCAATAAATCAGTGCCGCCGTTGTTGGTCGGTTGAACTCCGCTTTCTCGCGCGGTGTTTGTGGTCGATATTGCTACAACGATTTCATTATTACTTAGAAGGTTCGCCAAAAATGGCTGGACAACGGCAATGTCGGATAGAATCGCGGTTCCATTTTTATTAAGTTTATTGATTAATCCGTTCTCTGAATAATAAACATTTCCAGAAGCATTGGCGGCAAGAAAACCGACTCTCGACGAGGAGATTTCGCGCTCGTAAAGCGGGGTTACAATTTCATAAGCCTGAGGTGAATAACCTATTAGGCGTGATGAATATGCGTTGCCATCTAAACCGATAGCAATATCAATTGGTTTTGTATTTCTGTCGCAATATAAAAAGTAATCAGCATCAAGGCTGTGAATTGCGGGGGCACCATAAACGTTTACGGAACCACTCCGCGTTGTGCCTCCGTCGGTGCTATAAACTTCGCATAGGGAATATGAAATCAGTGTAGTTTCATCGTTGCTGACGATGTCCCATATTGGCGATGTTATTGTTCTTGTATAACCCACCTCGGGTTGTCCACGGCGACTATAAGATTCGCTCGTATGCGTTAGAAAAATTGTACCGCCCGCTGGTAAATAATTGCTAATTGTTTGTATTAAATATTTGTTGGTTGTTGTGGTGTATCGTTGGATTGAACCGCCCACTTCAGTTTCTTCGAATGTCTGTTCTACTTCATTTTTAATTGCGTAAATCGTCCCGCTTTTCGTAATTGTGATGGGCGATGGATAAATGTCGCCTGGCAAGCATCCGGAGTTCGAAATTCCCAGTCCCCCGTCAACGAATGTCGCGCCGTATATCCCGCAGTTGCTGCCAATGCCAGTTTCAGAAATCAATCGGCTGGGAGCCGAACCAAGGCCAACAACGTATATCTCTCCAACAGAGTTCGTAGCTACGTGATTCGGGGCGCTGCCGGCCCCGAGGTAGGTCGTGAACGCCACGGCTGTGCCGTCGGCACTGATCTGCGAGATGAAGACTTCAGGCTGTGAAAGCAGTGACGAGGTGGGCGAGAAATTCGTCGATGTGGTTGTTCCGGTGACGATCAGTTCTCCGGCGTCGGTACTGGTAATGGCAGCCACGCTCTCATTGCCGGTTCCTCCGAGGTAGGTCGAATAAACCAACACCGGATCAATCACCAACGCCCGCATCCGATCGTAATCGGCAACAGCAAACGCAATCTCGGTCGCGCCAGCATCAGACGGCTGCGATAACAGGTAGCTAGCCTCGATCGCGGTCCGCTGCCCGTCGCGTTCCTGATAGACCAGCGGCTTGTCCTGGCGGACGGTCTGTCCGGCCACCGTAACCAGCAGCGCGCCGGTTTCGTCCAGCGCCAGGCTGTCGGCGCCGTCGATCCGCATGCGGATGCGGGAAGGGTCGGCCTGCGGCGCGACGATGAAGTCGTACTCCAGCTTCATCGGGTTGCCGTACAGCAGCCAGTCGACACCCGGATAGACCTGCTGGTAACGGACGGCTGCGTAATGCGGGATGTTGGTCAGCGGGCCTGAAGCGCCGGTCTGGCCCAAGTAGTGGCTGACGCCAGGGAGCTTGTTCTCCGCGACCAGCGCCGGCTTCTCGTTGGCGCCGACCAGCCGCAGTTTCAACGTGGCCGTCGTATCGACTGTCGGGTCGGCATTCGCTGCGTGCTTGTCTGCCAGGTTGACGGCAGTCTCCTGTGAGCCCGCGTCCTTGGCAGCCGGCCGGTTCAGCCGCACCGTGGCGCCTTCGGTGTTGAGTCCGAGGCTGAAGCCAGGGCCACGCGCAACAAAGGCCATATTGCCGGCGGACTGGCCGCGATTCGGCTCGAAGCTGATCGGGATGCGGCCATAGTTGGCGACGCTGGCTGCCGTACTTGGCGCCGAACTGGCCGCTGCTTGTGCCGGTGTCTGCACCGGCTCCCGGTGCTTGATGTAACCGGCTGTGGCCAGTGCCGCGCCCACAGCACCGGCGAGCGCAATGGCGCCCAGTTTCCCGATCTTGATCATGTCCGCTCCCTGAGTTCTTATTCGTATCGTGACGCCCGGTGACCTTAACCAATGGCGGCATGAAACGGCAGCCAGAAAGCGGACCTAGTTGGCAGTTGCGATGCAGGAAACGCGAAGATCGAATCTCAGGCCGCTGGCTTAGGGCGGCCGAATCGATAATCACCCCTTAAGGATCGCGGCCGATACTCCTTCCTTGTACTTTGACAGCCTGCCGTTCACGCCCGAGCCCGTTTGCCGATGAGAATCCTGCTGGTCGAAGACGATGCGATGCTCGGCGAGGCGCTGGCTCGCAGCCTGGCGCTCAACGCCCATGCGGTGGATTGGGTGCGCGACGGCGTTGCTGCCGCCGATCACTGGCAGGCCACGGCTTACGAGCTGGTGCTGCTCGACCTCGGCTTGCCGGGGCGCGATGGCCTGAAGGTGCTCGCCGACGCCCGCCGCGCCGGCCAGGAAACGCCGGTGCTGATCCTGACTGCGCGCGATGCCGTGCAGGATCGGGTTCGGGGGCTGGATACCGGCGCCGACGATTACCTGCTCAAGCCCTTCGATCTCGACGAGCTGCTGGCGCGGATCCGGGCGCTCAGCCGGCGCCGTGCCGGCAACGCCCAGCCGGGCATCGAGCATCTCGGTCTGAGCCTCGATCTCGCCTCCCGCGAAGGTAGTTATCAGGGCCGGACGATCACCTTCACCCGTCGCGAATTCGCGCTGCTGACGGCGATGCTCGAACATCCGGGCAAGGTGTGGACCAAGGAGCAATTGGTCGAACGTCTGTACGGCTGGGACGAGGAAATCGCCAGCAATGCGCTGGAAGTCCATGTCCACGCGCTGCGCCGCAAGCTTTCGGCCGAGTTCATCGGCAACGCCCGCGGTGTCGGTTACTTCGTGGCCAAGGCGCTGCCGTGAAATCCTCGCTGCGCCGTCGATTGGTGCTGACCATGCTGGTCGGCGGGATGATCGGCAGCCTGATCGGCATCTTCGGCCTGTATTGGCAGGCGGTCGAAGAGCTCAACGAATTGTTCGACGATCGCCTGCAGGCGATCGGCAACAATCTGGCGCCGCAGACACTCGGCCCCGGCGATCAGCGGACGGTCGACGAGGCCGAGGACGACATCGTCATCCAGCTCTGGGCGGGGGACGGCAGCCTGAAGTACGCCTCCAGCGTCGAGGAACAGGCGCCGATCCCTTCGGCCGCCGGGCTGGTGACGCTGCACAGCCCGGGTGAGGACTGGCGCAGCTACAGCCGCGCGCTGCCTGAGGGCGGCTGGCTGCAGGTGGCCCAGGAGCTTTCGGCGCGCCGCGAGATCGCCGCCACCACGACCTTGCGTCTGCTGCTGCCGCTGCTCAGCGTGTTGCCGCTGCTGGCCTTGTTCACTTCACTCGGCATCTCGCGGCTGCTGCGTCCGCTGCGCACTCTGGCCGACCAGCTGCAGCGCGGCGGGCCCTACAAGCAGGTGCGGGTGGTGGTCGACGATGCCCCGAGCGAACTCGGCCCGGTGATCGAAGCGCTCAACGATCTGCTGGCCCGGCAGGCCGATGCGGCACGCCGCCAGCAGGCCTTTCTCGCCGACGCCGCCCACGAGCTGCGCACGCCGCTGACCGTTGTCGGTCTGCAGGTGCAGCGCGCGCAGCAGGCGCGCAGTCCGGCCGAGCGCAGCGACGCGCTGGAGGCGCTGAAATCCGGCGTCGATCGCGCCGCGCGGCTGGTCACGCAGTTGCTGGCGCTGGCGCGCAGCGAGCCCGGCGCCAGCCCGGAGCGGCCGCTGCGGACAGTGAATCTGGAAAGCCTGCTGAAGACGGTGCTGGCCGAGCTGTACCCGCTGGCGGCCAACAAGGAGGTCGATCTCGGCCTGGTCGCCAGTCAGCCCTGCATGGTCGACAGCGATGGCGAAGGCCTGCGCAGCCTGGTCACCAATCTGGTCGACAACGCGATCCGGCATACGCCGGCCGGCGGCCGGGTCGATGTATCGCTGCGGGCCGATGCCGTGCAAGCCAGCCTGCTGATCTCGGATACCGGTTGCGGCATCGCCCCTGATCGTCGGCAGGCGGTGTTCGAACGCTTCGTCCGGGACGGCGAAGCCGATGCTTCCGGCACCGGGCTGGGCCTGGCCATCGTCCGCCAGGAAGTGGATCGTCACGGCGGCAGCATCGAGCTTGAAGACGGGATTTCGGGGTGCGGACTCGCGGTACGTGTCCTGCTGCCACTGGCCGCTGCGACGGCTGCCGTTCCAGGCAGCGGCGGGTCGGGCAAACCGCTGCCATCTTAAGGAAACGCTAAGCGCCGGGGGCTAGGGTCCGGGTCCGCATACCGGTCCTTTCCCGTTGACTCGTGACCCCGCCTTCCCATTCCGACCGCAAGCGTCTGCATCGCCATGTGCTGATCGTGCTGTCGCTGTCGCTTGCAGCCTGTGCTGCGGCGCCACCATTGCCGACGGCCGGGGCAGGCGCTGGCCTGGTGGCGTTCGAAACCAAGCGCCTTGATGCGACCAGCCTCGGACTTCCGCCGATGGCCAATGGCTGGGATCGCGCGCAGTGGTTTGCCTTGGCTCAGGCCGGCAGTCCGGCGCTGGCCGAGATGCGGGCCAGGCTGTCGTTGGCCAAGGCAGGCGTGGTGACCGCCGGCCAGCGGCCGAATCCGACGCTGAACCTGTCCGGCGAATACCTGGCGGCGGCGGCCGGCATGCCGGCCTGGCTGTTGGGTGTCGCAGTGGATTTCCTGCTCCAGGCCTCCGGTACCCGTGACCGGGCGCAGGCCATCGCCTGGCTGCAGACCGACATCGCCAGCGCCGCGCTCGGCGACCAGCTCTGGCAGCTGCGGATGAGCACGCAGAACGCGCTGCTCGAAGCCGTTGCCGCCGCCGATGAGGCGCAATTGCTGAAGCGCATCATCGAGCTGCACCGCCAGCTGCTCGATGTCGAACGCCGCCGCTGCGCTGCCGGCGCCGGTACCAGCACCGATGTGCTGCGCGCCGAGGCCGAGCTGAGTGCCGCAGTCCAGCGTCGACAACAGGCCGATCAGCGGGTACTGGCAGCCCGGCAACGCCTGGCGACGACCATCGGATTACCGCTGGCGGCGATCGCTGATGCACCGCTGCAATGGCCGGACTGGGATCGCCCCGATCGGCTGGCGGCTGACGGTGTCCGGCTGGATCGCGAGGCCGCGCTGCTGGAGCGGCCGCAGCTGCTGCAGGCCTTGCGCGAGATCGATATCGCCGAGCTGGTGCTGCAGACCGAAGTGGCCAGACGCTGGCCGGATCTGCGCCTGTCGCCGGGCTACACCTGGGATCACGGCGAGCGGAAGCTGCAACTCGGCGTCGGCCTGAGCCTGCCGATGTTCAATCGCAATGAGGGGCCGATCGCCGAAGCACTGGCTCAGCGCGAATTGGCTGCCCGCCATCTGGAAACCGTGGAAGCCGGCTTGTACGCGCAGATCGACAGCGCCGAACGCGCCTGGCCGGCAGCGCGGGAACGCTGGCAAGCGGCGCTAGCCGACCGGCAGCGGCTGGCTCGTCTTGCCGAGGTCGAACGCCGTCGTCTGGCCGAAGGCGAGAGCGATCGGCCGGCGCTGCTGAGTGCCGAGATCACCGCTGCCGAAGCCGAGCTCCTGCAGCAAGGCGCGGCGCTCGATGCCCAGCGTGATTTCGCAGCCCTCGAGGATGCCTGCCGGACGCCGTTGGCCGGGCCGCCGTTCGATGCGCGTGCGGCGCTCGCGGCGGCTTCCCGATGAAGCGAACCTGGCTGTTGGCCGTTGTTGCAGCGGCGGCGGCAATGGCCGCCCATGCAGCTGCCGATCCCGGCGCCGAGATCCAGTTGCCGCCCGAGGTCGTCAGGCAGTCCGGCATCGAGGCCGCTGCCGTCGCGCCGATCTCGCTGCCGCCGCGGATCGCGGCGTTCGCAACCGTGCTCGATCCGGCGCCGCTGGTGCAGCTGACTGCCGACATCGAAATTCTCGCTGCCACGGCCGCGGCGTCGCAGGCTGAAGCTGCGCGCAGCGAGCGGCTGCTGGCCGGGGACGCCAGTGTCTCGCGGCGCAGCAGCGAAGCGGCAACGGCGGCGGCGCATATCGACGCGGCGAAGCTCGCCGCCGCGCGCCACCGCATCGCGCTCGAGTGGGGATCAGGGCTCGCGGCGCTGCCCGGCGGCGAGCGCGACCGCTTGCTCGAACGGGTGATCGACGGCAAGGCGGCACTGCTGCGGCTGAGCTTCACCGGTCCGCCGCCGGCGCAGATCAGCGCCAGCCTCGATGCCGACGACAGCCACGCTGCGCTGCGCCTGCTCGGGCCGACGGCCAGCCGCGATCCCGGCATCGCCGGCAGCAGCCTGCTGGCGATCTCCACACAGGCAGGTCTGCAGCCGGGTCGGGTGCTTGCGGCGACGGTCAGCGGCACGGCGCGGCAGGGTCAGTGGCTGCCACCGGAAGCTTTGCTGATCGATGCGCAGGGCCGCTACGTCTATGTCGAGACCGGCAATGGCCGATATCGCCGGCAGCCGGTGCTGGTGCTCGACGAACGCCGCGGCGGCGTGCTGGTGACCGGGCCTGGCGCCGATGTCCCTATCGTGTTCCGGCAAGCCGTCCGGCTGCGCTGGGCGATGCGCGCCGGCAGCGCGGACTAGCGCCTTGGCCGGGTTCCTGTCCGCGCTGATCCGATTCTGCCTGCGCCATTCCGGCGCGGTGGCGGTGCTGACGGTGCTGGCGCTGGCCAGCGGCGTGCAGCAGCTCCGGCAGGCGCGTTTCGATGTCTTCCCGGAGTTCGCGCCGGTGACCTTCACCGTGCAGACCGAAGCGGCCGGCCTGGCTGCCGAACAGGTTGAAACGCTGGTGACGCGGCCGCTGGAAGCGCTGCTCGGCGGTACTGCCGGCGTCGCCAGCATCCGCTCCGAATCGATGCAGGGGCTGTCGGTGATCCGCGTCGCCTTTGCGGCCGGTGATCCGTTCCGGCAGCGGCAGACAGTGATCGAGCAGCTTGCCGGCGCCGCCGCGGTGTTGCCGCCGGGCGGCGGTGTTCCGAGCGTATCGCCGCTGACCTCATCGACGATGGATCTGCTCAAGGTCGGCTTCGTCAGCGCCAGCCGCGGCCCGATGGCGGTACGTGATTTCGTGCAATGGACGGTCCGCCCCCGGTTGCTCGCGGTACCCGGTGTCGCGCGGGCCGCGATCTATGGTGGCGAGCAGCGCGAACTGGCGATCACCGCCCGGGCGGCGACGCTCGCTGCCAGTGGCGTCGCGATCGCCGATATCGCCGGCACGGTGCGCGAACTGACCGAGGTCCGCGGTCTTGGCTTCGAGGACAACGGCAGCCAGCGGCTGGTCGTGCAAACGGCAATGGAAGCGCCCGACGCTGCGGCCCTCGCCAATGCCGTGCTCACCTCGAGGCCCGGCCAGATGCCGGGCCTTGCATCCGGACCGCCGCTGCATATCGGCGATGTCGCCACGGTCGACATCGCCGCCGCCGAGCCGATCGGCGACGCCTTGATCAACGGTCAGCCCGGTGTGCTGCTGGCGATGGCCAGCCAGTACGGCGCCGACACGCTGGGCGTGACCCAGGCTGTCGAACGCGCGCTGGCCGAACTGGCGCCGCTGCTGGCTCGCGAGCAGATCACCCTGGTGCCGGCGCTGCATCGGCCGGCGAGTTTCATCGAATCGGCACTGACCCAGCTGCGCAACAGTCTGCTGCTTGGCGCCTTGCTGACCTTCGTCACCTTGCTGCTGGTGCTGCGTCATGCCCGCACGGCGCTGATCTCCTTCCTGTCGATTCCGCTGTCGCTGCTCGCCGCCGTGGTCACCCTGCGCTACTGCGGAATCAGCCTCAACAACATGACCCTCGGTGGTCTGGCCATTGCCATCGGCGTCGTCGTCGACGATGCGGTGATCGATGTCGAGAACATCGTGCGACGCCTGCGCGAGGGGGAGATCGGCGCCAGCCGGCGGGAGATCATCCTGAAAGCGTCGCTGGAGGTGCGGGCGCCGGTGATCTTCGCCACCGCGATGGTGATGCTGGTGTTCATGCCGGTGATCGCGCTCGGCGGTCTGCAGGGCGCGTTCTTCCGGCCGCTGGCACTGTCTTTCCTGCTCGCGGTCGCGGCGTCGTTGCTGGTTGCACTGACGATCACGCCGGCACTCTGCCTGCTGTTGCTGCGCAGGAAGTTGGCGGATGAACCGCGTTGGCTGCTGCGCTTGAGGCAGGCTCAGCACGGCCTGCTGCTGAAGCTGGTGCGGCATCTGAGGGCGGCGCTGCTGGTCACTGCCGTGCTGGTGCTGATCGCCGTCGGAACGCTTGTCGTCTTCGGCCGCGAACTGCTGCCGGCTTTCAAGGAAGGACATGTCGTGGCCCAGTTGATCGCGCCGCAGGACACCGGTCTGGCAGCGCTGCGGACCTTGGGGCAGGGCATGAGTCGGCAGATACTGGCGATCCCCGGCGTGCGCTCGGTCGAGCTGCAGCTCGGCCGGGCAGAAGGTGCGGAAGACACCTGGGGCGTCAACCACGCCGAGTTCCACATCGCCCTGGAAACGGTCAGCACAGCGGCCACGGCGGCAAGCGACGCGCCGATCACCGGGCGGATCCGCGCAATCGTCGCCAGCCAGCCCGGCGTCGAATCCGAAGTCACCACATTCCTCGGCGATCGCATCGGCGAAGCGATTGCCGGCGAAACCGCGAGCGTGGTGCTGACCTTGACCGGCAGCGATCTCGATGCGCTCGATGCCGCGGCAGCGCAGCTTGCAGCGGTCGTGCGCAGCCTGCCGCAGGCCGCTGACGTGAGAGTCCGGGTGCCCGGGCGGGTACCCGCGGTGGTCGTCCATCTGCTGCCGGCGGCGATGGCCTTGCACGGTGTGCGCGCCAGTGACATCGATGAAGCCTTGCAGGCCGCGCATCAAGGCTTGCTGCTGGGCAATGTCAGCACGGCGGAACGGGTGACGCCGGTGACGCTGCATCTGCTCGGCGATGCGCCAGCGAATGTCGAAACCCTGCGTGCGCTGCTGGTGCGGAGTGTCGGCGGCACCGCGGTACCGCTTGGCGAACTGGCCCGGCTGGTCGTTGAAGACAGCCGCGCCGTGATCGAGCACGAATCGGCGTTGCGCCGGCAGGTGGTCACCGCCAATCCGGAGACGAGTGATATCGCCGCCTTCGTCGCGCGCGCCGAAGCGGCGCTGGCCGAACAGACCCTGCCCGACGGGGTGACGCTGCGCATCAGCGGAGCGGCCGAAATCCAGGCGGCAGCGACCCGGGAACTGGGCCGCAATTTCGCGATCGCCCTGGTGCTGATCACGCTGCTGCTGATCGCCGGACTCGGCGACTGGCGCCGTGCCGCGCTGGTGCTGCTGGCAGCGCCGTTCGCCTTGATCGGTGGCGCGATGGCGGTCGCGGCGACCGGCGCCGTGCTGTCGCTGGGTTCGATGGTCGGCTTCGTGACGCTGTTCGGGCTGGCCAGCCGCAACGCGATCCTGCTGCTGTCCCATATCGATCATCTGGTCTGCGACGAGCGGCTGCCCTGGTGCCTCGATACCGCGCTGCGTGCGGCTGGCGAGCGCCTGCTGCCGGTGCTGCTGACCGCCGGCCTCGCCGCACTCGGCCTGCTGCCCGTAGCACTCGATGCCCACGCCGCAGGACAGGAAATTGCCGGGCCGATGGCGATCGTGATTCTTGGCGGGCTGGCGTCGTCGACCTTGCTGGGGCTGCTGTTGCTGCCGTTGCTGGCGGTCAGCTTTCTGGGCCCACCGCGTGCTACTGCAGGCCGTTGACCCCGTTGCGCCGGGAGCCACTCGCAAGGCCCGCTAATTTTTGCTTAAGCCTGCGCCGCTAAAGTCATTGCGTCTGGATAGGAGACATGAATTGTGGCTGCAATGACCGAGCAAGACCTGCTGGCACCGATGCCCGGGCCTGCCGCGAGCGGGCGCGGCCTGGTTCGTTGCGGCTTCCTGTTCAACCACGATCAGTTGCACCAGCTCGCCCACAGCGCGCCGATCGCCTTCGAGCTGATGCGCCGGCAGGACGGCCCCGAAGTCAGGCTGTTCGTCACCAGCCAGGCTCAGCATGAAGCGTTGCTGGGGGTAGCGGAAAAATGTGCGATGCAGACCGGCAAGGTTTACCGACTGCGTCTGCCGCTCTTGCTGCGTCTGCTGCAGCCGCTGCTGGATCCGCTGATGCCGTTTTCGCGGGTGATGATGCTGTTGTGCAATCGCGCGGCGTTCCGCGACCTGGATCTGCTGGTGGTGCCGGAAAAGACCAGCCTGCTGCTGCGCAGCCGCTTCGGCCTGAAGCACCTGAAGTTTGTTCACACCCGGCACGGCGCCGGTGATCGCGAAGTCGGTTTCGACAAGGCCAGCGGCGAATTCGATCTGGTGCTGATGTCCGGCGAGAAGATTCGCGATCGCCTGACCGGGGCCGGCCTGCTCAAGGACGGCGGCCATGCGGTGATCGGCTATCCGAAGTTCGATTTGCATGCCGACAGAAACGCGGCTGATGACACCGTTCGCGTCGTTCGGCCGAAGCTGTTCGACAACGATCGCCCGACGGTGCTCTACAACCCGCACTGCTCGCCGAGTCTGTCGTCCTGGTATCGCGATGGTCTTGCGGTGCTCGAAGCCTTCTACCGCTCGGACCGCTACAACCTGATCGTCGCGCCGCATGTGATGCTGTTTGCCAAGCGCTTG
>NZ_JAHFRY010000216.1 GCF_023266035.1 Nevskia sp.
GCCTGCTCCCATCAAGCCTTTGAAATGACGGCGCGATGGTTGCATTGCCTTGCGGCGGCGCGCTTTATACCATACGCCGCTCGACGCTGACCACCCGCCCCTTGCGGCCCCATCCGGACAGCGCGCGGCGACCGCCGCATCTCCCCCCAGCAGCAGGCACGAAATCTTACATGTCGGTAACCATCAAGAATCCGGAAGAGCGCGACGGCATGCGCGCCGCCGGCCGGGCAGCAGCCTCCGTGTTGACCATGATCGCGCCGCATGTGAAGGCCGGCGTGACCACCGAGGCGCTCGATCAGCTTTGTCATGACTACATCGTCAACGATCTGAAGGGCATCCCCGCCCCACTCGGCTACGGCGGCGGCCACGGCCGGATGCCGTTTCCGAAGTCGGTCTGCACCTCGCTCAATCACGTCGTCTGCCATGGCATCCCGGCCAACAAGGCCTTGAAGCGCGGTGACGCGCTGAATATCGATGTCACCGTGATCATCGACGGCTGGCACGGCGACACCAGCCAGATGTTCTACATCGGCGAGCCGACCATCCTCGCCAAGCGGCTGACCGAAACCACGCGTGAGGCGATGCTGGCCGGCATCCGCAAGGTCAAGCCGGGCGCGCGCCTCGGCGACATCGGCGCGGCGATCCAGACGATTGCCGAATCGCGCGGCTATTCGATCGTCCGTGACTACTGCGGCCACGGCATCGGCCGGATCTTTCATGAAGATCCGCAGGTGGTGCATTACGGCCGCGTCGGCACCGGCATGGAACTGGTGCCGGGCATGACCTTCACGATCGAACCGATGCTCAACGCCGGCAAGGCCGAAGTCAGGCTGCTGCCGGATGGCTGGACCGTGGTCACCAAGGACCATTCGCTGTCGGCACAGTGGGAACACACCATCCTGGTCACCGAAACCGGCTACGAAATCCTGACCCTGCGCGAAGGGGAGGCCGTTTGAAGACGGCTGTGGTCAGTGTCCAGCGGTCAGTCGTCAGAGATCGTGCGGCAGGCGCCGTCCGCTCTTCAAGCAGGAATCACCTGCGATCCGCAGAATGCTCTGATTCCAAGGGCCACTGGCCACTGGCCACTTATCACTGGACACTGTTTCATGGGCGCTGAAATCGAGCTGAACGAAGACGAAAGCATCGCCGTCTTCTCCGCACGCCGCGTCCGCAACCGCCTGCGCGCCGATGGCGGCAAGCCGATCATCGCGTTCCGCGAAACCCTGGCCTGGGGCCGCGAGCGGCTGGTTGGTCTGTTCCATGAAGGCACGCCGGCCGATTCGCTGGTCCACGCCCGCGCCCATCTGGTCGACGAAGTGCTGCGCGAAGCCTGGACGCAGTTCCTACCGCAGTCCTCGGGCGGTCTGGCGCTGATGGCCGTCGGCGGTTACGGCCGCGGCGAACTGCTGCCGTATTCGGATATCGATCTGCTGGTGCTGTTCGACGAGGCCTCGCTGGAAGCCTCGAAGTCGCAGCTGGAAAACTTCTTCGCCTTCCTGTGGGACATCGGCCTCGATGTCGGTTCAGCCGTGCGCAGCGTGCCCCAATGCGCCGAACTGGCGGCCAGCGATGTCACCGTCATCACCAATCTGACCGAAGCCCGGCCGCTGATCGGCGACCTGAGCCTGTTCGCCGCGCTGCAGGAAGCGATGCGGCCGGAGCACATGTGGCCGGTCGATGCCTTCTTCCGCGCCAAGGTTGCCGAGCAGCAGGCTCGCCACGCGAAGTACGACGACAGCGCCTACAAGCTGGAGCCGAACGTCAAGGAAAGCCCCGGCGGCCTGCGCGACATCCATACCGTGGCCTGGGTGGCCAAGCGGCATTTCGGCGCGTCTTCGCTCACGGAGCTGCGCGAGCGCGGTTTCTTGACCAAGACCGAATGCGACGAATTGTTTGCCGGCCAGGATTTCCTCTGGCGGGTGCGCTTCGCGCTACACATGATCACCGGCCGCCATGAAGACCGGCTGCTGTTCGATCACCAGAACAAGATCGCCACCTTGTTCGGCTACGAAGACCCGGACCGCAATCGCGCCGTCGAGCAGTTCATGCAGCTGTACTACCGGACGATCAAAAGTCTGAGCTGCCTGAACGACATGCTGCTGCAGCTGTTCGAAGAAGCGATCCTCGGCAAGGGCCAGGATCTCGAACCCAAGCCACTGAACTCGCGCTTCCAGCTGCGCGGCTGCTATATCGAAGCCCGCGCCGACGATGTGTTCCAGAAGGCCCCGTCGGCGCTGATCGAAGTGTTCGCGCTGATGCAGCAGCATCCGAAGATCGAAGGCATCACCACCGGCACCCTGCGCCTGATTCGCCGCGATCGCCGCCTGATCGACGACAGCGTGCGCAGCGAATTGCGCAGCCGCAGCCTGTTCATCGGCATGTTCCAGCAAGGGCCTGGGCTGACGCGTGCGCTGCGGCGGATGAACCGCTACGGCGTGCTCGGCCGCTATCTGCCGGTGTTCGGTCAGATCATCGGCCACATGCAGTACGACCTGTTCCACACGCTGACCGTTGATGAACACACGCTGCGCCTGGTGCGCAATCTGCGGCGCCTGAACATGACGCTGTTCCATCACGAGCTGCCGTTCTTCAGCGACGTGATGGGCCGTATTGCGCGCCAGGACCTGCTCTACGTTGCCGGCCTCTATCACGATCTCGGCAAGGGTTCCGGCGGCGATCACTCGGAAGCCGGCGCGGTGGAAGCGGAGAAATTCTGCCTCGCCCACGGCCTGTCCCATACCGATGCCGAGCTGGTCTGCTGGCTGGTCCGCAACCATCTGCTGATGTCGCTGACCGCACAGCGCCAGGACATTTCCAACCCGGAAATCGTCACCGCGTTCGCGACCAAGGTGGGCAACCGCAGCCGCCTCGATTACCTGCTGGTACTGACCGTCTCCGACATCCGTGCGACCAATCCGGCGCTGTGGAATTCCTGGCGCGAAAGCCTGCTGCGCGAGCTGTATCACAGCGCCGGCCGGGCGCTGGAGCGCGGGCTCGACAACCCGATGACCATCGCCGAGAAGGTCGCCGAACAGCGCCGCACGGCCTATGCACTGCCGGGGGCAAGGGATGTCGACGGCGCGCTGACCGATCGCATCTGGGGTCGCTTCACGCCGGACTATTTCCTGCGCCACTCGCCGGCCGAACTGGTCTGGCATCTGGCCGCGATCGCCAACACCACCGAGGACCAGCTGCCGCTGATCCTGGTCCGCACCTTGGATGGCCGCGGCACCACGGTGTTCGTCTACATGCGCGATCGCGATCACCTGTTCGGCCTGTCGACCGGCGTGCTCGCCAAGCTGGGCCTGAACATTCTCGACGCCCGCATCAACACCACGGCCGATGGCTACGCGCTCGATTCCTTCGTGGTCATGGAAGGCGACGGCACGCCGATCGAGAACGTGCATCGCTTCGAGGAAATCGGTAGTGCGCTGCGCAAGGTACTGGCGGATCCGTCGATCTCGGTCGTCGATGTCAACCGCCGCCGCGCCACGCGCCTGCGCCACTTCGACACGCCGACCAACATCCATTTCAGCCAGGACACCGCCCACGGCCGGACCATGCTGGAACTGGTGACCGCCGACCAGCCAGGCTTGCTGTCGCTGATCGGCCGCGTGTTCCACAAGCGCGGCATCCTGCTTGATGCCGCCAAGATCGCGACCATCGGCGAGCGCGCCGAGGACGTGTTCTACATCACCGATCGGCAGCACCAGCCGATTACCAACGAGAAGGTGCTGGACGAACTGCGCGAAGTGCTGACCCGCACGCTGAACAGCGCTGAAAGCACCCATAAATAAAATCGAATAGAACAACCGAGAGACTGCTTGAACAATCAAGAATTGAAGGCGATCGTCGAGAGCGCCTGGGACGACCGCGCCACGCTGGATGCCTCGAACACTGCTGTAGCCGCTGCCGTAGAAGCCGCGATCGAACTGCTGGACTCGGGTGCGGCCCGCGTCGCCGAACCTGTTGCGGCTGGCTGGCAAGTCAACGACTGGCTGAAGAAAGCCGTGCTGCTGTACTTCCGCCTGCATGACAACACGCCGATGGAAATGGGCCCCTTGATGGGCTACGACAAGGTGCCGCTCAAGTACGCCGGCTGGACCGCCGAGCGCTTCAAGGCACAGGGCGCGCGCATCGTGCCGCCGGCCTCGGTACGCCGTGGCGCCTACATCGCGCCGGGCGCGATCCTGATGCCGAGCTTCGTCAATATCGGCGGCTACGTCGGCAAGGGCACGATGGTCGACACCTGGGCCACGGTCGGCTCCTGCGCGCAGATCGGCGCCAACGTCCACCTGTCCGGCGGCGTCGGCATCGGCGGCGTGCTTGAACCGCTGCAGGCAGCGCCGACGATCATCGAGGACGACTGCTTCATCGGCGCCCGTTCGGAAATCGTCGAAGGCGTGATCGTCGAGAAGGGCGCGGTGATCTCGATGGGCGTGTTCATCGGCCAGTCGACGCCGATCTTCGATCGCGAGAAGAACACCGTCAGCTATGGCCGCGTGCCGGCCGGCTCGGTGGTCGTCGCCGGTTCGCTGCCCCGGGACGGCGACGATCGCGATGTCGACCGCGGCCAATCGCTATCAGCAGACGCACGGCAAGGACGCGGCAGTCGATCCGGC
>NZ_JAHFRY010000013.1:0-19719 GCF_023266035.1 Nevskia sp.
TCGATGGTGATGCTGTCGGTGTTGCCGTCGTAGGCGCGGTACGCCGCCGTCTTGCCGTCGTTGAGGTTGGTCGAGTACGAAGCACTCGTGTAGCCCGTCACAGCAATGCCGGAACCTTCCAGCAGGGAACCGAGGGTGGGGCCGTCTGCGAATGCCATGCCTGGCAGGCAGGCCAGACCCGCAACGGACAGCAACTTGGTGTACTTGCTCATGACTCTCCTTCGAGTGGGTTTTTCGCTGAAATTGGCCAGCGCGACGAAAAAGCATGGACCATGCCACTCTCGACAAGGTCATGCTTTCGTTGACTTTTATCGATTCTCCAGCGAAAACCCGGGCACTGCGCATGCTGTGGCAGGCCGCAGCACCGTCAAGCGGAAGATCGACTGCACCAAAATCGAGCGGACTTCACACGAAACGGATAGGCATAAAAAAAGCGGCACCGGATCGCTCCGATGCCGCTTCTTCAGCGGCGACGACTAAAAGAAAGCCTCAGGCGCCGGAAAGCTTCAGCAGGTGTTCGACCGCAGCCTTGATCTCGTCGTCGGTGAGATCGGCATTACCGCCGCGCGCCGGCATTGAATTCTTGCCCTTGATCGCCGAAGCGGTCAGACCATCGACACCACCGGCAGCGCCCTTGCGCGCGGCCCAAGCAGCCTTGTCGTCCGACTTCGGCGCGCCCAGCAAACCGCCGCTGTGGCAAGCGCTGCAGACCGTCGTATAGACCTGCTCACCGCTGTAGGGCTCGCGCTTCACGGCAGCCTTGGCCTTGACCAGCAGCGCCGGGTCGGTGATCACGGTGCCGACCGGCGCCGTGCGGGCGGCGATCTTCTTCACTTCCGACTCATCAGCTGTGTCGTGCTTCGGGGTCATGATCGCAGCCAGCGCGATGATGCCGATCGTGATTCCGAACAGCAGCGCCAGAACACCGGCGAACGAAATCATGAACTTCTTGTCCTGGTCTTTGCTCACAACGGTCTCCGGGGCCGGCAGATGGAAAAGGCTTGCAACAGATGAATGAAGCAGGCGATGCACCAACAAAAGAATGCATGACCCATAACAGTGCGAAACACCGAAACTCGCAACAAAACAGGGCGCGAGCACTGGCGACGACGCGGAACTTTGCTGGCAGCCGTGCTGCGCAGCGCGCAATTATAGAGAGAAGCCTGCCACTTGCGTGACGGAATCAGAGTCCGCTTCCTCATCAAGTTCAGGTGCGCGCGATGTCCAGAACGCGAACCGCATCGGGACGCTCGGGTACGATACGTCCCTCATGGCTGACTCAGCACTCATCATTCCCGTGGTCGACAGCACCGCCCTGCAGGAAACCGCGCGTCGCGTACTCGGCATCGAGCGCGATGCGCTGGCTGCGCTGCTGCCGCGTATCGACGATGGCTTTGCCCGCGCCTGCCAGTTGCTGATTGCCTGTCGCGGCCGGGTGATCGTCACCGGCATGGGCAAGAGCGGCCACATCGGCGGCAAGATCGCCGCCACCCTGGCGTCGACCGGCACACCGGCTTTCTTCGTCCACCCCGGTGAAGCCAGCCACGGCGATCTCGGCATGATCACCCGCGATGATGCGGTGATCGCGATCAGCAATTCCGGCGAAACCGCCGAAGTGCTGACCATCCTGCCGCTGATCAAGCGCATGGGGATTCCGCTGGTGTCGATGACCGGGCGTCCGGGCTCGACTCTGGCGAAATCGGCCGACGTCCATCTCGACGTTTCGGTCGCCCAGGAAGCCTGCCCGCTCAACCTCGCGCCGACGGCCAGCACCACGGCCACCCTGGCGATGGGCGACGCGCTGGCCGTGGCGCTGCTCGAAGCCCGCGGCTTCACGCCGGAAGATTTCGCGCTGAGCCATCCGGGCGGCACGCTTGGCCGCCGCCTGCTGCTCAAGGTCGGCGACCTGATGGCGACTGGCGATCGCATTCCGCAGGTGCCCGCCGACGCGAGCCTGTCGACCGCCCTGCTGGAGATGACCCGCAAGGGCCTCGGCATGACCGCTGTGATCGACAGCGACGGCGAGGCACTCGGTCTGTTCACCGACGGCGATCTGCGCCGCGTGCTGGACGCCAATCTCGACGTTCGCAGCGCCCGGATCACCGAGGTGATGACCCGCGGCGGGAAATCGATCCGCTCGTCGCAACTGGCGGCCGAGGCCGTGCATCTGATGGAAAAGCACCGCATCACCGTGTTGATGGTGCTCGACGACAACCGGCATCTCGAAGGCGTGCTGCACATGCATGATCTGTTGCGCGCGGGCGTGGTCTGATGCAAACCCTGACCGAGCGGGCTCGCAACATCCGTTGCGCGGTGTTCGACGTCGACGGCGTGATGACCGACTGCAAGCTGTATCTGGCACCGGATGGCAGCGAGCTGAAAGCCGTCCATGTCCGTGACGGCCTTGGCCTGAAATTGCTGATGCAGGCCGGCATCGAAGTCGCGGTGATTTCCGGCCGGCCGTCGGCAGCGATGCAGGCGCGCTTCGAATACCTCGGCATCCAGCATGTCTGGCTCAATGTCGAGCAGAAGATTCCGGCCTGGGAAGCGCTGCTCGCCAAGCTCGGCCTTCGTGACGATCAACTGATGATGATGGGCGACGACACGCCGGATCTGCCGCTGATGCAGCGCGCCGGCCTGGCAATGACCGTTGCCGACGCCCATCCGAAAGTGCTCGCCGTTGCTCACTGGGCCAGCCGCCTGACTGGCGGCAATGGCGCCGTCCGCGATGCCGCCGATCTGATCCTGAACGCCCAAGCTACCGCTGCAAGCGGAGCGCCGGCATGACCCGGGTTGCTGTTGCCGCCATCGCGGTTGCCGCACTCGCCGGCCTGCTCTACACACTGAATCGGATCGACGACGTCGCCGTGGTCAGCGCGGAAGCCGATAACCGGCTGCCGCGCTATACGCTGACCGCCGCGGAACTGACCCGCTACGACGCAGACGGCCAGCCATCGCTGAAAGCGACCGCCGCCAACCTCGAATACTTCGACGACGAATCGGCACAGGCGACGACCCTGGTGGTGGACGTGCTGTCCGGCACCAAGACGCCGTGGCACATCACCTCGCCTACCGGCAGCCTCGCGCCGGCCAGCCGGGTGATGACCCTGTCCGGTGAGGTGATCGCCAACGGTCAATGGCCGGACAATGGCGAGGCGGTGGTCGTGCGCTCGCCAACCATGAAGATCGATCCGGACGCTCATCTGCTGAGCTCCGACGTCGACGTGAACGCCGACAGCCGCACGCGCAAGGGCACGGCGACCGGCATGACTGCCAATTGGGCACAGCAGGACCTGCACCTGCTCAACAACGTGAAGATGCGCTATGAAGTCAATCGCTGAACTGGCCCCGCTCCCGATCTGGCCCTGCGCCTGCTGCTTGCTCGCCGCGCTGCTGCTGGCCGGCAACGCTCAGGCTGCGCCGTCGGCGCCGAAAGGACCCTCGGTCGACAAGGCCGAACTGGTCAAGCTGCCGAAAGGCTCGGACCTGAAGCCGACCGGCCCGGTCACGCTGACATCGGACAAGGCCGAACTGGTGCAGGGCAATTCGGCGGTCTACACCGGCAATGTCGTGCTGACCTCGGACACCTTGAAGCTCGAAGGCGATCGCGTGGAGCTGAAGCAGTATCCGGGTGGCCAGTACGAAGCCAAAATCACCGGCGGTCCGGCGCGGATGAACCACGCTGGCAACGGCACCGAAAATCCGGCCGTCGCCGCTCGTGCGAAGACGCTGAACTACGACTCGCGCAGCGGCGTGCTCGATCTGCTGTCCGATGCCTACGTGCTGCGCGGCACCGACGAAATCACCGGCGACACCATCAAGTACGACGTCAGGGAACGCCGCATCCAGGCTTCGGGCGGCGATGGCGGCCAAGTCAAGATCATCATCCAGCCGGCGTCCAACGACCCTGCTCCGGCGCCGGCGCCGGCACTGGCGACACCCGCCGACGGGGGCCCGAAGTGAGCGCCGCAGCGAGCAGCGAGCAGCCGCGTTCGGTGCTGCAGGCACGCGATCTGGTCAAGCGCTACAAGAAGCGCACTGTGGTCGACGGCGTATCACTAAACGTGCGCGCCGGCGAGATCGTCGGTCTGCTCGGCCCGAACGGCGCCGGCAAGACCACCTCGTTCTACATGGTCGTCGGCCTGGTGCCAGCCGATGCCGGCACCATCGAACTCGATGGCCGCGACATCACCAAACTGCCGATGCATGCACGCGCCAAGGCCGGCATCGGCTACCTGCCGCAGGAAGCCTCGGTGTTCCGCAAGCTGTCGGTTGCCGACAACGTGATGGCGATCCTCGAACTGCGCGAGGACCTCGACAAGGCGGCTCGCCTGCAAGAACTGGAACGGCTGCTCGAAGAACTGCACATCAGCCATGTCCGCGAAGGCTTGGGCATGTCGCTGTCCGGTGGTGAGCGGCGGCGCGCCGAAATCGCCCGCGCACTGGCGGCGAATCCGCGCTTCGTGCTGCTTGATGAGCCATTCGCGGGCGTTGATCCGATCGCCGTGATCGACATCCAGGGCATCGTCCGTCATCTGTCCGAGCGCGGCATCGGCGTGCTGATCACCGATCACAACGTGCGCGAAACGCTGGGCATCTGCACGCGTGGCTACATCCTGGCTGGCGGCAAGGTCATTGCCGAAGGCACGCCAGATCAGCTGATGGAAAACGAGACGGTGCGGAAGGTCTATCTAGGCGAGCAGTTCCGCCTCTGAGGGCGGCTGGGCGCGGGCGAAAAGCCCGAAATCAGCGCTTGTTGGGCTGATTTACTTTTCGACTATAGCCCATCGCAATGAATTCTGAGCAAGTAGAATGCCAACACTGGAATTCTTGAAAAAAACCGCATGAAGCAGTCGCTGTCGCTCCGCACCGGTCTGGCCCTGACCATGACGCCTGCCCTGCAGCAGGCGATCCGCCTGTTGCAGTTGTCCAGCCTCGATCTGCAACTGGAGATTCGCCAGGCGCTGGAATCGAACGTGATGCTGGAGGCCGATGGCGATGACCTCGAAATGCAAACCACCGAAGAAGCGATGGCCGAGGCCGACAGCGATGCCGCCGTCGCCGAAGCCGGTTCGGCTGCTGAAACGGTGATCGAACTCGGTGGCGAAAACGTCATCCCCGAAGAGATGCCGGTCGACGCCGACTGGGGCGACATCTACGACAGCGCCGGTTCCGCCGGCAGCGGCAGTGGCGAGGACGACGACGGCCTGCACGATTTCATGCAGGCCAATCTGCACGGCTCGCAGTCACTGCGCGACCATCTGACCTGGCAGGCAAGCATTGCTCCGTTCGATGAAGTCGACGCCGAAGTCGCGCTGCACATCATCGATGCGATCAACGACGACGGTTACCTCGAAGACTGGGATGGCGTCCGCGATCGTCTGGTCGGCGGCCAGAACATCCCGCTGGAGCGCGTTGAAAAGATCCTGCGCTCGGTGCAGGACTTCGATCCATCCGGCGTCGCCGCTCGCGATCTGCCGGAATGTCTGCGCCTGCAACTGCAGCAGTACCCGGCGAAGACGCCGGGCCTGAGCGCCGCATTCAGAATCCTCGAAGCGCCGATGGCGCTGCTCGCGCGCCACGACGAGACCGCGCTGATCAAGGCCACCGGCCTGGGCCTGGAAGCGCTGCGCGAAGGTCTGGCCCTGGTGCAGACGCTGCAGCCGCACCCAGGCCGCCCGTATCAAGCGCATGAAAGCGACTACATCGCTCCCGATGTCTTCGTCGGCAAGAAGAACGGCCGCTGGCGGGTCTCACTGAACCCGGAGCACACGCCGAAGCTGCGAATCAATCAGCTCTATCAAGGCATGGTCAAGCGCGCCGATACCTCGCGCGATCAATTGACCATGAAGCAGCACCTGCAGGAAGCGCGCTATTTCATCAATTCGCTGGAAGCGCGGAACGAAACCCTGCTCAAGGTTGCCCAATGCATAGTCGAGGAACAGAGGGCCTTCCTCGACTACGGCGAAGAAGCCATGCGGCCACTGGTGCTGCGGGATGTCGCCGAACAGTTGGGAATTCACGAGTCAACGGTATCGCGCGCGACAGCAAACAAGTACATGCTGACGCCCAGAGGCCTTTACGAACTGAAGTATTTCTTCTCCAGTCACGTCCAGACCACGGAAGGAGGTACCTGCTCTGCCACAGCCATCCAGGCCATGATCAAGCGACTCATCGCTGCCGAAGATGCTACCAAGCCATTGTCCGATTCGACGCTCGCCGAGATGCTGCTGAAGGAAGGCATCCAGGTGGCCCGTCGCACGGTCGCAAAGTATCGCGAGGCGCTGCGCATCCCTCCGTCGCATGAGCGCAAGCCGATCGGCTGAGCCCCGATCGGAATCCTGATCGCGTTTCGTTTCATGGTCTGAAACCTGCAACGTGAATTGTCCGTACTGCCCGCCGCCGCATTCCGGTCGGCGCCCGGTACGGATTATCGAATAGGAGTTGCGTGTATGAACCTGAACATTTCCGGTCATCATCTCGATCTCACGCCGGCCCTGCGCACTTACGTCACCGACAAGCTGAAGCGCGTCGAGCGCCATTTCGATCACCTGATCGACGCCGCCGTGATCCTCTCGGTCGACAACAAACTGCAGCACAAGGCCGAAGCGACGCTTCATGCTCGAGGGACCAATCTGCATGCCGAGTCGATCAATGGCGACATGTACGCAGCGATCGACAGCCTGATCGACAAGCTCGATCAGCAGACCCGGAAATTCAAGGACAAGCTGCGCGACCACCACGCTCGCGAAGTCCAGAAACACACCATCAACTAGCTTTCTTGCCGGGCAGGTCAGCGCTGCGTAGCGCGGCGCTACACTACCCGGGCCTTGGAGAAGCCCCGCTTTTCGAAGCGGGGCTTTTTTCGTTCACGACATCCGGAAATCTCATGAAACTTGCTGAAATTCTCAATCCGGGCCGGGTCGCCGTCGGTGTCGCAGTGACCAGCAAGAAGCGCGCGCTGGAAGAGATCGCCCGTCTGCTGGCACTGGGCGCGCCCAGCGTCGCGCCGGCAGACATCCTCGCCAGCCTCGCCGGCCGCGAGAAGCTCGGCTCCACCGGCCTCGGCCACGGCGTGGCGATTCCGCATGGCCGCATGGCCGGCGTGTCGACCAGCGTCGGCGCCTTCGTGCGCCTCAAGCACCCGATCGATTACGACACCCATGACGGCCAGCCGGTCGATCTGGTGTTCGGCCTGCTGGTGCCGCAGAACGCCACCGGCGAACACTTGCAGCACCTCGCAGCGATCGCCGAAAAGTTTTCCGTGGACGACTTCTGCGCCCAGGTGCATGCCGCGAAGGACGATGCCGCGGTCTACGCGCTGCTGAGCGCCTGATCCCGCGATATACGCGCCCTCCCCATGAGCAGCGCCCATTCACCGCTGACCGTGCACGGCGTGTTCGTGGCGGTCGATGGCCTCGGGGTCTGGCTGAAGGGCGCGAGTGGCGCCGGCAAGAGCGAGCTCGGGCTGGAACTGGTCTCCCGCGGTCATCGCCTGATTGCCGATGACGCGATCGACCTGCACCTGGAAGATGAGCGGAGCGGCCCCCGGCTGATCGGCCGCTGTCCGCCACTGCTGGAAAGCTTCATCGAAGTACGCGGCCTCGGCATCCTCAATCTGCGCCGCCTGTACGGCGACGAGGCCCTGATCGCGGAAGCGACGCTCGATCTGGTGATCGATCTCGATGCCACCGGCGAGGCCTCGCCCGAGGAGCGCCTGTTCGGGCGCCGCACGCAGACCACCGTGCACGAAATCGCGGTCGCGACCGTCGCCCTGCCGAGACGGGTCGGCCACAATCTGGCGGTGCTGGTCGAAGCCGCCTGCCGCGATCACCGGCTGCGTCTGGCCGGTTACGACGCCTGCGCCGATCTGGTCGCGCGGCAGGCGCAGCGCATCGTCACCGAACCTCTCTGAGCCGAACGCATGCGCCTCGTCATCGTCAGTGGACTCTCCGGTGCCGGCAAGACCGTGGCCCTCAAGCAGTACGAGGATCGCGGTTATTACTGCATCGACAACATCCCGCTCGACTTGGTGCAGCCGCTGCTGACCCACGCGGTCGACAATCCCGGGCCGCGCTATCGCAAGCTGGCGCTGGGCATCGATGCCCGCTGCGATCCACTGGAAATCGAACGCTTCCCGGCCGTGCTGGATTCGCTACGCGGCCAGGCGATCGACGTTCACGTGTTGTTTCTGACTGCCGACGACAGCGTCATCCTGCGCCGCTACAACGAGACCCGGCGCCGGCATCCGCTGTCGAACCCGGAGGTGTCGCTGCTCGATGCGATCCGGCTCGAACGCCGGCTGCTGAAGCCGATCGCCGATCTCGCCGACGTGCCGCTCGACACCACCCATCTCAATCTCTACGAACTGCGGGCCGCGGTTGGCGCGCGGCTGCCGGAACCCGGCACGCACGGGCTGTCCTTGCTGTTCCTGTCATTCGGCTTCAAGAACGGCGGCCCGGAAGGTGCGGACTTCGTCTTCGATGCCCGGGTGCTGCCGAATCCGCACTGGGTACCGGACCTGCGCGCGCTGACCGGCCGCGATGCGCCGGTGGTCGATTACTTCAAGAGCCAGAGCCTGGTCAGCCAGTTTCTCGACGACACCCGCGCCTATCTGGAGCGCTGGCTGCCGGCCTTCGAGGCCCAGGATCGCCCCTATGTCACGGTGGCGATCGGCTGCACCGGCGGCCAGCATCGCTCGGTCTATCTGGCCGAGCGCCTGGGTCAGGCCTTCGAGGGCCGCTTCGAACAGGTAGTGGTCAAACATCGGGAGCTGAATGCATGAGATGCCCACCATGACGGTCGGCGTGTTGCTGGTCACCCACGGCAAGCTCGGCCATCACCTGCTGGAAACGATGCAGGACATGATCGGCCCGCCGCCACTGTCGGTCGACGTGCTCGAAGTGCGCCGCGTGCAGGCCACCGATGTGCTGCTGCTGCAGGGCCGGCGGATGATAGAGCGCCTGGATTCCGGCGCCGGCGTGCTGCTGCTGACCGACGCTTATGGCTCCACACCCAGCAACATCGCCAGCCGGCTGTCCGAAGCACCGAATACCGAACTGGTAGCCGGCATCAACCTGCCGATGCTGGTGAAGATCTTCAATTACCCGCAGCTCGACCTCGCCGCAATGTGCCGCGCCGCGGTCGAAGGCGGCCAGCGCGGGGTCGCGATCTGCACGCCGCCGTCGCCCGTCCCGAAACTGGAACCGAAGTCATGAGCATCAGCGCCGAAAGGACCGTATCGATCGTCAACCGTCTGGGCCTGCACGCGCGCGCGGCGGCCAAGCTGGTGACGCTGGCGGCGAAGTACCAGTCCGAGATCAAGGTCGCCAAGGGAGACAAGACGGTCAGCGGCAAAAGCATCATGGGCGTGATGATGCTGGCGGCCGCACAGGGCAGCCAGATCACGCTGACCGCAGTCGGCGACGACGCCGTCGAGGCGCTCGAAGCACTGGTGGCGCTGATCGCCAACCGCTTCGAAGAAGAAGCGTGAGCACAGCAGTGGCTAGTGGTCAGTGGCTGGTGGCCAGTAAAAGCAGCACTGGGTTGCTGCCGTTCTTTGCGTTTGTCTTTCCCTGGCCATTGGCCATTGGCCACTGGACACTGCTTCCATGAGTCTCTGGCTCAACGGCATCGGCGTTTCGCGCGGCATCGCCATCGGCCGCGTCCAGAAGCTTTCGGGCGGCGATCTCGAAATCCCCGAGTACACGATCGCCGAGGCGGATCTCGAAGCCGAGGAGACGCGCTTCTGCGCCGCACAGGCGCGCGCCAAGGAGCAACTCGAACAGGTACGCGCACAGGTGCCGGCCGGCCTCGGTGGCGCCCAGAGCGAGATCGCCGCGTTCATCGACACCCATCTACTGATGATGGATGACCGCTCGCTGACCGAAGCCGTGGTGGCGACCATCCGCAGCAACCGCATCAATGCCGAAGCGGCGCTGAAGCGACAGCGCGACGTGCTGGTCGCGGTATTCGAGCAGATGGACGACGCCTATCTGCGCTCGCGCAAGGACGACGTCCAGCACGTGTCGGCGCGCATCCTGCGCATCCTGCTCAAGCAGGAGCGCAGCCTGCCGGTTGGCGGAACGGCCGAGGCTCCCGCCGAACCGAACATCATCGTTGCCGACGACATCACGCCGGCCGACATCATCCTGCTCGCTCAAGCCGGCGTCGCCGCGTTCATCACCGAGTACGGCGGCCCGCTGTCGCACACGGCGATCCTGGCGCGCTCGTATTCGATTCCGGCGATCGTCGGCCTGCACGGCGCGCGGCGCTTGTTCAAGGACGGCGAAGCGGTAATCGTCGATGGCGATCTCGGCCACGCGCTGGCCGATCCCGACGAGCAGGCACTGAGCTTCTTCCGGACCAAACGCGCCGGCCAGCTGGCGCGCCGCGCCTCGCTGTCCGGCCTGCGCGACAAGCCGGCGATCTCGCGTGACGGCATCAAGATTCGGCTGCTGGCCAATATCGAGCTCAGCGAGGACGCGACTCACGCGGCGGATCTCGGTGCCGAAGGCGTCGGCCTGTATCGCACCGAATTCCTGTACATGAACCGGCAAGGGCTGCCGACCGAGGACGAGCAATACGAGGCCTATGCCCGCGTCGTCGCCTCGGTGAAGGGGCCGATCACCATTCGCACGCTCGATCTCGGCGCCGACAAGCAGGTCGACTCCGGCTCGCGTTCGGGGCCGACGCCGAACAATCCGGCGCTGGGCCTGCGCGCCATTCGCCTGTGCCTGAAGGAGCCGGAGCTGTTCCGCACTCAGGTGCGGGCGCTGCTGCGGGCCTCGGCGCACGGCGACCTGCACATCATGCTGCCGATGATTTCGAGTGTGGCCGAGTACCGGCAGGCAAAGAGCTTCATCGATGCGACCCGCGAGCAGCTGGAACGCGAGGGTGCTGTCATGGCCAGGCACGTGCCGGTCGGCGCGATGATCGAAGTACCGGCCGCGGCGCTCGCAGCGCAGTGGCTGGCCAAGCAGTGCAGCTTCTTCTCGATCGGCACCAACGATCTGATCCAGTACACCCTGGCGATCGACCGAGTCGATGACGAGGTCAACTACCTGTACGACCCGCTGCATCCGGCCGTGCTGCGGCTGATCCGGATGACCATCGAAGCCGGTGATCGCGGCCGCATTCCGGTGGCGATGTGCGGCGAGATGGCCGGCGATCCGCGCTACACGCGGCTGCTGCTGGGCCTGGGCTTGACCGAATTCTCGATGCATCCCGCCAGCGTGCTCGAAGTGAAGCGGATCATCATCGAGTCCAACGTGCGTGCGCTGCGGGCACACGCGATGAACCTGCTCGAAACCGGCGATACCCAGGCACTGGCAGCGCTGATGTCCGACGCCGAATAGCGCCGGCCTGCGTAGAGCGCGCAAGTCGGACTAGCCGGTAGACTACTTCGGCCTATATTTGCTCCTGAGTGGTCCAGATTGGCACCTAGCAACACCAAAAAAAGCCCCCTGAAGCAGGGGGCAAGGTGCGAGAAAGGCGCGAGGCCTTTCTGGAGGAGTCGTTGTGCAAAGCTTGCAATACGGTCTGGTGCTGTCCCGACCTGAGATGCGCTAGGCAGCCCGTTGGTAGCGGATCGCCGGCGGTTCGGCCACCACCACCTGCGGTGTCGGCTGAAACACGACGCGGACGTTGTCGACGACGGTGGCGACCTCATTGATCGCGGCCTCGCTGAGGCCGGCGGTCTCCAAGCGCTGCCGTTCGCTGACCGCAGGCCCGGCGACAACCAAGGTCGACACGTAGTCGGCCAGTGCGGCGAGTAGCGGCGTTTTGCTGCTGGCAATGGCGAGGGGCTTCAGACCGACAATTCTCGGCAACGCGGCCTGGACCACGGCCTGCTCGGCAGGCGTGAGCTGAGAATCGCGGCCGAACAAGCCATCGCGACGGAACATCGCCGCAAGCTCATCACGGGGCATGCCGGTGACGCCGAGGATGTTGGAGCGCGCCGACTCGGCGATCCGGGTATCCGTGACCGTGTCGAACACGGCAAAGACCGCAGTTGACGCGAGCGCCAAGCCGCTGGCACTGAGAACAAGGGTTTCGACGAATGCTGTGAAGGAATCCATGAAGAGCCTCCGGGCCGTGATGTAGGCCAATTTATACGTGCTATGCTGCACTGCAACAACCTAGATTAATTCACCTGCTCGGTTAGAAAATCTTAACGATGGCGGTGGCTTATGCGGCGACGCATGGTCGTCGCCGATGCCATCCACAAGCTGCTGCGGCCTGTCGGGCAGCTTGGCATTGACGGTGCCGGGAGCTGGCACAACACCGGTCCGGTGTGGTCAGTTCCCACTACGCGATGCGCTTCCGCAGTAGCCGGTTCCGTCGATCAACGCTCGAATCAGCAATGACCAGTCCACGCCTTCCTCCGCTGAACGCCCTGCGTGCCTTCGAGGCGGTCGCGCGACACCAGAGCTTCCGGAAGGCGGCCGAGGAGCTGTTCGTGACGCCGGCAGCGGTCAGTCACCAGATCAAGCTGCTCGAGCAGCAGCTCGGCTTCGCGCTGTTCGAGCGACGCAACCGCGGCATCGAGCTCACCGATGTGGCGCTAACGGTGCTACCGCATTTCCAGCAGGGTTTCGAGATGCTTGGGCAAGCAGTCTCCGAGTTGCGGCGCTACGGACAGACCCCGCTGCTGACCATCGGCGGCACACCGACCTTTGTGTCGCGCTGGCTGATGCCGCGCCTGCAAGGATTTCTGCAGGCGCACGTGGAGATCGACGTCCGCGTCGTTGCCAGCGGCGAGCTGCTGGTCGGCGGTTCGTCGACGCATCCGACCAGGCACTCGGCGGGACACCTGCCGGACATCGATATCGATATCCGATTCAGCAGCGACAGGCCGTCGGGAGAGCTGGTCGACCTGCTGTTCGCGGTCGAAGTGGTGCCGATGTGCGATCCGCGGCTGATCGCCGGGCCTCCGCCGCTGCTAGTTCCATCGGACCTCAGTCATCAAACACTGCTGCATGGCGATGGCCGCAATGCCGACCGCTCTCGCTCGATATGGGCTCGCTGGTTGAGGATGGCCGGCATCACGGACATCGATCCTCGGCATGGGGTCAGGTTCGACCACTCTAGGCTCGCCCTTGAAGCCGCGACTGATGGCCTCGGCGTGGTCCTGGCGGCACCGCGGCTTGCCGCCGCAGAGCTGGCCGATCACAAGCTTGCCGTCGCCTTTCAGATTGCCATGCCCCTGGACATGGCCTACTACGCAGTCGTGTCGAGCACGGCGATGAAGCGAGCCGAAGTCGCCGCTTTCCGATCCTGGCTGATCGCGGAAGCATCGCGAGAAAACCCGGCAATGGTCTTGCCACCGTTCAAAGCGCTGCAATCGCAGGCGGCACTGTGAGACCGCGCAGGTCGAAATAGCCGAAAGGGCGTATTCCGACTCTGGCGAATTTCGGGTGGCGCCCAGTTTCTGGGCGGTGACGACAGCCGAGGGCCACGCCCACGATCAGGGATCAGCGCGGCGCGTCTTCCGGCAGCGTGATGTTCAGCTCCAGCACTTCGAGGCCATCCTCGCGCTGAACGTTGAAATGCACGGAATCGTCCGGCACCCGGATGTACTTGCGCACCACGGCGAGGATTTCCTCGCGCATCTGCGGCAGGTAGTTCGGGCCGTTCATGCGGCCTTCGCGCTGGTAGGCCACAGCGACCATCAGGCGATCTTTCGCCGTCTGGGCGCTGTTCTTCTTCTCGGTTCTGAAAATCTTCAGCCAATCCATGATCAGCCTCCGAACAGTTTGGCCATGAAGCCTTTCTTCTGCTCCGTCATGAAACGCATCGGTCGCTCTTCGCCGAGGAAGCGCGCCACCAGATCGGTATAGGCCTGACCGGCTTCGCTGAGCCCGTCCTTGATCACCGGCTCGCCGGAGTTCGAGCTGGTCAGCACGGTCGGCGATTCCGGGATGATGCCGAGCAGCGGAATGGCGAGGATTTCCTTGACGTCGTCGACGCTGAGCATCTCGCCCTTGGCGACTCGGGTCGGGTTGTAGCGAGTCAGCACCAGATGCTCCTTGACCCGCAGGTCGCCCTTCTCGGCGCGCCGCGACTTCGAGGCCAGGATGCCGAGCACGCGGTCGGAATCGCGCACGCTCGACACTTCCGGATTGGTGACCACCAGTGCTTCGTCGGCGTAGTACATCGCCAGGAAGGCGCCGCGTTCGATGCCCGCTGGCGAGTCGCAGATGATGTAGTCGAAGTCCTGGGCGAGTTCGGTCAGCACGCGCTCCACGCCTTCTTCGGTCAGCGCGTCCTTGTCGCGCGTCTGGCTGGCCGCGAGGATGTGCAGGTTCTCGACGTTCTTGTCGCGGATCAGCGCCTGCTTCAGCGTCGCTTCCTTGTTGATCACGTTGACGAAGTCGTAAACCACCCGACGTTCGCAACCCATGATCAGGTCGAGGTTGCGCAGGCCGACATCGAAATCGATGACGGCGGTCTTCTTGCCGCGCAGCGCAAGGCCGGTGGCGAACGAGGCGCTGGTGGTCGTCTTGCCGACGCCGCCCTTGCCCGAAGTGACTACGATGATCTTGGCCAACGGTACTCCCCGATATGTATGGCACCCGCTTTCCGGATGCCGCGTGAACGATGCGCTGGCGTGCGGCGCTAAGCCGTCGACGCCAAAGCCTAAATTTTGTGTGCCTCGACCTTCAAGCGCCCGTCGACCAGCCAGGCCTGCGCCGGCTCGTTGACCGGCCCCGCCTTGATCTGCTCGGCCACCGCATAGATGCCGGCGATCGCGATCAACTCGGCGTCGAGCTTGCGGCAGAACACTCGGGCGGACTCGTCACCCTTCACACCCGCCAGCGCACGGCCGGCCAGCTTGCCGTAGACGTGGATGCAGCCGTCGGCGATCACTTCCGCACCCGGGCTGACGGTATTCAGCACGATCAGATCGCAGCCTTCGGCGTAAATCTGCTGACCGGAACGCACCGGCTCGTCGACCACCCGCGCCGGCCGCCGTCCAGCAGCGACGGGCAGGGGCGCGGCAACCGGAGCTGGTGCCGGTGCGGCCGCGCTCTTGCCGCTGTCCCTGGACACCACCGGCAGGCCGGCGGCGCGCGCGGCATCGGCCAGCGGACCTTCGGATACCGCGAGCGGCTGGATGCCGACTTCGCGCAGGGCGGCGAGCAGGGCATCGAGATCGGCGGCGATGTCGCTGTCGATCACCACGGCCATGCCTTTGACGGCCTGCGGCATCTGGCGAACCATTTCAGCGAGCTGTATCCGGATCGCGGCGCTATCGGCTACCAGCACCCGCACACGCGTGATCGGCAACATGCGGCCCTTCAGTTCGAGGGCAGGGCGGGAGCGAGTCATTAGTGAGGAGTTGTTACCTGTCAGGCCAACGCGAACCGAAGTAAGGTGCGTGGCCTATGTTTTGCTTGGACGTGCTGCTAGGTTAGAGACCAAACCCTGCAATATCAACGTTCCGGCCGCGGTAGCCGGGATCGTCCGCCGCCAACTTGTATAAAACTGGAATCAGAATGGCTTTCGATTGGCGAAATTACCGCTGCGATGCCGCCTACGACGAACTGTTTGCCGCCTCGGGAGCCCCGCGCCCCGCCGCCCGCAGCCTCGTCGAATACCTGCAGAGCCTGTCCCCGCGTGACCTCGCCGACCGGCGTCTGGCAGCGGATCTGGCGATCAAGGTCATGGGCATCACTTTCACGGTGTACTCGGAGGGCAAGAACGTTGATCGAGCCTGGCCCTTCGACATCATTCCCCGGGTGATCCCGAAGAAGGAATGGGAAACGACGGAGAAGGGGCTCAAGCAGCGCGTCGACGCGCTCAACCACTTCATCCAGGATGTCTACGGCAAGCAGCAGATCGTCAAGGACGGCATCTTCCCGGCCGAGATCCTCGCCGAGTCGGTGAACTTCCGGAAGCAATGTGTCGGCGTGAAGCCCAAGCACGGCATCTGGGCGCATATCTGCGGCTCGGATCTGGTCCGCGATGGCGACGGCACGCTCTACGTGCTCGAAGACAACCTCCGTGTGCCCTCCGGCGTCTCCTACATGCTGGAGAACCGCGGCGTCATCAAACGCATCTGGCCCGAGCTGTTCCAGACCACCAACATCCTGCCGGTCGACGATTACGCCGCCCAGCTCTACGACACCCTGGTGGCAATCAGCCCGCGGCCTGGCGACGCGCCGAACGTGGTGCTGCTGACGCCGGGCATCTACAACTCTGCCTACTTCGAACACGCCTACCTCGCGCAGCAGATGGGCGTGGAACTGGTCGAGGGTTCCGATCTCACCGTCGGCGATGACGACTGCGTCTACATGCGCACCATCGACGGCCCGAAGCGGGTCGACGTCATCTATCGCCGCATCGACGATCTGTTTCTCGATCCCGACGTCTTCAATCCGGACTCGATCCTCGGCGCCAAGGGCCTGATGCGGGCCTGGATCGCGGGCAAGGTCGGCCTCGCCAATGCGCCGGGCGCCGGTGTTGCCGACGACAAGGTCGTCTACGCCTATGTGCCGCAGATGATCAAGTACTACCTCGGCGAGGACGCGATCCTGCCGAACGTGCCGAGCTACCTCTGCTTCGACAAGAAGCAGCGCGACTACGTGATCGCCAATCTCGACAAGCTGGTGGTCAAGCCGGCCAATGAATCCGGCGGCTACGGCATGATGATCGGCCCGCGCGTAGGCAAGGAAGAACATGCCAAGTTCAAGGCGCTGATCGAAGGCAATCCGCGCAACTACATGGCCCAGCCCACCTTGAGCCTGTCGACCGCGCCGACCATCTGCGACGACGAGATCGAACCGCGTCACCTCGATCTCCGGCCGTTCATCCTGAGCCGCGGCGAAAGCACCTATGTGACCACCGGCGGCCTCACCCGCGTGGCACTGGTCAAGGGCTCGCTGATCGTCAATTCCTCGCAGGGTGGCGGCTCGAAAGACACCTGGATCGTCGATATCGACGACGACACGCCAGGCGTCGTGACCTCGCCTGCCGCTGCCGCACAGACTCAATCGCAATCGCAGGAGGGGACTCTCTGATGCTGTCCCGTGTTGCAGAAAATCTGTACTGGTTTGGCCGCTATGTGCAGCGTGCCGAGAACACCGCACGCCTGATCAACGTCAACGCCAACCTGATGCTCGACCTGCCGCGGCGCATGCCGCTGGGCTGGGCGCCGCTGATCGAGATCACCGGGGCCGAGGCGGCCTTCAAGGAGCTGTACGACGAAGCGACCGAGGAGAACGTGGTCCGCTTCCTGATGATCGATCCGCGCAATCCGGGCTCGATCGTCAGCTCGCTGAACAATGCCCGCGAGATTCTTCGCGTGTCGCGCGACACCATGCCGCGCGACACCTGGGAACGCCTGAACGACATCTACTTCTACGTTCAGGAGCGCGGCGAATCATCGATCCTGCGCACCGCCCGGCAGGCCTTCGTGCAGCAGGTGATCAGCGGCGCGCTGCTGGTCTACAGCGTGCTGACCACCAACATGAGCCGCGACGTCGGCTTCCAGTTCCTGCGCATCGGCACCAACATCGAACAGGCCGACATGACCACGCGCATCCTCGATGTGCGCACGCTGCGTCTGAACCAGAACGACGACAAGCTCGATCTGACCCCGTTCGAGAACATCGTCTGGATGAGCGTGCTGCGCTCGCTCACCGCTTACCAGATGTATCGCCGCCATCTGCGCACCCGCGTCAACGGCAACGGCGTGGTCCGCTTCCTGCTGCAGAACCGGGATTTCCCGCGCAGTGCGATGTTCTGTCTCGACAACATCGCCTCGACCCTGCCGCACCTGCCGAACAGCCGGAGCATCGAGCGTACGATCGACCGCACCCGTGGCCTGGTGCGCGATGCAAACATCGAGGGTCTGATGAAAACCGCGATGGGCGTACCGGATCTGATGGACGAAATCCAGATCGGCCTGAACGATCTGCACACCGCACTGGCGGACGCCTACTTCAGTCAGTCTGGCAGCTAGTCGTCCGACAGCGAAATGGGAAAAGGCCGGCCGCGATTGCGGCCGGCCTTTTCGTTTCAACCGCCGCTGTAGCCGTTGCCGTCGTCGTTGTCGGCCGGCAAATCGCGATCGCTGCCGCGATTCTGGGACTGGCTGCTGTTCTGGCCGGAGCCTGCAGGCGCCGATGACATCAGCCAGGCTCCGTTCGGGCCCTGCTGCGATGGCCAGGTCGGCGTCGACTGGTGCGCCTGCTGCGACATCGGCGCCTGTGCCGCCTGCTGATGCTGCATCGACAAGGCCAGCGATTGCTGCACTTCCCAGTCGAACTTCGGCAGCGAGCGCACCGCGTTCTCGAGCTGACGCGCCCAGGTTTCCTTGAGCGCGGCGTAGTACGGCGTGTCGTAGTCGAGCCGGAACGAATGGGTGATCGACAGGCGATCGCGTTCCATGATCGCGACATCGACTGGCGGACCGACCGAGATGTTCGAACGCATCGTCGAATCCAGCGACACCAGCGCGCAGCGCGCAGCGTCTTCAAGCTTGGCACCGGGCCGGACGAAGCGATCGAGGATCGGCTTGCCGTACTTGATCTCGCCGATCTGCAGGAACGGCATTTCCGGGCTCGCGGCGATGCAATTGCCGAGCGGATAGATCAGATAGATCGCGGGATCCTCTCCCATGATCTGGCCGCCGAGAATCAAGGTCGTTTCGACGTTGACATTCATGCCTGATTCCGCGCTCTGCTTCTGCGCGCGTACCGACAGCTGGCCGAGGTAGTCGGCAGCGTCGAACATGTGGCGCACGGTGCGCAGCGACACCTTGCAGCTCGGGTCGTTCATCTCGCGCCGGGCATAGGCGAGCACGTACTGCGTGGTCGCCAGATTGCCGGCAGAGAGAATCACGAACACGCGCTCCCCGGGTACTTCGAGCACATGCAGCTTGTTGTACGTGCGCACGTCATCGACGCCAGCAGCAGTACGGGTATCGGCGGCGAATACGAGGCCGTCGTTGACTTTGATCGCGACGCAGTAGGTCATGGCTGTGTGCGGGCCTGTTCTTGTGAATTGACGACGCATGCTCGGCCGCTGGCTGACGGAAGCATAACTTGTGCCGCGCTGACGCGACGGACAGGTCCGTCATCGCAGGGTTTGTCAGTGGCCGGATCGCATCCCAGCCCGCGCCACGCATCCGGCTGCGATAATCGCGCATGACCTCGCTGAACCTGACCAGCCGCTCCGAATTCCTGCGCGTCCGCGGCCTGCGCTATCACCTGCGACGCTGGGGCGATGCGCGCCTGCCGCTGCTGTTCCTCGGCCACGGCTTTCTCGATGTATCGGCCACCTTCGAGCCACTGGTCACGCCGCTGCTCGACCGCTGGCAGGTAATCGCTCCGGACTGGCGCGGCTTCGGCCACACCGAGTGGCCGCAGGAAGGCTATTGGTTTCACGATTACGTGGCCGATCTCGATGCCATCGTTAATCACTACTCGCCGGATGCGCCGCTGCGCCTGGCCGGCCACAGCATGGGTTCGCAGATCGTCAGCCTGTATGCGGGCCTGAGGCCGACGCGAGTCGAGAAGCTGGTGCTGCTCGACGGCATCACCCTGCCGGACATGCCGGCGGCATTGGCACCGAAACGCTTCCTGCACTGGCTGGACGAACTGCGCGAAACACCGCGCGAACGCAGCTATGCCTCGTTCGATGAGCTGGCCGGGCGTATCCGCCGCCAGCATCCGCAGTTATCGGACGCACACGCCGCGTTCGTGTCGCGTT
>NZ_JAHFRY010000013.1:19729-22507 GCF_023266035.1 Nevskia sp.
ATCCCAAGCATTACCGCCACGGCCCCGGGCTCTATCACGCCGAGGATTCGAACGCGGTCTGGCGCGAGGTGACGGCGGATACCTTGTTCGTCGACGCCGGCAAGTCTTTCGTCAAGATGCCACCCGAACAGCGCGCGGCGCGGGTCAGCTGCTTCCGTCGCCACCGGGTCGAACTACTGCCGGAAGCCGGGCACATGCTGCATTTCGACGCCCCCGAAGAAACCGCGGCGCTGGTCGCTGCGTTCCTGTCGGCCTGAACTCAGCATGGCGCGCCTGAACCTGTCGCAACTACCGGCCACGCTCGCCAAGGGCCTGGCGCCGCTGTACGTCGTCGGTGGCGAGGAACCGCTGCTGGCTCAGGAAGCGCTCGATGCGATCCGCGCCAAGGCGCGCGCGGTAGGCTATTCCGAGCGGGAAGTGCTCGATGCCGAAAAGGGCTTCGAGTGGGGCCTGCTGCTCGATGCCTGCAATGCGATGTCGCTGTTCGCGTCCTTGCGCATCGTCGAACTGCGCCTGCACAACGCGCCCGATGTCGCCGGCGGCAAGATCCTGCAGCAGCTGGCCAGCGCGCCACCGCGCGACGTGCTGCTGCTGATCCACGTCAACAAGCTGGAATGGCGCACCCGCAGCGGCGGCTGGTTTTCGGCACTCGAAGCGGCCGGTGCCAGCCTGTACTTCGAAGCGATGAAGCCGGGCGAGCTGCCGGGCTGGATCGGCAGTCGCCTGAAAGCAGCTGGGCTCGATGCCGAACCGGAAGCGCTGCAACTGCTCGCCGAGCGCACCGAGGGCAATCTGCTGGCCGCCCAGCAGGAAGTGCAGAAGCTGGTGCTGCTGCATGGCAAGGGCGCGCGGCTGAATGTCGATGCCATCGACACCGCAGTCGCCGATTCCGCACACATCGACGTCTTCGGCTGGATCAACAAGATCATGGCCGGCGATGCCCGCGGCGCGATGCGTGGCCTCGATACCTTGCGTGGCGAAGGCATGGATATCGTGCCGATCACCCTGCTGCTGGCCACCGGCCTGCGCCAACTCGCCAACGTCGCCAATCTGATGGCGCGCACCGGCAATGCGGCCTCGGCTGTCGAGGCCGCGCGCATCCACAAGGCCAACCAGGCGGCCTACACAAAAGCCGCGGAACGCTCGACGCCGAACCAGGTGCTCGGCTGGCTGCGCAAGTGCGCGCAGGTCGACGCCCAGGCCAAGTCCAGCGGCGGTCAGCCGCAGGCCTGGGAAGAGTTGTTAACATTGATCGTGGCCGTTTCGACGACGGCGAGGAAAAAGGCGGCAACGGCAAGGCGATGACTGCGGCAACCAACAGGGAATTCAGGAAGGACGCGGCCGGCAACGACGCGGTCAACCGCTACATGAAAGAGGTCGGCACGCGCGCCCGCGCGGCCGCCCGGCTGATCGCCCGCGCCAGCACCGGCGAGAAGAACGCCGCCCTGTTCGCGCTGGCCGATGTGATCATGGCCGAGGCCACCACCATCCTCGAAGCCAACGCCCTGGATCTACGCGCGGCCCGTGATGCGAAGCTGGACGAAGCGCTGGTCGAGCGCCTGGAGCTGAACCCGTCCCGCGTGGCCGCGATGGCCGATGGCGTGCGCCAGGTCGCCGCCCTGCCCGATCCGATCGGTGAAATGTTCGATCTGAAGATGCGGCCGTCCGGCATCCAGGTCGGCAAGATGCGGGTGCCGCTCGGCGTCGTCGGCATCATCTACGAATCGCGCCCGAACGTGACCGCCGATGCCGCAGCGCTGTGCCTGAAGTCCGGCAATGCCTGCGTGCTCCGCGGCGGCTCGGAAGCGATGCACAGCAATCAGGCGATCGCCCGCTGCATCTCGCGGGCACTGAAATCCGCCGGTCTGCCCAGCGATGCGGTGCAAGTGGTCGACACCACCGACCGCGCCGCCGTCGCCGCGATGCTGGCGATGCCGGAAGCGATCGACGTGGTCATTCCGCGCGGCGGCAAGGGCTTGGTCGCGTTCGTCTCCGAACATGCCAAGGTGCCGGTAATCAAGCATCTCGACGGCAACTGCCACGTCTATGTCGACCAAGAGGCCGATCTCGACAAGGCGGTGTCGATCGCCGTCAATGCCAAGACCCAGCGCTACGGCACCTGCAACACAATGGAAACGCTGCTGATCGATGCCCCGATCGCCGCCAGGCTGCTGGAACTGCTGGCGCCGATCTACAGCGGCCACGACGTGGAACTGCGCGGCTGCGAACGCACCCGCCAGATCCTGCCGCAGGCCAAGGCCGCGAAGGCCGAAGACTGGGATACCGAATACCTCGCGCCGATCCTGGCCGTGAAGATCGTCAACGGCATCGACGATGCAATGGACCACATCGCCCGCCACGGCTCGGCGCACACCGATGCGATCGTCACCGAGAACTACACGAAGGCGCGCCGTTTCCTGCGCGAAGTCGATTCCAGTTCGGTGATGGTCAATGCCTCGACGCGCTTCGCCGACGGCTACGAATATGGCCTCGGCGCTGAAATCGGCATCTCCACCGACAAGTTCCACGCCCGTGGCCCGGTCGGCCTCGAAGGCCTGACCTCGGTGAAATGGGTGGTGCTCGGAGATGGCAATGTCAGGTGAAGCAGTGGCTCGTGATCAGTGGTTAGTGGCCAGTTGAAAAGCGAAACGCCGCGTATCACTCCTCTCGGGCCAGATTCTCTGGTCACTGGTCACCAGCCACTGACCACTGCGGTCAAGGCGATCGGCTTCTTCGGCGGCACCTTCGCACCGATACACAACGGCCACCTGCGGCTCG
>NZ_JAHFRY010000013.1:22517-26418 GCF_023266035.1 Nevskia sp.
CCGAGCGCCCGCCCGCCGCACCGCGCCGCCCCCGGCGTCAGCGCCGAACGGCGGCTGGAATGGGCCCGGCTCGGGGTCGGTGATGAGCCGGGCCTGATCGTCGACGACCGCGAACTGCGCCGCGCACGCGCGCAGCAGCATCCGTCCTATACCTTCGACACGCTGGCGGCGCTGAAGGCCGAAGCGCCGGCGACGCGCCTGCATCTGCTGCTCGGTGACGACGCCGCCAATCGCCTGCATACCTGGCATCGCTGGCGCGAACTGTTCGACCTGGCGCATATCGTCGTCGTCCAGCGTCCGCATCCGGCCGATGTCCCGGCCACAGAACTGGCCGAGTTTCTGCATGACCGGACAGTGGCGTCGGTCGAAGCGCTGAGTCGTCAGTCTGCCGGCCTGTGGCTACCGGTCAGCCTGCCGCCGCTGGCGATCTCGGCCACCCGCATTCGAGCTTTGCTGCAAGCCGGCCGCAGTGTTCGCGGTCTGGTGCCTGAAGCTGTCATCCGTTCCCTGACCTCCGAGGACGTTCGCGCACTCACCATTGATGAAGACAAAGACCCCGCCCATGACTGAAAAAGCCGCTGTCAATTCCCACGCCTCGTCGACCGAGCTCGGCGCGCTGGCCGTCACTGCCCTCGAAGACCTGAAAGCGGTCGACATCAAGGTGCTCGACGTCTCGAAGCTGACCTCGATCACCGACATCATGGTGATCGCCACCGGCACCTCGAACCGCCACGCGGCTTCGCTGGCGCACAGCGTCATCGACAAGGCCAAGGAAAACGGTCACCGGCCGGTGGGCGTCGAAGGCCTGAACGAGGGCGAGTGGGTGCTGGTCAACCTCGGCGGCGTCATCATTCACGTGATGCAGGCGCAGACGCGCGCGTTCTACCAGCTCGAAAAGCTCTGGGACTTCACCCAGCGCGAACCGGCCGTCCGCAGCGCCTGAAGCGGTTCGCAGCGAGGGACTAGCCGATGCGCATCCGCCTGATCGCGATCGGCACGCGCATGCCGGACTGGATCGCGTCCGGCTACGAGGATTACGCGGCCCGCCTGCCGCGCGAGCTGAAGCTGGAGCTGGTTGAACTCGCAGTCGAGCATCGCGGCAAGAACGCCGATATCCCGCGCCTGCGCGAAGCCGAAGGCGAGCGCTTGCTGAAAGCGGCCGGCGAGGCCCGGATCATCGCGTTCGACGAGCACGGCACGCAGCCCGATACCGTCGCCTGGTCGAAGTCGCTGAAAGCCTGGATGCAGGACGGCCGCGATGTCGCGCTGCTGATCGGCGGGCCGGATGGCCATGCGCCAGCGGTCCTGGCAAGAGCCGATGCCAAGTGGTCGCTATCGAAGCTGACCTTTCCGCATGCGCTGGTAAGGGTGATCGTCGCCGAGCAGTTGTACCGAGCCTGGAGCCTGCTCAACAACCATCCGTATCACCGCGCCTGAGCGCCCCGCTCCAGAAACTCAGCTACCGCGCAGGCCGCCAGCCAGCACTGCTGCCGAGATACCGCGCTGCGCAAGCAAGAATGCCGCCACCGCACCACGGCGACCGGTATCACAGACGCAGACCTGCAGCCGCTGACGATCCAGGGTCGAAGCCTTCAATCGGAGCAGCCTCAGCGGCAGATTGATGCTGCCGGACAGATGCCCCGCTTCGTACTCGCTGGGCAGCCGCACATCCAGCCATTGCGCCACGCCGGCCTCGACCTGCGCCTTTGCCGTCGCTCGATCGAGCCGGACCAGCAAGGGCTCGTTCAGCAGTTCCTCGAAATCACGCCGGGCCAGGCGTTTGAGCGTGCCGGCCGTCAGCATCGTCGCGCTGGCATTGCGCGGCAGGCCAGCGATCAAGGCTTCTTCGCCAAAGCAGTCACCAGGGCCGAACTCGGCCAGAGTCAGCGTCTGTTTGCTCATGCCGCGATGGACGATCCGGCAACGGCCTTCGACGATCACGTAGAAGTAATCGCCCGCCGCGCCCTGCTCGATCACCACCTCGCCTTCGACGACCGCGATCGTATCCAGCCGCTGGAACAGCGCCTGCAGATTCGCCGGCGGCAAGCGCTGGAACGATGGCCGCTGCAGCAGCCGGGTCATCCAGTCATCGGCCGTCACTTCGCTGATCGCCGCGACCTCGCAGGCCACGCCCTGCTCCCAGGTCAGCAGCACATCGAGCAAGCCAGCGTCGACCACCAGCACTTCAACCGGGCCGACGCACACAGCCGACACATCGACCGCCGGCGGCGCCGACAGGCACTGCTGCGCCCGCGCCTCCCCGGCCTTCACATCGACCAAGGTCCAGCCATTGGCATCGCGCAGGCGAACCTGGCCGCGCAGCAGATACCAGGCCTTGGTCTGCGTCTGTCCGGCCCGGAACAGCACGCTGCCGGCCGGATGCGCATGAATGGCCGCCTGCTTGGCGAGCCGCTGCAGAGACTCCGCGGCGAGCGCGCTCATCGGCACGAAGCCGGCCAGCAATTCAGGGCCGACCAGTTGAGCGGGGGTCTGCGATTGGGACATGTCTGGACCCATCAGACCCTTGAACACATATTGGGAAGTCGAAGCGTGCAAGGACTCGCGCCGATGGCTTGAGTCCTTGCGCCCGTGGCCGAAAGCGGCGGTCTACTTCGCCGTCGGCTTGGCGGCTGCCGCGGCCTTGCCGCTGACCGACAGACTGTCCTTGTTCTTGGAGATTGTTGCCGCACCGATACCCGGCACCTTCTCCAGATCGTCGACCGTCTTGAACGGCCCGTTCTTGGTCCGGTACTCGACGATCGCTGCCGCTTTCGCCGGACCGACTCCATTCAGCGTTTCCAGTGTCTTCGCATCGGCGGTATTGACATCAATCGATGCCGCCCAGACCAGCGACGAGAATGCGAGCACCACGCCAGCCAGAATTCCCTTGAGGATTTTCATGATCAACGCTCCCTTGCATGTGTGACGGAGGATTGCGTCGATGGAGGCAACTTCTGATTCTGCTCCTGTCCGGCGCGGGCCAATACTTGGCCTTCGCGGAGCGGAAAACAGTGATACGGCTCACATTAAAATCCGATCGCCAGGCGATCCGTGATCTCGATAACGCTTGCGCTCTTTGCTCTGAATCGAGCTCAGCCGCGATCGCGCGCGCTGGCGGCATGCGCCTGCAGGCCTTCGGCGTCGGCGATGGTGCCGGCGATGTCGGCCAGCACCTTCGCGCCGCTTGGCGTGACTTCGATCAGACTCGAACGCTTCTGGAATTCATAGACGCCGAGTGGATTCGAGAAGCGTGCCGCGCGCGAAGTCGGCAGCACATGGTTGGGGCCGGCGCAGTAGTCGCCGAAAGCTTCCGGCGCATGACGGCCAAGGAACACGGCGCCGGCATGGCGAATGGATTCCAGCAGCGCACGCGGCTCGGCGACCGACAACTCCAGATGTTCCGGCGCAATGCGATTGGAGACTTGCGCAGCTTCGGCAAGATCGCGGACCAGGATCAGCGCACCACGGCCGGCAATCGACTGGCGAACGATGTCGGCACGCGGCAACTCGGCGAGGCGCGCGTTCATCGCCGCGAACACCGCGTCGAGATGTTCGGCACTCGGCGAAATCAGAATGCTCTGGGCGACTTCGTCGTGTTCGGCCTGGCTGAACAGATCCATCGCGATCCAGCGCGGGTCGGTCAGGCCATCGCCGATGACGACGATTTCGCTCGGGCCGGCAATGGAGTCGATGCCGACGCGACCAAACACCAGGCGCTTGGCAGCAGCGACATAGGCATTGCCGGGGCCGACGATCTTGTCGACGGCCGGGATCGTCGCCGTGCCATAGGCGAGCGCGGCGATCGCCTGCGCGCCACCGATGGTGAACACCCGATCGACACCGGCGAGATGGGCGGCGCCGAGCACCACCGGATTCACTTCACCACCGCTCGCGGGCACCC
>NZ_JAHFRY010000013.1:26428-50007 GCF_023266035.1 Nevskia sp.
CACCACCATGATCAGTTCGCCAACGCCGGCGACCTTGGCCGGGATCGCGTTCATCAGCACGCTGGATGGATACGCCGCCTTGCCGCCGGGCACGTAGAGGCCGGCACGATCCATCGCGGTGACTTTCTGGCCGAGGCGATTGCCATGAGCGTCACTGAACTCCCAGCCTTCGAGCTTCTGGCGTTCGGCGTAGGCACGGATGCGTTCGGCGGCAGCTTCCAGCGCTGCGCGCAGCGCCGGCTCCAGCGAATGCCAGGCGGCTTCACGGGCTGCCTTGGGGATTTCCAGTTCGGCGGCCGAGGCGATGCTGCGGCGATCGAAGCGATTGGTGTAGTCGACCAGCGCGGCATCGCCGCGGGAGCGGATGTCGGCAATGATGTCAGCGACCACGGCGGTGACTTTCGGGTCGGCTTCCGGCGCGCGATCGAGCAGCGCACCGAGCTTCGCGTCGAAGTCCGCGGCGCGCGAATCGAGCCTGCCAATTTCCAACTTCTGGTCAAGCATTGGCGACCGCTCCAACGAAACGATCGAGCAGCGCGCGGATCGCGGCGTGCTTCATCTTCATCGCCGCCTTGTTGACCACCAGACGCGCGCTCGACGTGAAGATGGTTTCGATCTCGACCAGACCATTGGCGCGCAAGGTGCCGCCGGTGGCGACCAGATCGACGATGACATCGGCAAGGCCGACCAGCGGGGCGAGTTCCATCGAGCCGTACAGCTTGATGACCTCGACCTGCTCGCCGAGCGTGGCGTAGTAGCGGCGCGTCACTTCCGGGTACTTGGTCGCGACTCTCAGGCGACGGCCGAAGTTGTGACGCGGATTCTTGACCAGCGGCGAATCGTTCTTGGTCGCGACACTGAGGCGGCAGACCGCGAAGCCGAGATCGACCGGTTCGTACAAGGCACCGCCACCGTGTTCGAGCAGGATGTCCTTGCCGACGATGCCGAGATCGGCGGCGCCGTATTCGACATAGGTCGGCACGTCGGTCGGGCGGACTTCGAGCAGTTCCACGCCCGGATCCTGGGTGGGAATGCGCAGCAGGCGGCCGGCGTCGACGGACGGCGCAATACCCACCGCGTTCAGCAGCGGCAGGCAGTCATCGAGGATGCGGCCTTTCGACAGGGCCAGCGTCAGAGAGGTCATGGCAGCAGTTACAGCCAGGGATGGAGCGCGGCATTGTAATGGCCGCTGCCAGCACCCGCTTGCATGCGGCGCTGGCTCGACGCAGGCTCGGGGCAACGATGAGCCCCGATCGACCATGACTTACCACGCGACTGTCGGCATCTACCGCTATGTGTTCGGCTCGCTCGCAGAACTGCTGGCGAAAGCCTCGCCGATGCGCTCCGGCGATGCGCTGGCCGGCGTTGCGGCGGCCAGCGCCGAGGAGCGGATGGCGGCACGCTGTGCGCTCGCCGACCTGCCGCTGACCGCTTTCCTCGATGAAGCGCTGATCGCCTATGAAGCCGATGAAGTCACGCGACTGATCGTCGACACACACGACGCTACGGCCTTCGCGACGCTGCGCAGTCTGACCGTTGGCGGCTTCCGCGACTGGCTGCTGTCCGATGCCGCAAGCAGCGCCGTGCTCGCCGCCGTCGCAACGGGCATCACGCCGGAAATGGCGGCGGCGGTGTCGAAGCTGATGCGCAATCAGGATCTGATCCTGGCGGCGAAGAAGATGCACGTGGTCACCGCGTTCCGCTCGACGATCGGCCTGCCGGGACGGCTGGCGATCCGCCTGCAGCCGAACCATCCGACCGACGATGCCCGCGGCATCCTGGCAGCGACCCTGGATGGCTTGATGTACGGCGCCGGTGATGCCTGCATCGGCATCAATCCGGCGAGCGACGAAATGCCCAAGCTGCGCAGGCTGTGGGACATGCTCGATGCCTTGATCGCCCGCTACGAGATTCCGACCCAGAGCTGCGTGCTGGCCCATGTCACGCGGCAGATCGAAGCGATCGAGCTTGGCGCGCCGGTCGATCTGGTGTTCCAGTCGGTCGGCGGTACCGAAGGCCTGAACAAGAGCTTCGGCATCAACCTGGCGCTGCTGCGCGAGGCTCAGGAAGCGGCACTGAGCCTGAAGCGCGGCACCGTCGGCAACAACGTCATGTACTTCGAGACCGGCCAGGGGGCGGCACTTTCGGCGAACGCCCATCACGGCCTCGATCAGCAGACCTGCGAGGCGCGCGCCTACGCGGTCTGCCGCGCATTCCAGCCGCTGCTGGTCAACACGGTGGTCGGCTTCATCGGCCCGGAATATCTGTTCGACGCCAAGCAGATTATCCGCGCCGGGCTGGAGGATCACTTCTGCGGCAAGTTGCTGGGCCTGCCGATGGGTGTCGACGTTTGCTACACCAATCATGCAGAAGCCGATCAGGACGACATGGACACCTTGCTGACCCTGCTCGGTGCCGCCGGCGTCAACTACGTGATGGGCGTGCCGGGCGCCGATGACGTGATGCTCGGCTACCAGAGCACCAGCTTTCACGACGGCCTGGCTCTGCGAGAAATGCTCGGCCTGAAACATGCGCCGGAGTTCGAAAGCTGGCTGCAGCGTCTGCAGCTGATCGATGCCCAGGGCCGCTTGCAGGACGCGCGCAGCCTGCAGGCGCTGCCTTTGCACGAAGCGATCAATCAGCTCGGGGACGGACTGAAGCGATGAGCGAACTGCCGAAGCCCGTTGCCAGCGATGCACTGGCCCCCGCCGATCCACCGGCCGATCCCTGGGCAGAACTGCGCAGCCTGACGCCGGCCCGCATCGCCCTCGGACGCAGCGGCGCTTCCTTGCCGACCCGCGAGGTGCTGGCCTTCGGCATCGCTCACGCTCAGGCACGCGATGCGGTGCATGCCGCACTCGATGTCGATGCGTTGGCAACCGCGCTGCAGCCGCTGGGCCTGCCGATCATCCGAACGCGGAGCGCCGCCGAAACCCGCAGCGCCTATCTGGCGCGACCGGACTGGGGACGCCGGCTGTCACCGAGTTCGCGCGATGCGCTGGAAGCGCTGGCCCGCAGCGATGGCCCCGAGGTGCTGCTGGTGATTGCCGACGGCCTGTCGGCCGTTGCGCCGCAGCGACATGCATCGGCGCTGATATCGGCGCTGCTGCCACAGCTCGACGGGCTGCGGATTGGCCCGCTGGTGATCGCGACCCAGGCCCGAGTCGCGCTGGCCGACGAGATCGCCGAATGCTTCGGCGCCCAACTGGTCGTCTGCCTGATCGGCGAGCGGCCGGGACTGTCCTCGCCGGACAGCCTCGGTGCTTACATCACCTACGCGCCGAAGATCGGCACCACCGACGAGGCGCGCATCTGCATCTCCAATATCCGCCCCGAAGGCTGCGCGATCGGCGACGCGGCGACCTTGATCGCCGCCAGCCTGCGCGCAGCGTTCAAGGCGCGGCGATCCGGCGTGGCCCTGCGCGAGCCGTCGAAGGCGCTGGCTGGCGACGCTTCGACGGCAGCGGCACTCAGCGATCAGAAACCGTAGCGGACGGTCGCCGATACGCTCGCCGGCGGGCCGTAGTACAGGTTTCCGTATTCGTCGATCACGTAGTACTTCTTGTCGAGCAGGTTTTCGCCGTTGAGCTGCACCGACAGCTGCGAGGTCACCCGGTAGCGCGCCATCAGGCCGAGCAGCGAGTACGCGCGCTGACGGACTTCGGTGAAGCCGCTGGGGCTTTCGACGCTGACATGGTTCTCGGACTGCCAGTTGATGCCGCCGCCGATGGTCAGGTCCTGCAGCGCGCCGCCCAGCCGGTAGGTCGTGAAGGTGCGCACCAGGGTGCGCGGGATGTAACCCTTGATCGTGTTGCCATCGCTGTCTTTCATCGCGTAGTGCGACACGCCGATGGACAGGTTCCAGTCCTTCATCGGCTGGCCGCTGATATCGGCTTCGACGCCGCGGGTGCGGGTGCCGTCGACCTGCAGATAGGCCTGGCGGCGACGGGTCTCGTCATCGAGCACGAAATGCCCTTCGTCGATGATGGCGGCGTTGTCCTGGCGCGTGTCGAAGAAGGTCAGCGCGGTGTTCAGGCGGCTGTCGAAATGCGAGCCCTTGATGCCGGCTTCGACGCTGCGGCCATCGAGCGGGTCCAGGTACTGGCCTTCGCGAGTCAGGTTGTTCTGCGGATTGAAGATCTTGGTGTAGCTGGTGAACAGCGAGAATTGCTGGCTGATATCGAGAATCGCGCCGGCGTACGGGGTCAGCTTGCGGAAGTTCTGGACGTCGGCCTCGTTGGCGCCGTAGAGGTCGAAACGATCGCTTTTCCAGCTGCTGTAGCGCGCGCCGAGAATCACCCGCAGCGGATCGGCCAGCGACAGCCGCAGCGCTGAATAGGCCGCGGACTGACGCGTGCGGTCGCGGACCACGAGGGAGCCTTCGGTGGCGAATTCCGGCTGCGGAACGGAGCCGTCCCATTTGAGGAAGTTGCCCGGATCGGCGATCTCGCCGTATGCAAACTCATCGGTATCCAGACGCAGCCAGGAGCCGAGTGCGCCGAGCACGAACTCGTGCTTGCGCCCGAACAGATCGAACTTGCCGTTCAGGTAGGTATCCACCGAGGTCTGCCGGCTGGCGTCGTTGGCGCGGTAGGCGAACGGCACCAGCCCTTCGCCGGTGACCGGGTCGGGGAAGCCGTACAGGTAATACAGATTGGACTGTCCGTCGACGATGCGGCGCTGCGCCGTCGTGCGCAGCGTCCAGCCGTTGTCGAACGCATGATCGAACTGTGCGAAGCCGTTCTGGGTCCGGATGTTCCAGTAGCTGGACTGCGCGGCGGTGGTGACCGATCGCTTCCAGTCGGTGCGCGTGCCATCGCTGAAGAACAGCGGGAACGAACCCCAGGTATTGGCCTGCGGCAAAGTCTGCTGATAACCGTAACCGACACTGAGCCGCGTCCGCGGCGCCAGATCGGCATCGACGACGCCGTAGAACACGGTCTTCTCGTTGCTGTACAGGTCGGTGTACGAATCGGCGTTCTGATAGACGCCGACCACGCGCGCCCGGATCGTGCCGGAGCGGTTCAGCGGCGTGCTGATATCGCCAACGGCGCGGTAGTTGTTCCAGGAGCCGGCGACGAAGGTAGCCTCGCCATCGAAGCTGCGGCTATCGGCGTGCTTGCGCACCAGATTCACGGCCGCAGACGGGCTGCCGGCGCCGGTCAGCAAGCCGGTCGCGCCGCGGACGATTTCGATGCGCTCGAACAGCGCGGTATCCAGGGTGGCGTCGACGGCGCTGGTGTTCTGGTCGCTGGCCACCGGAATGCCGTCGTACAACGTGTTGTCGACCAGAAAGCCGCGCGAGGTGAACACCACTCGCTCGCTGTCATACGCGTAGGAATAAACGCCGGTGGTGTTGTCGAGGACGCTGCGCAGCGACTGCAGGTTCTGGTCATCCATGCGCTGCCGCGTGATCACGGTAACCGACTGCGGCGTATCACGCAGGCTCAGATCCAGCTTGGTCGCCGAGTGGCTTTCCTCGACGGTGTAGCCCGGTTGCGTGCTGGCCGCGACAGTGACGGTGCCGAGCACGACCGGCTGCTTGTCAGGACTGACCGTCTCGGCGGCAGGGTCGTCGGCGGCGGCGACCAGTACCGGCCAGCCCAGGCTCAGGGCGAGCGCAATTCGGAAATGATGACGGTGGGAGCGTGCTGCGGGCATTGCAGAAATCCTTATCAGGAGGCGGTGGTCTTGCCTGCCTAAGGAGCTGCAATGTCGGTGGGTGCGGCGATAGTAGTGGCTCCGACCTGGTCAGTCGAGCGTCATTTCGAGGTCAAGATTTTCTTTAGGCGCCTGAGCGATCCGGGCAGCCACCATCGCCGCCCGGATCGGCATCCCGCCTTGGTTTTACTCGCCGCCACCAGGGGCAGCAGCCTTGGCACGGCGCCGCGGTTTCGCGGCGGCTGGATCAGCCGCGGGCTCGACGGCAACCGGCTCGGCAGCCTTCACCGGAGCAGCCTTCGCCACCGCTTTCGCCACTGCCTTCTTCGGCGCCTGCTTGCGCGGTGCGCGCGGCGCTGCTTCGGCTTTCTTCTCGACCACGGCCGCCGCGGGTGCCACGACGATCGGCTCGGCTGAAACGACCACCGCAGGTGCCGGCGGCGGTGGCGCAACGACAGGATCGGCCGCGATTACCGGCTTCGGAATCGCCCAGGACGGACGGCGATCATCGCGACGCGGCGCCCAATCCTTCTCACCTTCGTGGCCGGCCTGCGCTTGCGGTCTCGGCGCCGGCTGCGAAGGCGGCTGCTGGGGCGGCTTCGGCTGATGCGGACGTGGCTCGTGCTTCGGCTGCGCGCGCGGCGCTTCGGGCTGCGCTTCAACGCGAACCTCGGCGACGACCTCGGCCTTCGGCTCGAATCTGAACTCGGGCTTCGGCTCGAACTTCGCTTCGGGCTTCGCTTCCGGACGCGCTTCGATCTTCTGCTCCTGACGAGTCTCGGGCTTCGCATCGCCGCCTTCGCGTACCCGCTTTTCGCGAATGAACAGCGCCCGCGAGCGGCCGGGTTCGCCGCGCTCTTCGACTTCGAACAAGGGGATTGCGGCGATCAGATCGCTGAGCTTCTTGCGGCCGTAGTTGCGCGGATCGAACTCGGGCATGCGCTTGCTGAGCAGGCTGCCGACGGCGCCGAGACCGACCCAGCCATCCTCGTCGCCGGCATCGGCCACCGCGGCGCGCAGCGGGCCAAGCAGTGCCGGATCGTCGATCGGCGCGCCACGCGCCGGGCGCTCGTCACCGGACGATGAACCTTCGGCCGGCTTCGCGGGCGGACGAACATTATTGGGCTGCGCGGGCGCCGGCGGCACCGGCTTGCCACGGCCGGGCGGCGGCACCGCACGTTCGGCATTGCGCGGCGGCGGCGCTTCGGCTGGCGTATCCGGCTCACCGTCACGCAACACCTCGACGAAGATGAAGCGGTCGCAGGCGCGCACGAACGGCTGCGGCGTCTTGCGTTCGCCGAAGCCGTAGACGGTGAGGCCGGATTCGCGGATGCGCGAAGCCAGGCGGGTGAAATCGGAATCCGAGGAGACGATGCAGAAGCCATCGAAACGCTCGGTGTAGAGCAGGTCCATCGCGTCGATGATCAGCGCGCTGTCGGTGGAGTTCTTGCCCTTGGTGTTGCTGAACTGCTGCATCGGCTGGATCGCGTGGCGGGCCAGCGTCTGCTTCCAGCTGCCGAGGTTCTGCGTCGTCCAGTCGCCATAGGCGCGCTTGGTGGTCGCGCGGCCGTACTTGGCGACTTCGGCGAGCAGGCCGTCGATGCGCTTGGCGTTGGCGTTGTCGGCGTCGATCAGGACGGCAAGCTGGGCTTGCGGGGAGGTTTCCATGGTTGTTCTCGTGATTGTTGATCGGCGCATATCGCGCGAGCGGGCGGAGCTTATCCGCTACGGCCCTATTGCAGGACTTTAAGTTCCAGCGGTTTCAATGCGGAGCCGCCGGTGACCGTGCGCCATTGGCCGGCGAAGCTGCCATCGGCCTTGCCGAACAGCGTGAATTCGACCAGCAAGGCTTCGCTGCCGGCCTCGGTCTCGAACAGCTTGGCCTTGCCGTTGCGCTGCACGCGGCCCTGCAGGCGGTGATAGCGGCCGTCCGCCTCGCGGGACCAGCTGGCATCGACACGATCGCCGTCGTACAGGCGCTCGACGACCAGATTGATCTTCTCCTTGTCGCCGATCGTGCCGGCATAGCTGCCCAGCCGCAGGCCCTGCTTCGGCGGCAGCGTACAGGCGGGTGCCGACGCTGCCGGCAACAGCGCGCAACTGCCGTAAGGCCCGAGATCCGGCGCCAGCGCAGCGAGCGGCAGCTTGACCTTCAGCGGCCGCAGCACGTCGAGTTCGAGTTGATCGGGTGTCGTGCAATCCGGGCGTTCCAGCGCCAGATGATCGATCGCCAGCAGCAGCTGGTTGTCGGTCAAGGTGTCGCCACGCACGGACGGCAGGCAGTCTTCGTAAACCTCGCGCTGCTCGGATTGCAGATCGTCCTTGGGGTTGAGCGTCTGCTGGAAATCGCGGATGCGCTGCACTCTCGGCGTGGCGACCTGCGTCCGCAGGCGGCCATAGCCTTCCGGCGTGAACAGATCGGCGAGCAGGATCGGCAAGCCGCTGGCGACGTCGAAGTTGTGCAGGTGCGAAAAGCCCACGCCGCTGCGCGTGCCGCTGATGCGAATCGACAACACCCGACCGTTATCGCCGACGATTTCGTAATCGAGCGCGCTCAGCGAGCCATCCTCGGGAAGAATGAGCGCGGCCTTCGCATCACGCGCGGGCCGCTGCTGCAGTTCCACCGCGAACAGGTACAGATTGATCGCGCGGAAGTTGGCGCCGTTGCCGGCGAGCTTCGGGAAGCGCAGTTCGGCGCCGCCGACGGGCGACTTCGCCTTGATGCTGTCGATGAGCAATGGCGCCGCTATCGCCGTGCCGCTGCTCATCAGTGCCGCTGCGAACAACAGCGCCTTGATGTCGATACTCATGCCTCGTCTCCGACCGTGATCAGCCGGGGACGTACCCACCAGCCTCGTTATTTGACTCGCTGAATCTTCGCGCCCAGCTGACCCAGCTTGGTCTCGATGTGCTCGTAGCCGCGATCGATATGGTAGACGCGGTCGATCGTCGTCGTGCCTTCGGCGGCGATTGCAGCCAGCACCAGCGCTGCGGAGGCACGCAGATCGGTGGCCATCACTGGCGCGCCGGTGAGCTTCTCGCGGCCGGTGACGATCGCGGTATTGCCTTCGATGCGGATGTCGGCACCGAGGCGCAACAGCTCCTGCGCGTGCATGAAGCGGTTCTCGAAGATAGTTTCGCGAATCGTGCCGACGCCTTCGGCGTAGCAGTCCAGCGCCATGAACTGCGCCTGCATGTCGGTGGGGAAACCGGGGTGCGCCATGGTGTGCAGATTGATCGACGCCGGACGCCGGCCCTGCATGTCGACCTCGATCCAGTCCTCGCCGGTCGACACTCGCGCGCCGGCCTGCTGCAGCTTGACCAGCACCGCGTCGAGCGCGTTCGGATCGGTCTTCACCAGCCGCACCTTGCCGCGGCTGATCGCGGCGGCAACGAGAAAGGTGCCGCCTTCGATGCGATCCGGAATCACCGCGTGGCTGGCGCCATGCAGATTGGCAACACCCTGGATGACGATGGTGCCGGTGCCGGCGCCGCGTATCTTCGCGCCCATCGCGATCAGGCAGTTGGCGAGATCGACGATCTCCGGCTCGCGCGCCGCGTTCTCGAGCACCGTTTCGCCGTCGGCGAGCGCGGCGGCCATCAGCAGGTTTTCGGTGCCGGTGACGGTGACCGTATCGAAGTAGATGCGCGCGCCTTTCAGCCGGGTCGCACGGGCCTTGATGAAGCCGCCTTCGAGTTCGATCTCGGCACCCATGGCCTTCAAGCCCATCAGATGCAGATCGACCGGCCGTGCGCCGATCGCGCAACCGCCGGGCAGGGAAACCTCGGCATGGCCGCGCTTGGCCAGCAGCGGGCCGAGCACCAGGATCGACGCGCGCATGGTCTTCACCAGCTCGTACGGCGCGACACAGGTGGTGATGCCGCTGGCATTGGCGGTGAACAGACCCGGGCCGGGGCTGGCGACGGCAACACCCATCTGCGCGAGCAGCTTCTTGGTGGTGACCACGTCGTGCAGGTCCGGCACGTTGGAAAGATTCAGCTCGCCATCGATCAGCAGGCTGGCGCAGAGGATCGGCAGCGCGGCGTTCTTGGCACCGCTGGCAGCCACTTCGCCGGACAGCGGGCCGTTGCCTTCAATCAGGAATTTGTCCATTCAACTCTCGTGACTCGGTGAAACCGCGCCTCACGCAAAGGCGCAAAGACGCGGAGGAACAGCGAAGCATCAAGACCTTCAAAAGGCTTCTGCTTCTCTTGGCGTCTTTGCGCCTTCGCGTGAGACCGCCGCTGATTCTCGACGGGTTCAGGCGGCGCGCGTCTTCAGCGCCAGCGCATGAATCTCGCGGCCCATCTTGTCGCCGAGCGCGGCGTAGACGGCCTGATGCTGCTTGACCATGCTCAGGCCGGTGAAGCCGCTCCAGCTGACATCGGCCTCGAAATGCTGGCCATCGTCGCCTTTGACTTCGATCACCGCACCCGGCAGGCCGGCATCGAGCAGGGCCTTGATCTGTTCCTTGGTCATCATGGGATTACTTCCTGAGTTTGTAGCCGGTCATCAGCATCCACAGCGCGACCGCAGAGATCGCGATGAAGAAGCCGGAGGTCCAGGCGAGGCTTTGCCAGATCGACACGTCCGAGCGGCCGAAGAAGCCGTAGCGGAAGCCATCGATCATGTAGAAGAACGGGTTCAGATGCGAAGCCTTGAACCACACGGCCGGCAGCGAGTGCACCGAATAGAACACGCCGGAGAGAAAGCTCAGCGGCGTGATGATGAAGTTCGAGAACGCGGCAAGGTGATCGAACTTCGAGGAGACGATGCCGGCGATGATGCCGAGCACCGCCAGCGAACCGCCGGCGAGCAGGAACATCGCGATCAGCGCCAACGGCTGGGCGATCGGCAGATCGACGAACGGGATCGCCACCACCAGCATCGCGGTGGCGACCAGCGCGGCGCGTATCAGGCCGGCGACGACATGGGCGAAGAAGAACTCCCAGTGGCCGAGCGGCGCCATCAGCAGGAATACCAGGCTGCCCATGATCTTCGACTGCGCCAGCGATGAAGACGAATTCGCGAAGGCGTTCTGCAGCACCGTCATCATCACCAGACCGGGCAGCAGGAACTGGGTGTAGGTAACGCCTTCATAGACTTCGGCACGGCCGCTCATGGCCTGGGCGAAGACCAGCAGGTAGAGCAGCGCGGTGACCACCGGCGCCATCACCGTCTGGCCCAAGACCGCCCAGAAGCGCATCACCTCTTTTTTGAGAAGGGTGTAGAAGCCGAGTTGGTTGGCGTTCATTTCGCGGCTCCCTGCGGGCTGGACAGCGCCTTGCCGGTCAGCTCGATGAAGATGTCTTCGAGATCCGGATCGCGGGTCGAGACATCGGCGATGCCGATGCCGGCCGAGCGAAGGGCGGCGAAGACGCTGGCGATCGGATGCTTCTCTCGCTCCAGCTTCAGCTCGACGGCGCCCGCCTTCTCGCTGGTCACCAGTTCACGCAGGCTGGCCGGCAGCTCGGCGCCATCGACCAGCTTCAGGGTCAGGAAACGGAACGGATGGCGGTTGAGCAGCGCTTCGGTGGTTTCGATGACCCGCACCACGCCCTTGTCGATGATCGCGATGCGCTCGCACATCTCCTGCGCTTCTTCGAGGTAATGCGTGGTCAGCACCACGGTGGTGCCCTTCTGATGCAGATCGCGCATGAACGCCCACAAGGTGCGGCGCAGATCGACATCGACGCCGGCCGTCGGCTCATCGAGGATCACCACCGGCGGCTTGTGCACCAAAGCCTGAGCGATCAGCACGCGGCGCTTCATGCCACCGGACAGCGATCGCATCATCGCCGTGCGCTTGGCTGACAGATCCAGGCGTTCGAGCATCTCGTCGATCCACGGCCAGACTTCCTTGCCGGCGCCGTAATAGCCGGCCTGGATGCGGAGCATGTCGACGACGTTGAAGAACGGATCGAAGACCAGTTCCTGCGGCACCACGCCGAGCTGCCGGCGCGCGGTGCGCCAGTCGCGCACGGTGTCGTGGCCGAGCACGGCGACGCTGCCTTCGTCGGCGCGGATCAGGCCGGCAATGATGCTGATCAGGGTCGACTTGCCAGCGCCGTTCGGGCCGAGCAGGCCGAAGAACTCGCCCTGCCGGATGTCGAAACTGAGGCCGTTCAATGCCTTGACGGCACCGTAAGCTTTGCGGACGCCGTTGATCGACAGGGCGGCCGTTGGGGATGTGTTCATGGATGTGAGGATTATATCCCCCGCACCGCTGCACACCGGCGGCGGGTCACGCTTCGGCGGCTACACTGCCCCGAACTCTGTCGGAGGCCGCCGTGAGCTACGAGTACAACCCCGAGTCGACCCGCTTCGAATTACCGAACCCGCATCGGGTCGAGAACCTGTTTCTCGGCGCGGCCTCGGTGATCTGTCTGGTCTGCGCGGTGGTCGCCCTGCTCGGTGCCCGCCATTCGCTGCAGCTGGGCAGCAACGGCGCTGCGGTGGCGCCGGTGGTGATCGCCGCCGTGCTGCTGCTGTTCGGGCTGGTGTTCGGCGTCAAGGCGCTGCGCCAGCTGCGCTTCTTCTTCGGCCGCAACCAACCGGTGGGCCTGGCGCCGCAGTTGCCGAAAGACGTTGAGGGCAGCAGCCCGGATGGTGAAGGCCTGCGCGAAACCATTCGCCAGAACGCGATCAATTACTCGGTGCCGACTGGCGCGATCGACAACCTGCTCTATTCGCTGGTCCGCGATCTGGTGTTCTCGCCACGCCGCACCCAGTACCTGGCGCGCGCCGAGTTCCACAACGCGCTCGGGCTGGGCTTCCTGCTGCTGTGCTTCGGCGTGTCGATCATCGGCGTCGGCTCGGGCGCGGTACGCGGCTGGGTAGGCGCGCTGTACTTCCTGCTGGTCAATGCCATCGTGCTGCTGCCGTTGCGCCAGGGCGCGCTCGGTGGCCGCAAGCTGTCGATCCGCGCGATCGTCGCCTTCATCATCGCGGCGATGATCGGCCCGCTGCTGCTCAGTCAGGCGATCGGCAATACCGGCATGCCGTTCAAGGGCGCCGTGCAGTTCGTGCCGGTGACGGTGGCGATCCTGGTCGCCGCGCTGATCGCCGCTTCGCTGCTGCTGAAGGCGGCCGTTGCCCAGGTGGTGAGGCCGAACCAGATCGCGATGGCGCAGCGGCTGCACACGATTTCGATGAACGCGCCGCCGGGGCAGATCTTCCTGGAGTTCGATCGCGAGATGCAGCGCAGCTGGACCGAAACCGTGCCCAACCGCATCTACCTGCGCAAGCTGCCGAAGCTCGGCAGCGCCCCGGCCGGCAGCTTTGAAGGCCATGCGATCGAGGAAACCCAGCCGTTGCCGAACGACATGGAACCTCTGAGCCTGTCGCGCTGCCTGTCGCTGGACACCTATCGCTGGCTGCTGATGCTCGACGCCTTCTCGCTGCTCGCCACTGCCAGCGGCGCCGGCATGGCGCTGTACGCCGCACAGGTGCCGCAGCAATGGGGCGCGATGCTGATCGGCCTGTCGCTGCTGCTGATCGCACGCTTCGGCTTCGATGGCGGCAACGCGCTGTGGCGGCGTTTCGAGTTCACCTCGCGCATCTACTGGCTGGAAGCGCACGGCAACTACCAGCGCGCGCAGACCTCGATCGGCACCTTGCTGCAGGACCGGGTCAAGACTCAGAAAGAGATCGTCAACGTCGAGGACATGAGTCTGCGGCTGTGGGTGGCCGAGGTCGACACGGTCAGCTTCGGGCCGGATACCGAACGTTCGCTGCTGTCGATCCGCGGCCTGCCGGACGAAGCCGAACGGCTGTCCGCGCATCTCGCCGATTTCGGCGTGCGCCAGGCCTCGATCATCGCGCCGAGTTCGCAGACCGATCTGCAGCGCCTCGCGGTGCTCGACAAGATCAACCCGCCGCAGGCCGCAGGCGGCAGCGCGCTGCCAGCCGGCGTGCAGCAGGCGCTCGGCGTTGCGCCGGCACCAGCCGCAGGCACCACCCGCTTCTGCACCCAGTGCGGCACGCCAGCCAATGCCGGCGCCGGCTTCTGCGGCCAGTGCGGCACTCGCCTGCCGGCACTTCCGACCGCGTCCTGATCCCTACTTCCTGCCGCCTGTGAGCACTGCCCTCGTCTGGTTCCGGCGCGATTTCCGCGTTGCCGACAATCCCGCGCTGATCGCTGCACTCGCTGGCCATGATCAGGTCCTGCCGGTCTACCTCCACGCGCCGGACGAAGAAGCGCCGTGGCAGCCGGGCGCAGCCAGCCGCTGGTGGCTGCATCACTCGCTGACCGCGCACTCGGCTCGCCTCGCCGCACTCGGCTCGCCGCTGGTGATTCGCGCGGGCGCTGATTCGCTGGCCGAACTGCGCAAGCTGGTGAAGGAAACCGGCGCGACGGCCGTGCACTGGAACCGCCTGTACGAGCCGGCGCTGATCGCTCGCGATACCCGGATCAAGCAGGCGCTGCGTGACGATGGCCTCGACGCCGAAAGCCACAACTCGGCGCTGCTGGTCGAGCCCTGGGAGGTCAAGACCGGAGGTGGTGATCCTTATCGTGTGTTCACGCCGTTCTGGCGCAATGCCGGCAGCCGCAACGTTCGTGAACCGCTGGCCGCGCCGAAACGGATCCCGGCGCCGAAGAAGATTCCATCCAGCCTCGGCATCGACAAGCTGAAGCTGCTGCCGACGATTCGCTGGGATGACGGCTTCTATGCCGACTGGACACCTGGCGAAGCCGGGGCCTGGACGCAAGCTGAAGCCTTCTTCGCCGATGGCGCGGCGCGATACAAGGAGCAGCGCGACTTGCCGGCACAGACTTCGACATCGAGCCTATCGCCGCATCTGCACTTCGGCGAGATCGGCCCGGTGCAACTGGTCCATCGCACGCGGCGGCTGGTCGGCGAGCGACAGGTGCAGGGGTTGACCGGCAACATCGAGCACTTCGTCCGCGAACTGGGCTGGCGCGAGTTCTCGCATCACCTGCTGTTCCATTTCCCGACCACGCCGGATCAGCCGCTGTACCCGAAGTTCGCCGCGTTCCCGTGGAGAGCGCCTGAGGATTACGCCGCCGATCTGCACGCCTGGCAACGCGGCCGCACCGGCGTGCCGATCGTCGATGCCGGCATGCGCCAGCTGTGGACCACCGGCTGGATGCACAACCGGGTGAGGATGATCGTCGCCAGCTTCCTGACCAAGAATCTGCTGATTCCCTGGCAGGAAGGCGCGCGCTGGTTCTGGGACACCCTGGTCGACGCCAGCCTGGCGCAGAACTCGCTAGGCTGGCAGTGGAGCGCCGGCTGCGGCGCCGATGCCGCGCTGTACTTCCGCATCTTCAATCCGGTGCTGCAGAGCGGAAAGTTCGACTGCGCCGGCGTCTATCTCCGTCACTGGGTGCCGGAGATCGCCAGGCTGCCCGACGCCAGCCTGCACGCACCCTGGGAGGCGAAGCCGGCGGTGTGGCTGGCGGCGAAGTTTTCGCCGGGGCAGGACTATCCGAAGCCGATCGTTTCCCTGAGCGAATCGCGTGATCGCGCGCTGGCTGCCTATGCCCGGATCAAGGGGCCGGATACGTCTTCGCCGCTACTCTGAGAAAGCGGCGAGTGGGCCGTTAGTGGTGCCTTTGGGGGACACTCGCGCGTAACAAGCCGCGCCTGTCGACACAGGGGCGCGCACTGCGCCACGGCTGCGCCAATCTGCGTTAACTTCGGACCACTAGATGGGCGCCCAACGAGGCACCTGCAAAGTTCTGGAGGAGCTCGCATGACCCGGTTGCCGTCTGCCCGGCTGTCCCTTGTCGCTTGCAGCCGCGCGCCCGGCACAGCCCGGGCGCTGCTTTCGCGTGCGCCTGCCTCCGCCTGATCCCGACTCCCTGATCCGTCCCCGCTGCGCGCCGACCCCGCGCGGCCACCACGCACGAGCGCGACTCGATGTCGAAGATTGCCGATACGCAGCTGCAGGACTGGCGCAACCAGGCGCTGAAGATCGAGACCGAAGTCGGCCGCGCGGTGATCGGCCAGCCGGATACCGTGCGGCTGATCAACATCGCGCTGTTCGCCCGAGGCCATGTACTGCTCGAAGGCGATGTCGGCGTCGGCAAGACCACGGTGCTGCGGGCGTTCTCGCGAGCCATCGGTGGCGATTTCGAGCGAGTCGAAGGCACGGTCGATCTGCTGCCGGGCGACCTGATCTATCACACCTATGTCGATGACCAGGGCCGCCCGCGCATCGATCCCGGCCCCCTGCTGCGCCACGGCGAGCGGCTGGTGACTTTCTTCTTCAACGAGATCAATCGCGCCCGTCCACAGGTGCAATCGCTGCTGCTGCGCGCGATGGCCGAGCGCACGGTGTCGGCGTTCAATCGCGAATACCGGTTTCCGCACATGACCGTGTTCGCCGATCGCAACAAGATCGAGCGCGAAGAAACCTTCGAACTCGCCTCTGCCGCGCGGGACCGCTTCATGTTCGAGCTGCGCATGGCTACACCGAGTGATCCGGCGATCCGCCGCGCGCTGGCCTTCGATCCGGCCTTTCACGACAGCGATCGCCTGATCGAAACGGTGCCCGCCGGCTTGCTGCCCTGGGAGCAGCTGAACGAGATCGGCGCCGGTATTCAGGCTTCGGTACGGGCCAGTGTAGCGCTGGAAAAATACGTGCTCGCGCTCTGGGAAGCGACCCGCAATCCGCTCGCCGCCGGCATCCAGATCGACAACGTCGACATGCGCCGGCTGATCCTCGCCGGTGCCAGCCCGCGCGGCGTGTCGGCGCTGGTGCGCGCAGCCCGCGTCGTCGCCTGGCTCGCCGGCCGCGACTACCTGGTGCCGGACGATATCCAGGCGGTGTTCCCGTCGACGATGGTTCATCGCGTGTTCTTCACGCCGGTCTACGAACTGCGCCGCGCCGAACTCGCCGATGCGCTGGTCGCGCAGATTCTCGAGCGCGTCCCGGCACCTTGAGATGAGCCAGGCCAGCGATTTCTACTATCGCCTGCCGATGCGCGCCGGCGGTCAGCGGCCGGGCTCGCATCCGGGCACCAGCCACGGCAATGGCCAGGAATTCGTCACCCACGCGCCGCTGTTCAGCCATCCCGATCCGCGCCGGCTCGATGTCCGCGCGTCGATACGGGACGTCCGCGGCGAGTGGCTGGTGCGGGTGATGCGCCAGCGGGTCGGCGTGCCGGTGCAACTGGTCGCCGATGTCTCGGCGTCGATGCTGTTCGGCGCGCGCCGCTCCAAGCTCGCGGTGCTCGCCGATCTTGCGCGGGCGATCGGTGCCAGCGCATTTCGGGTCGGTGACGCGGCCGGCATGGTCGCTTTCGATACCGTCGAGCGCGAGGATCTTTACGTGCCGGCCAGCTTGAGCCGCGGCGTCGGCCACGTGATGGCCGCCCAGCTCGAAAACCCGGCGCTGGTCGAACACGCCGAGGCCGGCGAGCGCCATCGCGGCGATCCGGTCGAGGGCTTGCTGCAAGCCTTGCAGCGGCTCGCCGGCCGTCAATGCCTGGTGTTCCTGGCTTCCGATTTCCACTTCCCGCTGGCCCGGCTCGATGAAGCGCTCGACACCTTGTCCCGCGCCTACATCGTGCCGGTGATTCTCTGGGACCCGGCTGAAACCGAGCCGCCACCGGCCAATGGCCTGATCGCGCTGCGCGATGCCGAAACTGCCGCGCGGCGGACGATGTGGCTGCGGCCCAAGCTGCGCGAGCAATGGCGCGATGCCGTCGCCGAACGCCGCGCCAGCCTGCAGACCTTCTTCTCGAATCGCGGCCTGCGGCCGTTCTGGGCGCAAGGCGCTTTCGATGCCGATGCGATGTCGGAATATTTCTTCGAGGCGAACGCATGAGCCGCGCGAGCGCCCTACTCGTCTTCGTCCTTGCAGCGCCGCTGTGCGCCGTCGCGCAGGACCCGCCGAACCGCGATTACCAGCCGCCGTTCAAGGGCGAAGCGGTGTTCGATCCGCGCCCGGAAAAGCGCGCGGCGGCCACTGCCGAAGCCGAGCGCAAAGCCGCCGAGGAAGCGGCGGCGATCGAAGCGGCGACGGTGAAGACCGAGCCGGCGCCTGCCGCATCGCCGCCGGAACCTGCGGCCAGCCCGGCACCTGAAGCTGCGCCGATGCCGATCGCCGAAGGTTATCTGCCACCGACACCGGAAGCGCTGGCCGCTGCTGAAGCCGCCCTGCGCCCGCCGCCGCGCACGCCGGTCGAAAATCCACGCGCCTATGGGTATCTGGTCGGCGATCTGCTGCTGCAGAAGGTGCAGCTCAGTGTCGATGGCAAGCCGGTGGAACTGGCCGAACTGCCGGGCCGCGATCGCTACGGTGTCTGGATCGCGCGGCGCGCAACCACGGTCGAGCGACATGCAGACGGCTCGCGCTGGCTGGTCATGGAGTACCAGATCGTCAATGCCTCGAAGGATGTCGATGTCATTGCGCTGCCGAAGCTGAAGCTGCGCACGACGACGCCGGATCTGTTCATCGACGTGCCGGACTGGCCGATCACCGTCGGCGCGATCACTTCCGCGCAGATCAGCAACCAGGGCGCGTTGCGCGCCTTGCAGCCGGATCGCCCGGCGCCGGTGATCGATACCGATGCGATTCGCCATCCGCTGAAACTGGTGCTGGCCGCGCTCGTCGCCGTACTGCTCGCCTGGCTGGCCTGGTGGCGCTGGCGCGAATGGCAGGCTTCCGAGCGGCTGCCGTTTGCCCGCGCGCGCCGCGAGCTGAGTCATCTCGCGCCCGATTCCGAAGCCGCTTGGCGTTGCCTGCATCAGGCTTTCGATGCGACGGCCGGCAGAGTCGTGCAGCCGGCAACGCTGGCGCTGCTGTTCCGCGCCGCGCCGCATCTGGAAGCGGCGCGCGATGCCATCGAGCGCTTCTACGCCGAATCCGCCGCCCGCTTCTTCGGCGGCCGTGACGGCAGCAGCCTGTCGCCGAACGCGCTGTGCGCGCAGTTGCGGGCAATCGAGAAGCAGCACGAAGCATGATCGACGGCGCGCCCTCGCTGCCGCTCGATTTCGCCCAGCCCTGGGCTTTGCTGCTGTTGCCGCTGGCACTGCTGCCGCTGCTGCGTCGGCGCCGCGAAGAGCTGACCTTCTCCTCCCTGCCTTGGCTGCCGGAGGATTCGCTCGGCCGCTGGATCGAACGGCTCGGCCGTGCGGCGGCGGTGCTGGCGATCCTTGCCACGGTGCTGGCGCTGGCCAGGCCGGGCCGGCCGGAATGGGAAGTGGAGCGCATCGGCCGCGGTGCCGAAATCGTCGTGCTGTTCGATTCGTCCTTGAGCATGGATGACGAGATGGTGGCCCGCGGGGCGCATCCGAAACGGCGTCGTGACAGCCCGCTGCGCAAGCGCAATGTCGCCCGCGAGGCGCTGTCCCGCTTCGTCGAGCGGCGCAAGGAAGATCGCTTCTCGCTACTGATGTTCGGTGCCGCGCCGTTTCGCGTCACGCCGTTCTCGCAGTCGCCGGAAGTGATCCAGGCCGGCATTGCTGCTGCCGGCATTTCCAACGGCCTGCCGGGCACCGATCTCGGCCGTGGCCTGATCGCCGCACTGAGCCAGTTCGAGGGCCGCGCGTACTCGGGCAGCCGGGTAATCCTGCTGGTCTCCGATGGCGCTGCCGAGATCGACGACGCGACGCGCCAGCGCATCCGCGACGGCATGGCCAAGCATCGCGTGGCGCTGGACTGGCTGTATCTGCGCTCGGCGAACTGGCCGCGGCTTGACGACGAGAAGGAGCCGGAAGCCGTCGGTCTGATCACCGACGTGGCGATGCACCGTTTCTTCAAGACCTTGCCGACCACCTACAAGGTGTTCGAAGCGGAAAGCCCGGACGCGGTTTCGAAAGCGGTGGCCGAGATCGAGCGCCAGCAGAACCTGCCGCTGGAATATCGCGAGCGGATTCCGCGCCGCGATTTCACTCACCTGTTCTACGGGCTGGCGATGGTCGCGGCATTCGCGCTGCTGATCCATCGCGGCCTCACCGTGCGGAGCTTCCAGACCTCGTGAAACGTCGCCCCATTCATCTCGCTTTCGGCCTGACCGCGCTCGCCCTGGCCGGCACCGCGCTGGCATTGGGCCTGCGCCTGCAATCCGCCGAGCGCGCCAATACGGTGATCGACGAAGCCTCGGCTTATGCCGCCGAGGCGAGCCGGATCGCCGAAGGCGGCGGCCAGTTGGTGGCGCCGGTACTCGACACGCCCGAAGCGGCGCTGGCCTTCGCAGTCGCCATCGCCCACACCGAGGATTACGAACGCGCGCTGAAAGCGCTCGAAGCGCTGGCGCAATCGCCGCGTGACGACATCCGCCTGATCGCCCGCTACGACCTTGCCAATCTGCACATGCGGCAGGCGCGCTTGATCGGCAACGAGCAGGTGGCCAAGGGCCGCACCCTGGTCGAGCTTGGCAAGCAGTCCTACCGCCGCGTGCTCGACGAAGACCCGCTGCACTGGGAAGCGCGCTACAACCTCGAGCGCGCGCTGTGGCTGGAGCCGGAGGCGGACGACGGTAATGTCGACGTCACGCCGCCGCCATCGGTCGAACGCCCGAACGGCGACAAGCCCGAGCTGCCGTGAGGCCCGGCTTCGGTGGCTATCTGCGGAACGCGCTGCGCGGCGGTGGCTGGCTGCTGCTGCCGGTGTTCGTGCTGCTGGCGACGGCGGCCTGGCTGCCGAAGCTGCCGGTGACCCGCGATGCCTATGATCACCTGGTGATCTTCGACGTCTCGCAGAGCATGAACGTCGAGGACTATCAGCTCGACGGCAAGCCGGTCAGCCGTCTCGAATTCGCCAAGCACTCGGTCGCGGTAGCGCTGAAGAATCCGAAATGCGATACCCGGATCGGCTGGGGCGTATTCGCCGGCCGCAAGATCGTCATGCTGCTGGCGCCGGTCGAGGTCTGCCGCAATTACAGCGCGCTGCTCGAAGCGCTGAGCGGCATCGACGGCCGCATGGCCTTCGAGCGGTCCAGCGAAATCCAGGAAGGCCTGCTGTGGACGATGATCAATGTCCGCGATCTGAAACCGCTGCCGACGGTGATCTTCATGACCGACGGCCAGGAAGCGCCACCGCTGCCGCCGGAACGGGTGCGCAACTACGACGGCCAGATCGGCGAAGTGCGCGGCTGGGTGGTAGGCGTCGGCGGTGACGAACCGCGGCCGATCCCGAAAACCGACACCGAGGGCGCCCGCATCGGCTACTGGCGCGGCAGCGAAGTGCTGCAATGGGCGGGTGCTGCATCGTCGACCGGCGGCACCAGCCACGAGCACCTGTCGGAACTGCGCGAGCCGCATCTGCAGCAGCTGGCCAAGACTGTCGGCTTCGACTATCTGCGCCTGGTCGACAGTCATTCGCTGGATCAGGCACTGCACGATCGCAAGCTGTCACAGCCAGCGGAAGTCGAAACCGATCTGCGCTGGATTCCCGGCGGGCTGGCGCTGCTGTTGCTGGCTGGCTGGTTCTGGCCGGACTGGCGGCCTTTCAGACGGCCAGCTGCCTAGCAGGACTGCGCTACAGAACGCTCTATATGAGTGCGCGCGAAGGCCAGAAGGTCATCGTACACCTCGATATCAGCCGCGTCATGCTTTGTTTTGGTGCGTTTTCCGTTCCCGGAAAGCACTAAAACGGGGCGCGCTCCGGCTGCGCGAGCCGCTTCCAGATCGGAGCCGGAATCGCCGACGAAGGGCACGCCGTCCAGGCTGATATTCAGGCGCTTGGCAAGATCCTTCAGCATGCCGGGCGCCGGCTTGCGCATCACGCTGGCCTGGTCCGGATGCTCCGGCGCGTAGAACACGCCGTCGATACGGCCGCCGAGTTCGGCCAGCGCGCGCTGCATCTTGTCGTGGATCTCGAACAGCGCATCGAAATCAAACAGGCCGCGGCCGATGCCGGACTGGTTCGACGCAATGAACACCCGGAAGCCGGCCTGACACAGCAAGGCAATGCCTTCGAGGCTACCGGGCACCGGATGCCATTCGGCCACCGACTTGATGAAGTTCGGGGAGTCTTCGTTGATGACGCCGTCCCGATCGAGAATCACGATTTTCATGATGGGGATGGTAACGCCGTCCCTGGCGCGGCTGCGGCCTCGTTTACGATCGCCGGCCCGGCCATCCATGGCCGGGCGTTCGGCCTACCGGCGATACGATTCAACGCATCGCCGGTAGGCCTCACCCTGGCAGGCAGGAAATATCAGCGACCTCACGGCACACCCGATCCAGCTGCCGGAGCAGCGCCAGGCGGTTCGCGCGCACCGCCGGATCATCGGCCATCACCATCACGCCGGTGAAGAAGGCATCGACCGGCGCCTTCAGGCTGGCGAGCTGCTTCAGGCGCTCGGCGTAATCACTGGCCGGCGCTGCGTTGACCGCGTTCAGCACCATGTAAAGCTCTGATTCCGCTGCCGATTCGAACTTAGCGGCATCGACGTCCGAGCCGCCGTCGCCGGCCTGCTTCAGCACGTTGCGGACACGCTTGTGAGCGGCGGCGAGGCTGGCCGCTTCCGGCAGCGCCCAGAAGCTGTGGATCGCCCGCAGACGCGCTTCGAAATCGAGCGGCTGGGTGATGCCGAGCGCGGCAACCGCTTCGAACATCTCGACGGTCACCGGACGGCCATCGAATTCGCTGCCGACGCGCCAGGCGCGATGGCGTTCCTGAACGAAGGTCAGCAGTTCCTTGAGCGTGGCTTCGTCGCGCTTGCCGGCCGGCAGTTCCTGCAGCGCTCCGCTCAGCAAGTCGCGCAGATCGAGCGGCAGCCTGCCTTCGACCAGAATGCGCAGGATGCCCAGCGCGGCGCGGCGCAGCGCGTACGGGTCCTTGCTGGCCGTCGGCTTCTGACCGATCGCGAAGATGCCGGCCAGGGTGTCGAGCTTGTCGGCCAGCGCCACGATCTGGCCTTCGACAGCCGACGGAATCGAGGTGCCGGCCTGCGTCGGCAGGTAATGCTCGCGGATCGCATCAGCGACAGCCTGCGATTCGCCGGCCTTGAGCGCGTAATAGCCGCCCATCACGCCCTGCAGCTCCGGAAACTCGTAAACCATCTTGGTGACGAGATCGAACTTGCAGCGCCTGGCGGCACGCGCGGCGCCCTCGACCTGCTCGGCGTTGATCGCAGCCTTCTCCGCCAGCTTCTCGGCAACCACGAACGTCGCCAGCGTGTGGATGCGCTTCAGCTTGTCGGCAACGGTGCCGAGGTCCTTCTGGAACGTCGCGGAAGCAAGCTTCTCGGTGTACGGCGCTTCGTCGGAGAACGGCAGCTTAAGATCCTGCTGCCAGAAGAAAAGCGCATCACTTAACCGCGGCCGCACCACGCGTTCATTACCCTGGATGACCTGGGCGACGTCCTTCGATTCGATGTTCGAGATCGTGATGAACGAAGGCAGCAGCTTGCCGGACGCCGGCGATGCGGTGTCACTGGAGCGAAGAGTATCGGGGCCGTCGTCGCGCCCCCCTCCCTCACCCACGCTTCGCGACGCCGTGTCGGGGGGCGCATCGAACACGGTGAAATACCGCTGATTGGTCTCGACAGTCGCGACGATGACTTCCGGCGGCAACTCCAGGAAGCGCTCCTCGATGCGCCCGGAAATGACCACCGGCCACTCGACCAGCGCGGTCACTTCATCGAGCAGGCTGGCATCGATTCTGGCGGTTCCACCCAGTTTTTCGGCTTCGGCCTTGATCTGGCGCTCGATTTCATTCTTTCTGGTGGCAACCTCGGCCCAGACCTTGGCCTTGTTCAGGCTTTCAACATAGCTTTCCGGGCTCACCAGCGGGATCGCCGCGGGGGCATGAAAGCGGTGACCGTAGCTGAGACGGCCTGATTCCAGGCCGAAACGGCGCAGCGGAATGATGTCGGTGCCGAGCAGCGCGGTCAGACACTGCACCGGGCGAACGAAGGTTTCTTCACCGGAGCCCCAGCGAATGCGCTTCGGAACCAATTCATCCATCGATTTCAGGGTTTCCTCGAAGATTT
>NZ_JAHFRY010000217.1 GCF_023266035.1 Nevskia sp.
CTGACCTTGGTGCCGTCCGGAGGGGACACCAGCAGGCCGTTGGCGCCATAGATCTTGAAGTTCTGGTCACGAACGAAATTCGCACCGCCTTCAAGGCCGAGATACCAGCCCTGGTTGGCGGCAGCGAGGCCGGGGGCAATGCCGAGCACGGACAGGCCGAACACGACAGATCGCAACGACTTACGAGGTTTCACGAACATTTTTTGTTATTCCCTGTGCTGTTTGAGATCGATCTGATGTCGATCATGAGGAGGCTGGTCTGCATCGAGATGACAGATTTGAAACAGTGCGACCTAGCCCCTAGGTTGCGGAGGCTCGCGTCGCGCGCGTACCGAGTTGCTTGCACTTGTACTTGGCGACGGATGAAATTCTCGTGAATTTCGGCTGCCATGATCGCGCATGAGGCACCTCGTTGTCAGACAGAGGCGTGACATGGCGCATGCGTTGCAGCAGCCTCCGTTACCACTGCCACTCCGGAAACCGAACACCATGTCCCGCACCCTGCTGGCTGCCGTCCTGCTGGCCACCTCGCTGCTGCTGCCTGTGAGCCACGCCGCCGAAGCACCCGTCAAGGCGACGATGCAGGGCGACGCCGCGCGCCCCGCCAAGGCTCCGCGCTGGCAACGCGCCGAACTGTACTTCGGCCTCGGCCGCAGCGACGGCAGCACCGCCGACGCCGATCGCGAACGCTGGCAGCGCTTTCTCGATGAAGAGGTGACGACGCGCTTCCCGGACGGCTTTTCGGTGCTCGATGTCTACGGCCAGTGGCAGCGCCGCGACACCAAGACCATCGAGCGCCTGAACTCCAAGCTGCTGGTGATCCTGTTCCAGGGCCCGCAGCACCGGCGTGATCTCGATGCGCTGCGTGCGGCCTGGAAGCAGCGCAGCGGCGATGAGTCGGTGTTGCTGACGATCAGCCCGGCCGAGGTGTCGTTCTGATGAAGCGCTTCGTCCGTGGTGATCTCGACGGCTTCATCGGTCTGGCCCTCGACAATCTGGTGCTGCTGCTGTTGATTTCTGCGCTATGCCGCTTCGTGCTCGGCTTTCCGGAAGCGCTGGTGCTCGGCACCGTGCTGCCGGGTGCGGCGGTGTCGCTGCTGGCCGGCACGCTGTTCTACGCCTGGCAGGCGCGGCAGCTGGCGGCGCGCGAAGGTCGCGACGATGTCTGCGCGCTGCCGTTCGGCCTGAACACCATCACCGTGTTCTCGTTCGTGTTCCTGGTGATGCTGCCGGCCAAGCTGGCCGCGACGGCTGCCGGCAGCCCCGATCCGGCACGCGCCGCCTGGCAGGCCGGGCTGCTGGCCTGCTTCGGCACCGGCGTCATCGAGTTCGCCGGCGCTTTCGTCGCCGGCTGGGTGCGTCGGCACACGCCGCGCGCGGCACTGCTGTCGACCCTGGCCGGGCTGGCGCTGGCCTTCATCGCGCTGGGCTTTCTGATGCGCGCTTACGCTCATCCGCTGATCGGCATCGTCACTCTGGTCGTGGTGCTGATCGGCTACTTCGGCCGCGTGAAGCTGCGGGGTGGCCTGCCGGTCGGCGTGGTCGTGGTGCTGCTCGGCATCGCGCTCGGCTGGACGTTGGGCCTGGCGCCGACTGGCCCCTTGCCGCCGCCACCGAAATTATCGCTGCCGGTGCCGGTGATCGGTGCGCTGCTGGAAAGCCTGCGCTTCGATCAGTTCCTCGCCTACGCCGCGGTGATCGTGCCGATGGGCCTGATCTCGGTGGTCGGTTCGATGCAGAACCTCGAATCCGCCGAAGCGGCCGGTGATCGTTACGACACCCGCTCGTCGCTGGCCGTCAACGGCATCGCCACCTTGGTTGCCTCGGTGTTCGGCTCCTGCTTCCCGACCACGCTGTACATCGGTCATCCGGGCTGGAAGGCGATGGGTGCGCGGGCCGGCTACTCGACCTTGTCCGGCGTGTTCATCGCGCTGCTCTGCTTCAGCGGCACCATCGCCCATGTCGCCTGGGCGGTGCCGATCGACGCCGGCATCGCGATCCTGCTGTGGATCGGCATCGTCATGAGCGTGCAGGCGTTTGATGCGACGCCGCGCGCGCATTTCCCGGCCGTGGTCGTCGGTCTGCTGCCGGGGCTGGCGATGTGGGGCTCGCTGATGATCAAGGCCGGGCTGCGCGCCGCCGGTGCCGGCAGCGAAGGCGGCCCCGGTATCACCGAAGCGCTGCTGCCAGCCTTCCATGCCGCGGACGTCTGGGCCGAAGGCGCGTTCGCGCTGGAACAGGGCGTGGTGTTCAGCGCGATGATCCTGTCCGCGGCGACGGTCGCGATCATCGAACGCAAGTTCGTGGTTTCGGCGATCTGGATGCTCGCGGCCGCGGCCTTGTCGGCCACCGGCCTGATGCATTCCTACCGCTACACCGGCGCCGATACCGCACTGAACCTGCAGCCCGCCTGGACCTTCGTCTACGCCTATCTGGCGGCGGCCGGCGTGCTGCTGGCGGCGCGCTGGCTGACCATACCGGATGACAGCGACCCGGCAGGCGGCCACTGACGCGCACGGCTTATCCGCCGAGCGCCGCCTCCAGCGTCGCCAGCCGAGCCTCCAGTTCGATGACTCGCGCTTCGAGCTGGGCCAGGCGTTCCATGCCATTGCCGGCAGCGGCACGCGCCGGAGCCTGAGACGCCGCCTGCATCGTCGAGGCTTCGACGACCGGGATATCCGGCGTGCCGGACAGCAGATGGGCGTAGCGGGCGGCCGCCTGCCCAGGCAGCCTCGGCAGCAGCATGACCATCGGATGGGCGCGCTCGGCGAGATCGTCGAGCGCGGCCTGAATGCCATCGGCATCCGGCGGGCCATTGAGCACGGCGGCATTGGCGCGCAACTCGGCCGGGGTCTGCGGACCGCGCAGCATCAAGGTCGCCAGCACCGCCATGGTCGGCGCTTTCAGCAGCAGCTGATGATGAAAGCGATGACGCCATTTCGGCACCCGGCCGGCGTTGTCATCACGGGTGACCAGCTTGTCCGCCTCCAGCGTGTTCAGCGCCGCGCCGGTATCGCCTTCGCTGAGGTTCATCACCGGCGAACGGGAGTTTTTCTGGTTCGACGCCATCATCAGCGCGTTGACGGTCATCGGGTAGTACTGCGGCGTGGTGATCGATTTCTCGACCAGCGCGGCGAGCACGCGGGCTTCGTTCGGGGATAGCAGGATCTGGCTCATGCGCAATTATCGCGCTGCCGCCGCCAGCCTGGGTTGTATCCGGGCCTCAAGTGCAGCGATTGCCTGCCGATACCGCGAAACAGGGCGAAATTTTTCGGGTTCTTCGGAGAGCGGGCATGCGGATCGGCGTCAATGCCCAGCTGCCGCTGGCGATCAAACTTCCAGTCAACGGCTTGCCGCTGACCGCGGCACCGGATCGCTCGACCTTGATCCAGGTCGCAGCGCTCGCGGCAGGCATGCCGTGGACGGTGCTCGATGGTCTGGTCGCAGTGCCTGATGCCCACGCGGTTCCTCCGCCACCAGCGGCAGCCCTGCTGGTGGCATCGACGCCACCGTCGCTTGTTGCGGCTTCCCCGTCGCCCGCATCGGGGCAGAGCCAAGCGCCAGCTCAGCCTTCGATCGTCGCGACCACGCTCAAGCTCGTCGATCGCCTGAGCCTGTCGCCCGCTACGGTCGCGCTGCGCAGCGATCCGGTGTTGCCGAAAGGCAGCCCGACCGTCGAGTTCACGCTGAACCTGCTCGCCGGCCTGACCGGCGAGCCCCGCAGTCGCCTGCTGCTGGTGCCCGACACGAGAACGCCCGGCGATCCCGCCGCCATCGCCAGCCTGGCAAGCAAAGGGCCGAACGAGCCGCTGCAATTGCTGGTGCGCGGCAGCGTGCACGGCGCCGATGCCCGGCTGATCGACCTGACCCTGGGCCTGAGCGTGCAGCGGCAGGCCGGCGCGCCAGTCATCGACCGCGCGGTGCTGGCCCTGATCCAGGCCAGCCTCGAAGAACTGGCGCGCAGCGAGATCAAGCTCGACTACCCCGGCGCAGCTGCCGCGCTGGCCGGACACAGCGCCCGCTTCCAGGCGGTGCTCGATCCGCTGGCGCTGTGGCCGATGCAGAGTTTCCTGCTGTCCGGGCTGCTGATTCTCGGCCCGGCGCGCGAGCAGGACGAGGTCGACGAGATCAGCGAGGAAGGCGCGGCCGCATCGAATCATGATCAACGCGAGCCGGAGGAACCGTCCGACGAAGCGAAGGAGCGCTCGCTCCAGCCGAAGGAAGCCCAGCCGCCAACCGAACTGACGCCGCTACCCGCCGACGGCGGCCCGCCGATCATCTCGGCCAGCCACTGGCTGGAGCTGGAACTGCGCCACTGGCGTTCGCAGCTGCGCATGTGGATGGCATTGCCGGCCGAGCACGGCCTCGCCCCGAGTAGCCCCTGAATCGCCAGAAACGATCAGGCCTGCACTTGGCGGGCCTGATCACAAACCACGTACCGATCAGCGCGGCAGGTCGGAGCTGCCCATCAGGAAAGTGTCGACTTCGCGCGCAGCCTGGCGGCCTTCGCGGATCGCCCAGACCACCAGCGACTGGCCGCGGCGCATGTCGCCGGCCGCGAATA
>NZ_JAHFRY010000014.1 GCF_023266035.1 Nevskia sp.
GGCGGCGGCGCCAGCACCATTGCGCGTGGCTTCCTCGCTGGTCTGCTCGCTGCGGATCGCCTGCGGATTCGGGTTGTAGGCTTCGCGCGCTTCTTCGGTGACGCTGAAATCGACATCCGCCGATACCTGCGCGCTGACCCGGCCAGCGCCCATCATCGGTGCCAGCAGCTGCTCGATTCGGCGCACGTAATCGGCTTCCACGCGACGCGCAAAGCTGAACTGTTCGGACGAGGCGTCGGCCTCGCTATTGTTGCCGTCGCCGGTCAGCAGATGGCCGTACTGATCGATCACCGTGACGGCCGACGGCTGCAGGTTGGGCACGCTCGACGCCACCATGTGGACGATCGACGCCACCTGTCCGGCTTCGAGCTGGCGGCCCGGATGCAGTTCCAGCAGCACCGACGCACTGGCCTGATCCCGCGAGCGGGCAAACGCCGAAGGCTTCGGCAGCGCCAGATGGACGCGTGAACTCTTCACCGACATCAGGCTGCCGATGGTCCGCGACAGCTCGGTTTCCAGGGCCAGCTGATAGCGCGCGGTTTCGATGAACTGGCTGGTGCCGAAACCCTGTTCCTCGCGAATCATCTCCATGCCCAGCGACGAACCTTTCGGCAAGCCTTGCGAGGCCAGGCGCAGGCGCGCTTCGTGAACCTTGTCGGCCGGCACGGTGACGCTGCCGCTCGCACCATCGAGCTTGAATTCGATGCCGGCAGCCCGCAGCGCATCGGCCACTTCGGCGGAATCCTTCTCGCCGAGGTTGGGATACAGCGGTGCCTGGTTCGGCTTCTGTGCCCAGAAGAACAGCGTGATGCCGGCGGCGATCGCCAGCGCGATACCGGCGATCGCCATCAGCTGGCGTACCGCAGGAAGGTCCTGGAGCTTGCGGGAAGCGAATCCCGCGGGAACTGCGATGTCAGCCATGGTCGTTTAGGTTTCGTGCAATCACAGCGGCATGTTCATGACGTCCTGATACGCGGACACCAGACGGTTGCGAACTTCGACCATGGCCTTGAACGAGACCTGGGACTTGGAGGTGGCGAGCATCACGCTGGCGAGATCGGTGTTGGGATCGCCGAGCTCGAATTTCTTCTGCAGCTCGCTGGCCTTGTTCTGGGTGCTGGAAACCGAGTCGATCGACGATTTCAGCATTGCGCCGAAACCGCCCGCGGCCTCGCTGCCGGCCTCGGTGGCCAACGGTGCCGACGGGCGATTCGTTGCCTGCGTCTGCAGTGCGCGAATCTGGGAAAGCACCTGGCTGACGTCGATCGTGTTCATCCGTGTTCGCCTAGTGATAGCAGGACTTGAGAGCGGTTCTGCCAGCGTTCGAGCAAGACCTGTTCCACGGCGAAAGCACACGGAAACCCCTGAAATCAGGCGGAATCGCGACAGATTTCCGACGCGAAACGATGCGCGAAACCGAGCTTCAGCGCAGTCCTACCTTCGGTCGGCCAACGATAAATGATCACTGTCAGCGGTCATCAATGCCGCCCACACTCACGTCATCAGCTGCTGTGCTGGCGTCGCCGACACACGCCTTCAGGAGCACTCGCGATGTCCCCTCCTTCCGAAACAACCGCCGCTGGCGATGAGACAGCAATGAGCTTACCGATGACGCAGATCGAAACCGAGCAACTTCGCGAAACCCTGGCCATTGCCCAGGCGACGATCGAGAGCAGCGAACGGTTCAGCCGTCATGGCCTGTTGATGCAGGCATTCATGGATGGCAGCGCCCAGCTCGCCTGGCTCAAGGACGAACGCGGCCGGCTGGTCTGGGCCAATCGCCGCTGGTTCGAGCAATTCGGCATCGACGAAAGCACGGCACCCGACAAGACCGATTTCGAACTGTTTCCCGAAGCGGAAGCGCAGCGCATCCGCGCGCTCGATCTGGAAGTGCTCGGCGGCCACACGCCGCAGCACAGCATCGAAACCATGCTCGGCAGCGATGGCCGCGAACTCAGCTGGCGGGTCACTCGCTTCCCGTTCCACGACGCCGCCGGCCAGCGCTATGTCGGCGGCCTGGCCGAAGACGACACCGAACGCGTGCGCCAGCACGAGATCGCCCATCGGCAGTCGATCACCGACAACCTCACCGGCCTGCTCAATCGCCACGGTTTCGACGCGCAGGCAGCGCCTGAACTGCTGCGCGCACGGCGTCGCGGTTCGTCCTGCACCCTGGTCTGCATCGGGCTCGATGGCCTGAGCGGCGTTCATGTGCGCCTGGGCTCTGCCGCCAGCGACGCGCTGATCTCGCTGGCTTCGATGATCCTGCGCAAGAGCTTCCGCACCACCGACATCGTCGCCCGCATCGATGGCGACCGGTTCGCGATCCTGGCGCCGGACTCATCCGGCGAAGTGGACGTAATCCGCCGCCGGCTGCAGGCCGCGGTCGCCGAGCTGTCGGCGAATCCGATCCTCGAAGCGCAGTTCGATTTCCGGATCGGACTGCTGCTTTGCGAGCCGGCCGGCAGCGAATCGCTGGCGCAGTTGCTGGACCTTGTCGAGTTGCAGATGACAGCCGCGAGCTGATCGCAGGGCTGGGCCAATCCGGGGATTCGCAAGCATTTTTTTGAACGCTTGCAGCACTCGATTGTCGGACGAGGAGTATGTTACCGATCGGTATCATTCACTCCCCGCCTGATCCGGAACCCGAAAATGTCCTTTACCTCGCTCAGCTACGCGGCGCCCGCCGCCAGCGTCCCGCTTGCTCCGTTCACGATCGACCGCCGAGCCCTGCGCCCGAAGGATGTCGCGATCGACATCCTCTACTGCGGCGTCTGCCACTCCGATGTCCATCAGGCCCGCGATGAATGGGGCGGCTCGAAATTCCCGATGGTGCCCGGCCACGAGATCGTTGGCCGCATCTCCGCCGTCGGCCCCGAGGTCAAAGGTTTCAAGGTCGGCGCTACCGTCGGCGTCGGCTGCATGGTCGACAGCTGCCGCAGCTGCTCCGCCTGCCAGGAAGGCGTCGAGCAGTATTGCGAAAAGGGCTTCACCGGCACCTACAACAGCAAGGATCGCCACGACGGCTCGACCACTTACGGCGGCTATTCCAGCCACATCGTCGTCGATGAAGCCTTCGTGCTGCGGGTCTCGGACAAGCTGCCGCTGAACGCTGTTGCGCCGCTGCTCTGCGCCGGCATCACCACCTATTCGCCGCTGCGCTACTGGAAGGTGGGCCCGGGCGACAAGGTCGGCGTCGTCGGCCTCGGTGGTCTCGGTCACATGGCGGTGAAGATCGCCAATGCCATGGGCGCCCACGTGGTGCTGTTCACCACTTCGCCCAGCAAGGTGGCCGATGCGGTCAGGCTCGGCGCCAAGGAAGCGGTGATTTCCAATGACAAGAAAGCGATGTCGGCACACCTCAACAGCTTCGATTTCATCATCGACTGCGTCAGCGCCCCGCACGATCTCAACGCCTACCTGGTGCTGCTCAAGCGCGAAGGCACGATGACCTTGGTCGGCGTGCCGGACAAGCCGCCGACCATCGAGATGGCACCGCTGGTGTTCAAGCGCCGTCACCTTGCCGGCTCGCTGATCGGCGGCGTTGCCGAGACACAGGAGATGCTCGATTTCTGCGCCGAGCACGGCATCGTGTCGGATGTCGAAATGATCGACATCAAACAGATCAACGAGGCCTATGACCGCATGGTCAAGAGCGATGTGAAGTACCGCTTCGTGATCGACATCGCGACCTTGAAAGCGGCCTGATTCTCGGGCGGCGCTGGGAACTGGCCGGCAGCGCAAAGGCTGCCGGCCGGTTTCAGGCCTCGAGGTCGGCGTCGTCGCGCTGCAGGCCGTACTTGCGCAGCTTCTCGACCAGGGTCGTGCGCCGCGTGTTGAGCAGCTTCGCGGCATGGGCGACCACGCCGGACGACTGCATCAACGCCTGCTTGATCAGGGCCAGTTCGATGGTTTCGATGTGGTCCTTCAGGTTGACACCATCGGGCGGCAACTGTGTCGAGGCCGACGGGAAGTAGGTGCTCGACGCCGACGACAGCGGCGGCAGGCTGCTGATCGCCGTGAAGCCGGACGAGCCCAGTCCTGAGCCGCTGGACTGGCTCCGCGCATTGACGGCAATCGGCTCGTGTTCTTCATCGGCCACCGCGGGCACTGACGTCACGGGCATCACCGGCAGCGCCACGTTCTGGCGATAGCGGCTCGGCAATTCGGCGATGCCGACCATCGAATGCGGATGCAGCACGGCCAGACGCTCGATCAGGTTCGACAGCTCGCGGACATTGCCCGGCCAGTGGTAGGCGCGCAGCGCGTGCACGGCATCGGGCGACAGCCTGACCGAACCATGACCGTTGCGACGCATGGAGTCGATCAGGTCGTCGATCAGCAGCGGCAGGTCTTCCAGGCGCTCACGCAGCGCCGGCATTTCAATCGGGAACACGTTCAGGCGATAGAACAGATCTTCGCGGAAGGTGCCCTTGATGATGTTCTCTTCGAGGTTGCGATGGGTCGCGGCGATGATCCGCACCTCGCAGCGCATGCTGCGATTGGAGCCCACGCGCTCGTAGGTGCGTTCCTGCAGCACTCTCAGGATCTTCACCTGCATCGGCAGGGTCATGTCGCCGATTTCGTCGAGAAACAGGGTGCCGCCATCGGCCATCTCGAAGCGGCCCTTGCGCGAGGTGATCGCGCCGGTGAAAGCGCCCTTCTCGTGGCCGAACAGTTCCGATTCCAGCAGCTCGCTCGGGATCGCGCCGCAGTTGACCGCGACGAAGGGCTTGTCGCGACGCGCCGATTGCTCGTGCACCGCGCGCGCCACCACTTCCTTGCCGGTACCGGATTCGCCGGTGACCAGTACGGTGGTGTCGTGGCCGGCCACCTGTTCGACCATGCGCCGCACCTTGCGGATCGGTGCCGAATTGCCAGTCGGGCCGACCAGGCGAATGGCCGCAGCTTCCTGATCCATCCGTACCAGACCGGCACGGCGGAGCAGATCGTTCAGCTGGGCATAGCGCACCGGCTGTTCGAGCGCAAAGCAGGCGCTGCGATCGAGACTGAATTGCTCGCAAATCGTTTCCTGGCGCGTTGGCGAGACCAGCAGCGGTGGATGGTGGCGATCGCGCTTCAGCCATTCGACGAAGCGGCCGAGCGCAGCCGGATCCGCTTCCTGACCAACGATCACCGCCAGCCATTCCTGGGGCTTGCGATCGGCCAGCTTCAGCGCGGCCGCGCTGGGCACGCAGACCGGCACGAAATCGATGAACTGCAGGATCGAGGCGAGTGTGGCCGAGCTCTGCTCGTCGCCGTCGATCACCAGCACGCGGGATTCAGCCATGCGCGCCGCCCTCCTGTACCGATGCCGCCATGTTGGCGCGCACGTACTCGGCGATGCGGTGCTCGTAATCGTGCTTGGAAATGAAGCCGTCGGCACCGGCCTGCGCGGTGTGCTCGCGGTGCTCGGCATCGTCGTAATGGCTGGCGATCAGGATGCGCGGCGGCGTGTCCTGCGCCTTGATCAGCCGGGTCGCCTGCAGGCCGCCCATGCCGGGCATCGACAAGTCCATCAGGATCAGATCGGGGCGCAGTTCTTCGGCGAGACGCACGGCGTCGTAGCCGTCATGGCCGAGGCCGACGACGCTGATTTCCGGCACCGTGGCCAATAGATGGCGCGCCAGCACCAGAAACGCTTCGTTGTCATCGACCAGCAAGGTACGAACGGTATTCATGGGTTCCCCACGGAATTCTCTGGGCCGCGTCTGCGGCCTTGGCTCGCGGTTCAAGCAACGATCCGCATCAGCTCGCCATTCTGACTGCAATGGGTACCGCGATCCGTCTGCGTTCCTTGGCCGGTGCAATTTTCATGGCTTCGCGGTACTTGGCGATCGTCCGTCGGGCAATCAGCACGCCGCCGCGGGCAAGGATAGCGGCGATGGCACCATCGCACAGCGGCGCGCTCAGCTTCTCGCCATCGACGATGCGGCGGATCATTGCCCGCACCGCAATGCCCGAGGTATCGCTCTCCGCGCCCTGGATCTGGCTCGGGAAGAAATCCTTCATCGAGTACACGCCCCAGGGCGTGGCGACGAACTTGTTGGAGGTCACACGGCAGACGGTGGACTCGTGCATGGCGATCGCATCGGCGACTTCACGCAGGGTCAGCGGCAGCATGCCCTCCTCGCCACGGCGCAGGAAATCGCGCTGCCGCTCGAACACCACGCGGGCCGTCTTCAGCAAGGTTTCATGGCGCATTTCCAGGCCGCGAACCAGCCAGCGCGCCTGCTGCATCTGATCTTTCAAACCGCGATGGGCGCTGGCCGAAGTGGCCATCATCCGCTCGTAGGTGCTGTTGATGCGCAGCTTCGGCAGGCTGGCCGGATTCAGTTCGATCTTCCAGGCACCGGCGACGCCGCTGACGATCAGATCCGGCACCACCGCCTGCGCCGGTTCGATGCGCGAGGCACCCGGCTTCGGATCGAGCGTGCGGATCAGATCCATCGCCTGGATCATCCGGGTTTCAGTGGCGCCGAGTTCGCTGCGCAGCTTGCCGAAATCACGGGCGGCGACGCGCTCCAGATGATTCATCACCAGTGTTTCCGCCAGGTTGCGGCCCGGCGTGCCGGCTTTGATCGCTTCCAGCTGCAGCAGCAGGCATTCGCGCAGATCGCGGGCGGCGAAGCCGGTGGGCTCGACGCTCTGCACGGTGGTCAGCGCAGATTCGAGTTCGTCCATCGTCACCTGCCATTCGGCCGGCAGGCCGGCGAGGATCATCGCCAGTTCGGTTTCCAGATAACCGTTGTCGTCGATGTGTTCGATGATCGCCACCGCCAGCTGCCAGTCGCGGCGGCTTTCGATGATCAGCTCCAGCTGTTCGAGGGCGGCAACCCGGGCGTCCTCGATCGGCGCCGCCGCGCGGCGGGCTTCGATCGGCTCGCCGTCTTCGGTCGGTTCGCCACCGGACCAGGACTCGGCGCTGGACCAGTCGAAATCGGCATCGACACGATCACCGGCGGCTTCATCGCAACCGCTGACCGCCACTTCGGTGGACTCGCTGCTGGCCTGCGTGCGGTCGATCAGCTCAGGAGACGGCGCCTCGGCACCGGCGGTCGTCGGGGTGACGTCGTCATGGCGCTCGAGCAGCACATTGCCTTCCAGGGCGGTTTCCACTTCCTGTTCCAGCTCGATCGCCGAAAGCTGCAAAAGGCGAATGGACTGAAGCAGTTGCGGAGTCATCGCAAGGTTCTGCGACATGCCCATCCTGGTGGCCGGCTTCATGGTTGCGCTCCGTTGTGTGATTCCGTGGAGCCATCCTCAGTCAAAGCGCAGCATCGCCCAATCAGTTTATTCCTGACCGGATGTCAGCAAAATCCTGACCAGTGTCAAAAGCCGATCAGTGGATTCGCCACTGGTCCGGAAATTGCCCTCGCCGGTCCGGATGCAAGCTTTGGGCGAGCCCGTGGTTCCAGCGTGGGCCGGCCCACATCGCTCAACTTTCTGCGCCTTCCAGACCGGTGCGGATCGCATAGCGCATCAGCGCATTGGTGCCGTAGAGGCCGAGCGCGTCCATCATCCGCGCCCGGTGGGTTTCGACGGTCTTGGTGCTGATGCCCATCAGCTGGGCAATTTCCTTGGTCGACTTGCCGCGGGCGATCATCTGCAGCACCTGCTGCTGGCGACGCGGCAGGGTCACGCTGTCCTCGGCACGCGCCGATTTGCGCACCCCGACCAGCGTGTGCGACACGCTCGGGCTCAGGTAGGTCTGACGCTTGGCCACCGCTTTCAGCGCCAGTTCCAGTTCCACCGCTTCGCCATGCTTGGACAGATAGCCCACCGCGCCGGCCTTCAGCGCCGCGCGCACCTGCGAAGCCTCCGAACGCGCCGACAGCACCATCACCATGGTCTGCGGGTAGTGGCGGCGAATCTGCTGCAGCACGTCGAGGCCGTTGATCGTCGGCAGGCTCAGGTCGATCAGCGCCAGATCCGGCTGCTGCCGGGCCACCAGTTCCAGCAACTGCTGGCCATCGCCGGTTTCGCCCAGCACCTCGGTGCCGGCAATCGCTTCGCAGAGCTTGCGGATGCCGGCACGGATGAGCGGTTGGGAATCGGCGAGGACGAGTCGCATGCTCAGACCGAAAGAACCAGCTTCAGGCCGCTGTCGACCGCTTGCATGACGCTGGCGGGCAAGGCTTTGACTCTTGCGGTCAACAGGGCTTTGTCGACGGTCAGCAGCTGCGACACGTTGATCACCGATGCCTTCGGCAAGCCGGATTCGCTCTTGCCGATACGGACATTGCCGGGCGCCGCCGCCAGCGCCAGATTCGAGGTGACGACGGCGACGATCACCGTGGCGATGCGGCTGTCGTTATAGGGATTGGCCTGCACCACCAGCACCGGCCGGCGCAGGCCTGGTCCCGAACCCGTCGGCTCCGGCAGATCAGCCCACCAGACTTCACCACGTTTCATCGGCGAGCGGCTGCATTTGGGCACGCGCCAAAGCCGGATCGAGGTCCGACGCCTGATTGCCATAGACGGCATCGAGCTGCTCGCGAATGCCGATATCGCCATGACTGACGACGTAGGCCGCAACTGCGTCGGCGTAGAGCTGGCTGCGCGATTTCTTCTGCTGGCGCGCCACCTGTTCGGCGGCGCGGAACACGGAGTCAGGCACGGAGATCGCGATCTTCATGCGCCGACGGTATCACCGAGGTATGACCCGGACAAGGCACGACGACGCCTTGTTCAAGCTGAGGCGGTACGCCGAATACCCGCAATCGCTCTGCGGTGTCGCAGGAAGACGTGGCGTTCCAACGCCGTCTGCAGCGCATCGCCGAAGGCTTCGAAACGGGCATGGCATTCGTCGCCATCGACATGGACGATGCGCGCCGGCCAGACCAGCGGCTGCGGCACGCTGCGATTCAGGCGCAGCGACACCAGCCCGATGTCGCCGAGCGGCTGTTCGCCGCTGAACACCAGGCCCTGCCAGGACAGGCGCACCCGACGCGCTTCCGCCGCCGGTGCGTTCTGGCTGACCAGAAAGCCAAGCAGATCGATGACCAGGTTCAGCTTCTGGTTCAGCCGTGCGATCTCGGCATCGATCGGCGAGCTTTCATCGGCCGCGGTACCACTGCCGCGCTGCTCGTCGAGCAAGGCGACGGCCGCGAGCACGCGCAGATTGTCCTCGTTGAACTGCTCCAGACGCACGGCGCCGGGCAGCGCGACCAGCGGCGTCCAGCTCACCGGCATCGCCGCGTCATAGCTCAGCGCATCGCCGAGCGGAGCGCTGACAGCGGCAGTCATCGGGTTCGGATCAGGCATGAAGGACTCCGTGCAAGGCCTGCGCCTGGCAGCCGGGCGACGGATCGCTGACGGCCCCTCCCTCGATCAGTGCGCTCTGGCGCGCGCCGTGATCACGTCCCAGCCGCCCTTGATCTCGCGCAGCAGGCCGATCACTTCATCGACGGCCGCCGGATCGTCGGCCAGGTTTGCGGCCGGCAGGCGGCCGAGCATGTAGTCGTAGAGGCGGCGCAGATTGCGGGCGATGTCGCCGCCGGCATCGACATCGAGCACCAGCCGCAGATGCTCGATGATCGACATCGCCGAGGTCAGGTAATGGTGCTTGGCCTCGCGCTCCTGGCGCAGCATCGCGCCGCGGGCATGCGCCAGGCGATCGATCGCGCCGCCGAGCAGCATCTCGATCAGCTTGACCGGATCGGTCTCGACGGTCGCCGCCGCGATGCCGGTCTGGCGGTACTGGTTCATCGCGGAATTCATGTAATGGGCCATCGCCGTTTCCTTCATTTGCCTGCTTCGTCTAACGGCCTCACGGGCAGGAACTTGAGCGCGCAGTGCGCTTCCTGGGCTCGTCATGAAGCGTCATTCATTCGGCACCGCCTTCAGCTCTGCTAGGCTTCCCAGGTGATCACCACCCGCCCCTTGCTGCTGGTTCTGGCCTGCATTGCCGTCTTGGTGATGCGGCTGGGCGGTGTTCATCAGCATCTCTGCTTCGATGGCTCGGAAGCGCCGAGTGCGCTGCACTTCGTCGATGGTGGGCTGCATCACGTCGACGGCGAGCATGGCGTCTCGATCGACGACAGCTTTCATCACCACGATGTCGAAGTCTCGGCCGCCGATGACGGCGTGACCAAACTGCCATCGCTCGATCTGCCGGTGCTGGCACTGCTGATCGCGGTCAGCTTGCTGATGCCGTTCGGCCGACGTGGTGGCTTGCGCCCGGCCCGCCCGATAGCCCGTCTCGCGCAAGCTCCACTGCATTTACGACCGCCACTGCGCGGGCCACCCCGCTTCTCTTTCGCGTGATCTGAACGCGCCCGGCCGCTGAGGCTCGGGCATCGAATGCCGCTGGCGCCACGCGCGCCGCGGCTTTGAGAAGGAGATGAACCATGTGGTCGTCATTCGCTCGCCGGCTGTGCGTCGGCGTGCTGTCCCTGCTTCCCGTCGTGGCTGTTGCCGAAGCGGAAGCGCCCCTGCAAGGCCCGCCGATCCGGCTTGTGCAGGCCGTTGCCCAGGCCTTGGAAAAGAACCCGGACCTCGCTGCCTTCGGCTACGAGTTTCGTGCCCAGGATGGCCGCAGCGTGCAGGCGGCGCTGGTGCCGAATCCGCTGCTGAACTTGAGCGTCGAGGACGCACTCGGCAGCGGTGCTCGCAGCGGCATCGACAGCGCCGAATTCACCATCAGCCTGAGCCAGGTGCTGGAGCGTGGCGCGCGCCAGAGCCGCATCGCCGTTGCTGCTGCCGGGCGCGACAAGCTGGCTGCCACGCAGCTCGAGAAGCTGGTCGATACCGCGGCCGAAACGGCGCGCCGCTACGGCCATGTGCTGTCCGATCAGGCGCAGCTGGTAGTCACTCACGAAGCGATCGAACTGGCGCAGCAGACCGTCGACCTGGCGCGCAAGCGGGTCAAGGCCGGCGCCGTGCCGTCGGCGGAAGTGGCGCGCGCGATGGCGGCGCTGGCGCGGGCCGAGCTGGAACACGAGCACGCCGAGCACGAACTGCTGACCAGCCGCCGCCAGCTCGCTTCGCTGTGGGGCGATCGAGAACCGGCGTTCGGCACAGCGCTGGGTGATCTGATGGTGTTGCCGGCGCTGGCGCCGTTCGAAGCGCTGGCCGAGCGGCTGCAGGCCAATCCGGCGCTGCTGGCGTTCATCGCCGAACAGCGCGTGCGTGATGCCGAGCTGCGGCTCGCGGAGCAGCGCCGCAAGCCGGCCTGGCAGGTCTCCGCCGGCCTGCGTCGCTATCAGTCCGGCAATGACTTCGCGGGCGTCTTCGGCCTGTCGATCCCGCTCGGCGTTCGCGATGCCGGCCAGGGTGCGGTGGCCGAAGCGCAGGCCTTGTCCGAACAGGTGTCGGTGCAGCGCACGGCGGCCGAGACGCGCGGCCTGACCCAGCTGTTCGAGCTGTTCCAGGAGCTGAAGCACGCGCGCACCGCCGCCGACACCCTGGACCGCGCCGTGCTGCCGCAGATGAGCGAAGCGCTGCGCCAGACCGAGTACGCCTACAGCCGCGGCCGCTATGGCTACCAGGAACTGATCGCCGCCCAGAAAGAACTGCTCGAAGCCCGTCGCGCGCGCATCCAGGCCGCTGCCGACGGCTGGGGCTACGCCACCGAAATCGATCGTCTGACCGGCGCGCTGCCGGCGCGGACCACGCCATGAGAACCCCGATGAAGCTTGCCAAGCGATTGCTGCTGTCCCTGTTGCTGACCGTGCTGCTCGCTGCCTGCGGCCGCGAAAACACCAACCCCGAAACCGCTGCCGGCGAGCATTCCGAAGTTGCGGAGCCCGCCAAAGGTCCGAACGGCGGACGCCTGCTGGTCGATGGCGCATTCGCGCTGGAACTGGCGATCTTCGAAACCGGCGTGCCTCCGGAATTCCACGCCTGGGCAAGGCTCGATGACAAGCCGCTGGCACCCGCCGATGTCGCGCTTGAAGTGAGCCTGGCGCGCCTCGGCGGTGCGATCGATACGATCCGCTTCGCACCGAAAGACGCCTTCCTGCTCGGCGACGCCGAAGTCCGCGAACCGCATTCCTTCGACGTGACGGTGACGGCTCGCCACGCCGGCAAAGCGCATCGCTGGACCTACGAAAGCCACGAAGGCCGAGTGCAGATTCCGGCCGAAGTCGCGGCGGCATCGAAGCTGGTGACCGAGACGGCTGGCCCGGCGACGCTTTCCGAAACGCTGAGCCTGTATGGCCAGATCGCGACCAATGCCGAGCATCAGCGCGAAGTCGCAGCGCGTTTTCCGGGCTTGATCAAGAGCGTGCGGCGTTCGCTCGGCGATACCGTCAAGGCCGGCGAAACACTGGCGGTGATCGAAAGCAATCTGAGCCTGGAGCCGGTGGCGCTGACCGCGCCGATGGCCGGCGTGATCACCGCGCGTGATGCCAATCCCGGCGAGCAGAGCGGCGAGCGGATGCTGTTCACGATCACCGATCCGGCCTCGGTCTGGGCCGAGCTGTCGGTGTTCCCGCGTGACCGCATGCGCGTGCGGCCCGGTGCCGTGGTTCGCGTGCGAGCGGCCGATGGCGGCGACGTCATTACCGGCAGCGTGTCGCGCATCGGCCTCGAAGCCGGCGGCAATCAGGCGGTCACTGCCCGCGTGGTGCTCGACAACCGCAGCGGCGCATTTCCGCCCGGCACTTTCGTCACCGCCGACGTCGAAGTCGGCAGCATCGACGTGCCGCTCGCCGTGAAGACCAGCGGCCTGCAGCAGTTCCGCGAGGCCAGCGTGGTCTTCGAGCAGGTCGGCGATCTGTACGAGGTGCGGATGCTCGCACTCGGCCGTCGCCATGGTGCCTTCGTCGAAGTGCTCGATGGCCTCAAGCCCGGGGCGATCTATGTCAGCGGCAACAGTTATCTGATCAAGGCGGACATCGAGAAGTCCGGCGCCTCGCACGACCATTGAGGCGAAGACCATGATCGAAAAAATTCTGAGGACCGCCATCGCACGACGCGGCCTGGTGATGCTCGCCAGCCTGGTCATCATCGCCATCGGCCTGTGGAGCTTCACGCGGCTGCCGATCGATGCCGTGCCGGACATCAGCAACGTCCAGGTGATGGTCAACACCGAAGCGCCGGGCTACACGCCGCTGGAAGCCGAGCAGCGCGTGAGCTTCGCGATCGAGACGGCGATGGCCGGGCTGCCGAAACTGGTGGCGACACGCTCGCTGTCGCGCTACGGCCTGAGCCAGGTCACGGCGGTGTTCGAGGACGGCACCGATATCTACTTCGCTCGCGCCCAGGTGGCCGAGCGGATCAACGCCGTGCAGAGCCAGTTGCCGGCCGGGCTGACGCCGGAGCTGGGACCGGTGGCGACTGGCCTGGGCGAGATCTTCATGTTCACCGTCGATGCCGTTCCGGGCGCGACCAAGGCCGATGGCTCGCCGATCACGCCAGCCGATCTGCGCGCCGAGCACGACTGGGTGATCCGCCCGCAGTTGCTGAGAGTGCCGGGCGTCGTCGAGGTCAACCCAATCGGTGGCTACAAAAAGGAAACCCTGATCGCGCCCGACCCCGCCAAGCTGCTCGCCTATGGTTTGACGATCAGCGATCTGCAGCGCGCGGTGGCTGGCAACAACACCAATCGCGGCGCGGGTTACGTCGAGCAAAACGGCCAGCAATGGCTGGTGCGGGTGCCCGGTCAGGCGGCCGACATGGCGGACATCGGCGCCATCGTCGTGCGCGTGGAGGACGGTGTGCCGCTGCGAGTGCGCGATATCGCCAGCGTCCAGGCCGGCCGCGAACTGCGCAGTGGTGCCGCTTCGCAGAACGGCCATGAAGTGGTCCTGAGCACGGTGTTCATGCTGCTCGGCGAGAACAGCCGCAAGGTGTCGAAGGCTGTTGCCGCCAAGCTCGACGAGATCAAGGCCAGCCTGGCCCCGGGCATCACCGTCAACGCCGTCTACGACCGCACGACGCTGGTCGACAAGACGCTGGCGACGGTCGAGAAGAACCTGATCGAAGGGGCGCTGCTGGTGGTCGTCGTGCTGATGCTGCTGCTCGGCAATCTGCGCGCCGCGCTGCTCACTGCTGCGGTGATTCCGCTGGCGATGCTGATGACCCTGAGCGGCATGATCCAGGGCAAGGTGTCGGCGAACCTGATGAGCCTGGGCGCGCTGGACTTCGGGCTGATCGTCGACGGCGCGGTGATCATCGTCGAGAACTGCCTGCGGCGGCTGTCGCATGCAGCCGAAAGCAAAAGCACATTGAGCCTCGATGAACGCCTGAAGCTGGTCTTTGACGCGACTCGCGAAGTGATCCGCCCGGCGCTGTTCGGCGTGCTCATCATCACCGCCGTCTACCTGCCGATCTTTGCCTTGCAGGGCGTCGAAGGAAAGATGTTCCACCCGATGGCGATCACCGTGGTGCTGGCGCTGATTGCGGCGATGCTGCTGTCGATCACGTTCGTGCCGGCGGCTGTTGCCTTGCTGTTCACCAGGCCGGTGGCCGAGCGCGAAGTCTGCTTGATGCGCCTTGCGCGCAAGGTCTACACGCCCTTGCTGGCGGCCGCTATGCGAGCACGCGTCGCCTTGGTTGCGGCGGCCTTGCTGCTGCTGATCGGCTGCGGCTGGCTGGCGACGCGGCTCGGCACCGAGTTCGTGCCGAACCTCGACGAAGGCGATATCGCGATGCACGCGCTGCGCATTCCCGGCACCAGCCTGACGCAAGCGGTGCAGATGCAGGCGCAGCTCGAAGCCGCGGTGACGACGATGCCGGAAGTCGAGCGGGTGTTCGCCAAGATGGGTACGGCGGAAGTCGCCACCGATGCGATGCCGCCGTCGGTCGCCGACAATTTCATCATGCTGAAGCCACGCCGTGCATGGCCTGATCCGGGCAAGTCGAAAGCGCAGCTCGTGGCCGAACTCGAAGCGATCGTCCGCCGCGTGCCGGGCAACAACTACGAGTTCACCCAGCCGATCCAGATGCGCTTCAACGAGCTGATCGCCGGCGTTCGCGCCGAGCTGGCGGTGAAGGTGTTCGGCGATGACTTCGATACTCTGGTGAAGCTGGGCCAGCAGATCGAAGCGATCGTGCAAGCGGTGCCGGGCGCCGCCGATGCCCGCGCCGAACAGGCCACCGGCCTGCCGGTGCTGACCATCCTGCCGAAGCGCGAAACCCTGGCCCGGCTCGGGCTCGACATCAGCACCGTGCAGGATCTGGTGGCGACCGCCACCGGCGGCAGCATCGCCGGCCAGCTTTATGACGGCGATCGTCGTGAGGATCTGGTGATCCGCTTGCCGGAAGCGCTGCGGGCGGATCCTGAAGCATTGAAGCGGCTGCCGATCATGCTTCCGAAAGCTGGCTTCGTGCCGCTCGGCGAAGTCGCCGATCTGCAACTGCTCAGCGGCTACAACCAGATCAACCGCGAGGACGGCAAGCGCCGCGTGGTGGTCACTGCCAATGTTCGCGGCCGCGATCTCGGCAGCTTCGTCGCTGACGTGCAGCGCGCGATCGATGCGCAGGTGCGGCCGCCGCCGGGTTACTGGATTCGCTACGGCGGCACCTTCGAGCAACTGCAGTCGGCCTCGGCACGGCTGGCGATCGTGGTGCCGGTGACCTTGATCCTGATCGCGATGCTGTTGTTCTTCGCCCTCGGCTCGGCGCGCGATGCGGCGCTGATCTTCAGCGGCGTACCGCTGGCGCTGACCGGTGGCGTGCTGGCGCTCTGGCTGCGCGGCATTCCGCTGTCGATCTCGGCCGGTGTCGGCTTCATCGCCTTGTCCGGCGTCGCGGTGCTGAACGGCCTGGTGATGGTCAGCTTCATTCGTGAGCTGATCGCGCGTGGCCAGCCGATCGACCAAGCGATCACCGAAGGCGCGCTGACCCGCCTGCGCCCGGTGCTGATGACCGCGCTGGTCGCCAGCCTCGGCTTCGTGCCGATGGCCTTCAACACCGGCATCGGCAGCGAAGTGCAGAGACCGCTGGCGACGGTGGTCATCGGCGGCATCATCTCGTCGACCCTGCTGACCTTGCTGGTGCTGCCCGGCCTGTATCGGCTCGTGCATCGGCGCGAGCGGCCGGCGCGCGAATCTTCCATTGTCTTCACATCCTCGCAGGCATGATCCTGTTCAACGCTGACCCAACCCGAAGGAGTTTTCGATGAAGCTGAAATTGCTTGCGCCGCTGCTGCTGAGCCTGATCGCCGCCCCGGCCTTTGCCCATGGCAATCACGACGATGAAGACGACGACGCGCCGGTACCGACGACGCAGGAAGCTGGCAAGGACGCAGCGAAGCCTGCGAAGAAGCCAGAAGCCGCGCAGCCAAAACCGGCGCCGAAGCCGGCCGCGGCCAAGGACAAGCCGGCACCGGTTGAACCGAAGAAGCCGTGATCCGCAGATCTTCGATGCTCCGCCTTGCATTGCTGCCGGGCGTGTTGCTGTCCGGCGTCGCAGCCGCGCACGGCGTTGCCGACGACGACCGGATGTTCATCGAAGGCAGCGCCGGCCTGCAGTTGCTGCCGTTCCTGTACCTCGGCGCCAAGCACATGGTCACCGGCTACGACCATCTGCTGTTCCTGTTCGGCGTGATCTTCTTCCTGTACCGGCTCAGGGACGTCGGCCTCTACGTCACCTTGTTCGCGATCGGTCACAGCAGCACCTTGCTGTTCGGCGTGCTCAGCGGCACTCACGTCAACCCGTATCTGGTCGATGCGCTGATCGGCCTGTCGGTGGTCTACAAGGCGCTCGACAATCTCGGCGCATTCAAGACCTGGTTCGGCGTGCAGCCGAACGCCAAGGCAGCGGTGCTGATCTTCGGCCTCGCCCATGGCTTCGGCCTGGCGACCAAGCTGCAGGACTTCCAGCTGTCGGCCGACGGGCTGCTGCCGAACATGCTGGCCTTCAACGTCGGCGTCGAGTTCGGCCAGTTGCTGGCCCTGGCCGCGATCCTGATCGTGATGGACTTCTGGCGACGGTCATCGCTGTTCGCCCGGCAAGCCTTCGCCGCCAATACGCTGCTGATGACCGCCGGCTTCGTGCTCGCGGGCTATCAGCTGGTCGGCTACTGCCAATCCTGAGAACCCGGACATGACACCCGTCTCCCCTTCCGTGCACGCGAGCACGCCACAACTGCTCAAGGCCACCGGCGGCGCGCTGCTGCTGGCCACCGCCATCCTGCTGACCACGGTGCTGCCAGCCGAATACGGCCTTGATCCCACCGGCATCGGCCAGGCACTGGGCCTCAAGGCCTTGAGCGCGTCTGCAGAGGCTGCGCCAACGACGGCCGTCGAAGCGGTGCCTGCGGCGCTGGTCGTGCAGCGCGACACGCCGTTCCAGACCAGCGAGATGAGCCTGGTCCTGGCAGCCAATCAGGGCGCGGAGATCAAGGCGCTGATGCGGGCCGGCGAAACCTTCGTGTTCAACTGGAGCACCGACGGCGGCCCGGTGAATTTCGACATGCATGGCGAGAAGCCGAATGCCGGCGACGAATTCACCAGCTACTGGAAGGACCGCGGCAAGACCAGCGGCCACGGCAGCTTCACCGCGCCGTTCGATGGCTCGCATGGCTGGTACTGGAAGAACAAGGGCAGCGAGCCGGTCACCGTCACGGTGACGGTCAGCGGCTGGTTCGAGCGGCTGTACATGCCTTGATCGATCCGACTGAAAGCCTCATGTCGAGGCGCGGCCGACGATGATCCAGACGCTGGCGCTGTTCGCGATCACCGCGCTGGCGGAGATCGTCGGCTGTTACCTGCCCTACCTGTGGCTGCGCAAGGGCGGCTCGGTGCTGCTGCTGATTCCGGCAGCAGCCAGCCTCGCGCTGTTCGCCTGGCTGCTGACCCTGCACCCGGAAGCCGCCGGCCGCACGTACGCCGCGTATGGCGGCGTCTATGTGCTGATCGCGCTGCTATGGCTGTGGGGCGTCGATGGCATCCGGCCGGACCGTTGGGATCTGGCGGGTGCCGCGTTCGTGTTTACGGGTCTGCTGCTGATCTACTTCGGGCCGCGCGGCGCTTGAACGCCGCAGGTCGAATCAGCTCAGCTTGGCCAGCTGCTGAGTCAGATACGAACTGGTGGAGCTGAGCTTGGACATCAGCGTATCGAGTGCCGTGAACTGCGCGCGAGTACGCGCTTCGTAGGCCTGGATGCGGACATCGACGGCGGTCTGCTGCTTGCCAAGATCTTTCAGCCTTGCGTTCAGACCATCGGTCTTGGCCTGCAACTGGCCATCGTCGGCGAGCAGCGTCTTGGTCAGTGCCGACATCCTGGTTGCCAGGCCATCGGTGCCGGCGAACAGGCGCTGCACGGCGGCGAAATCGGTACTGGTCGCCTTGTTGAACTTGGTGGTGTCGGAGATCAGCGTGCCGTCGGCTGAGGTGGTGATGCCGATCGCCGACAGCGTCTTGTAGACGCCAGCCGAATCGGCGCTGCCGCCAATGACGTTGCGCAGCTGCTGGGTGGCCGACAGCACCGTGGAATCGCCGAGCAGGATGCCGGCGGTCTTCGCGACCGGATCGAACTTGGTCTGCGTGGCAATGAACTTGACGACGTTGTTGTAGGCGTTGACGAAGGTCGCCACCGCCGCTTCCGAGGCTTTCTGATCGAGGCCCACAGTCAAGGTGGTACTGGTGCCCGGCTCGGCCTTGACCAGATTCAGGGTCAGGCCATCGACGGCGGTGGTCACCGCATTGCTGCTGCTGGTGGTGGTGAAGCCATCGACCTTGACCACGGCATCTGCCGCAGGCTGGGACTCCGTGGTGTTGAAGATCGTACTGCTGACGCTGACCGCATTGGCGGTACCGGTGGCGCGGCTGGTCAGCAGCAGGCGGGCGCCGCCGCCGTCGGAAACGATGGCGGCACCGACGCCGCTGTTGTCGCTGGCAGCGTTGATCTTGTCGCGCAGGTCGGCGAGCGTGTTGGCCGGGCTGGTCAGATTGACGGTGAATGACTTGCCGGCGACGGCGATCGTGACGTCGCCATCGCCGACGGTGGCGCTGCTGCTGGCGTAGAGATCGCTGGCGCGCTTGTTGGCAGCAGCCAGCGACACGACTTCCACCGAGTAGTTGCCGGCCACCGCCTTGTTCTCGGCGCTGGCGGTGAAGAAATCCAGCTTGGCGGGCGTGGCTGTCAGCTTGCCGAGGCTGCTGGCGGCGCCATTGCTGCCCGGTAGCAGCGCGTTCGAAGCGGTCTGCAGATTGGCCATGGCCGAACGGAAATTGGCCAGTGCCGAGATCGAGGTATTGGCTCGCGTCGTCGCGATCGAGATGCGCTGATCGGCCGGGCCACGCTCGGCGGCAACCAGCTGCGAGACGATGTTGGCGACATCGAGCCCGGAGCCGATGCCGGCGGAAGTGATGGCGGCCATGAAATTCTCCTTAAGCGATGCGCCTGATCAAGGTGCCCAGCGCCTCGTCGAGTGCTTTCGAAACGCGCAGCGCTTCCTCGGTCGGCATCTGCCGCAGCACCGTGCCGTCCTGGGCATCGACGACCGACACCACGGTGCGGCCGCTGTCTTCGTCGATGCTGAAACGCAGATCGGTGCGGCTGTCCTTGAAACGCTGATTGAGATCGTCGACCGCCTGCGCAAGCTGCGCGGGCTGGGCGGCGATATCGGTAGCCGCCGTGCTCGATGGCTGGAGCACGGCGGGAATGGAATTCGTCTGCGCCGAGCCCGGCACCGCGATGACGGAAACGGCAAGACGATCCACGCCCATCGGGGCCTGGATCGTGCTGACTGCAGTACTGGTCAGAGACATGGCTCTTTCCCTCTTGAAAAATCCAGGCTCCGGCCGGCAATCCCCGATCAGGATTGCAAGCCGAAGCCTGGACCCGTCCTACTGTTTTAGCGGAGCAGGCTCAACACGCTCTGCGGAGCCGAATTGGCCTGCGACAGGATTGCAGTTCCGGCCTGCTGCAGGATCTGGCCGCGAGTCAGCGCGGCGGTTTCCTTGGCGAAATCGGCATCCTGGATGCGGCTGCGTGAAGCCGACAGATTCTCCGACGTCGAAGCGATGTTCGAGACCACCGAGCTGAAGCGGTTCTGGATCGCACCGAGGTTGGCACGAGCCGAATTGATCTGGCCAAGTGCCGAATCGATCTGCTTGATCGCCAGCGAGGAACCGGCGTAGCTGGACAGATCCAGCGAGGTCAGACCGGTGGTGGTGCTCGCCGTGCCGGTGACGCCGGTGGCGCCATCGAAGCCGGTGGCCGTGCCGTCATCGGTGCCGCCGACGGTGATGGTGGACTCCGAGCTCAGCACGATCTTGCCGGTCGAGGCATCGAAGGCGGCATTGACGCCAGTGGTGGTCGAGCTGTTGTTGATCGCATCGACAACCTGGCCGACGCGCTGCTGCGAAGTGCCGGCAGCGCCGATCTGGGTGCTGATGTCGGTGCCGTTGATGGTCAGCGTGCCGGCCACCGGGGCGGTCAGGACGCTGATGCCGGAGACGGCGCTGGACTGCGCACTGGCCGAAGTCACCGAGCCGAGCGCCGCCGTGTTGGCGTCGACCAGCGAGCTGACGGTGATCGTTTCGCCGGCATTGGCACCGACCTGGAACACCGCCGAAGTGAAGCTGCCGTCGATCAGCGACACGCCGTTGAACTTGGTCTGGTTGGCAACGCGGTCGACTTCGCTGAGCAGCTGCGCGGCTTCGCCCTGCAGTGCGGCACGGTCGGTGGCGCTGTTCGAGGCATTCGCCGACTGCACGGCCAGTTCACGGACGCGCTGCAGGTTGTTGGTGACTTCGCCCAGCGCGCCTTCAGCGGTCTGCGCCAGCGAGATGCCGTCATTGGCATTGCGCGAGGCGACATCGAGGCCGCGAATCTGCGAGGTGAAGCGGTCCGCGATGGCGAGGCCGGCGGCATCGTCCTTGGCGCTGTTGATGCGCAGGCCCGAAGACAGGCGCTGCAGGGAGGTGTTCAGGGCGCCCTGAGACGACGACAGATTGCGCTGCGCGTTCAGAGACGCCACGTTGGTGTTGATGATTGCGGCCATGGTCATTGCTCCTGGTGAGGTGGGTCTCGGCAGGTCTGATCCGTGTCGAGGGTGCTGCGAGAAAGCGGGAAAAGATGGGACCTTGCTTCGGTGCTGCCTTGCTGCTCTTGGAGGATTTAGCGGTCCGCCCCGGCAAAACTTGACTCACGAAGGATTGACACCGACCAGCGGTAGCGTCGCGCGGAAGTTCGGTGGTGAGCGAGCGTTTTGTGGTGGCACGAGAATCAATGGCCGCTGCCTCGCGGCAGCTTCAAGCCATTGTCGACAATGGATTTCTCGATTCCGGAGGGATCTGCAGGCGCTTCAAGAGCGCAAGCCGGCAAGGCTCTGCAAGTCCACTCGTCATTCCCGCGCAGGCGGGAATCCAGTCCTGATGCGGGGCGCTACGGCCAAACTGGATGCCCGCCTGCGCGGGCATGACTGGCTTTCATGTATCTACTCAACAAAAACCGTGCTGGCGGCTTACCCAATACGAGACTGGCGCGTGACGTAACCGCGCAACACGCACCCGATCATTGGCCAGCAGGCGGCTGCCAGAGTTCTACTTTGTTTCCTTCCGGATCGATGACCCAGGCAAATTTCCCGTACTCGGAATCGTCGATCTTCTCGAGGACGTTGCAGCCTTCTTCGCGCAAGACTTTGACCAGGGCGTGGAGATCGTCCACCCGATAATTGATCATGAAAGCGGCAGTGCTCGGCGCGAACTGGTCGCCTTGCGCCGAACCGATCGACCAGATGGTCGTTCCGGCAACGGGCTTGCCATCACCGTCGGTCCAGGTGAACGCCGTGCCACCCCATGCCTGGACATCGATCCCGAGGTGCCGCTTGTACCAGGCCAGCAGTGCCGGAGCGTCCTTGGCCTTGAAGAAGATGCCGCCGATGCCGGTGACTCGTTTCATGGAACCTCCGAGCTAGGGTGCGGTGGTGGTAGTGCGGGAGCGCTAATTTTCTGCGGTCTATCGCTCAAGTTAAATCGCGTTGCCGACTTTTCGGAAACGTCAGATCGAACACATGGTCGCCGTCATTTATTAAGAATAATAGGAACGGTAATCGTTGTAGATCTGAATTCTTGCGTAGTCTTAATGCAATCTTCTTCGGTGCACTTCAAGAAAACGGCGAGTTCAGCATCGATTATGCGATCATTAATATTTTCAATATTTCTCTTGAGCATTTCATAATCTTCTAGCAGATGATCCGAGACATCTACAGAATAGTTTTGAGAAGCTCGATTCAATTTCAAATCGATTCTTCCTTTATAAGAAATACGACCTTTTATAATAGAAAAAGGTATTTTGAAGAATGCTGTTGGCTGGAAACCAAGCAATATTTCCCAATCATAAAACTCGTATTCTCCTTCATCCAACTCTATAACAACTAATCGGCCCTTAGGATTGGTCCAGACAAGAGGATCATAAACTGTATGGAATGTGATCTCTTTCGAGTCTTTTGATCCAACCTTTCGAAGATGCCAATAAAAATTAGGCATACTTTCGTCAGCCGTAATACCAACGGCGAGTATTCCCTTTCCAGAGCCTTCTGAAAGCTGATACCCAGATTTAACATTAAGCTCTGCGCAGCCCGTTAAGCACGCAAACAATAGTACGATGGCTAAATATTTCGCTGTTTTCATCGATTCTATTACTTAATAATGTATAAATAGATTTAACGTAAAAATTCGCTTAGTGAATTTTCCAGAAGTGCGCAAATAACCGAATAAGAATACACAATAAGTTGATTTTCTGAGTGCTAACGAATCCGGGCAATTCATGCGGTGACTGGACAGCGACAACGGCGCCATAGTAAAGCCACCCGGCCTGCTGCATAGCATGCGGCAAGCTCGCATTCCGGCCTCAGAAAGACATGCAGGGGTTTGCCTTGACCCAACGGGACATCGCTTTTCCCGGCGAGCGCTACTTCCCGCACGAATCCGGCGCTCGGTCGTTGCCCTGCGTTCAGTCAATCGCCATCAGTACGCCGAACTCAGCTTAGCCCACCACGCTTCAACGCAGATAGTCGAACAAACTCAAACCCTGAATCTTCGCGAACGACTGCTGCGCGGCCTGCAGGCCGGTGAGTTGTTGCGTGAGGCGGCCGGCGGCTTCGGCGTAGTCGATGTCGCGCAGGCCGGACAGAGCGTCCTGCACTTTCACGGCCTGTGACGACAATTGATTGCTGGCGTCGTCGGCCGCGACCAGTCGCGCGCCCAGCGAGGCACGGACGTCGATGATCCGGTTCTGCGCGGTTTCCAGTGACGACAGGTTTTCGAGCAGGCCGGTCTGCACCTTGGCGCGCAGTGCGGGGTCGTTGGCGGTGGGCGTTTCCAGCAATGCCGCGAGATCGCGGATGGTCTGGAAGACGTCCTTCTGGCTGCTAGGCGCGACGCTGAAGGAATCGCCATCGGCCGGCTGGCCGGTGACGGTCAGATCAACGCCGCGAAAGCGGATGCTGTTGCCGGCCGTGTAGGCGCCGCTAGCTACGGCGTTGTTGCTGGCGTCGGTCACCGAGTAATTGCCGGCGCTGAAGCTGACCGAGTAGCTGCCGCCATCCCAGGCCGATGAGTCGTAGACCTTGCTCGACGAGATCGTCGCCGTGCCGGTGTTGGCTGCGGTGGCGGCAATGCTGAAGCTGCCGTTGCCAGAGACGTGGCGCAGGAACACGTCGGCGCCGCCATCGCTGGATTGCACGGCGCGGTTCGGGCCGATCTGGATCTGGCGGATGACGTCGTCGCCGCTGAACTGGGTGCCGGCGCTGGTCAGCGAAAACGGTGCCGAGGCGTCATTGCTGCCGGCGAACAGGTAGCGGCCCTCGCCGTCCGCGGCGTTGGCATAGCTGAGCAGGCTGTCGAGCGACTGGCGAATATCGGCCGCAAGGCTCTTGCGATCGGAATCGCCGAGCGTGCCACCGTTGCCCTGCAGCACCCGTTCGCGAATCCGGTTCAGGGTTTCGCTGGCGCCGGACAGCGCGTTCTCCTCGAAGCCCAGACGTTCGGACACCGCCTGGGTGTTCGAGGTGTAGCGCTGGTTGGCGCTCAAGGTCTGATCCAGCGACAAGCCGTGCGCGGCGCCGGTGGGATCGTCGGCACCGGTCAGCAGCTTCTTGCCGGAGGACAACTGGTTCTGCGTCGCCAGGGCCAGCGATTGCTGACGCTGCAGCGAAGCGATGCTCTGACGATAGAAATCAGCGGTCGAGACTCTCATGTGTCTCTCCTTCAGCGACGCGTGGCCGCGAGCAGCGAATCGAACACTGTGCTGGCGACGGAAATGATTTGCGCAGCGGCCTGATAAGCCTGCTGGTAGCGCAGCAGATCGGCGGCCTCTTCATCGAGGTTGACGCCGGACAGCGCATTGCGCTCGGTGATCGTCTGCGCCTGCAGCGAGGTCTGGGCATCGAGCTGCAGCTGCGCGGTCTGGGCGCTGGAGCCGACCTGCTGCACCAGCTGGCCGTTGGCCGCGGTCAGCGTGTTCAGGCCGCCGTCGAGCAAGGCTTTCGTTGCAATGCCGGACAGCAGGCGGGCGTTGCGATCGTCGCCGCTGTTGGCACCGGTGGGGCCGACATTGAAGCTGTCGCCGCTCGCCGGCGCACCAGAGATAGCGACCTTCCAGCCATTGACGCTGATGTCGCTGCCGGCGGTGTAGGTATAGCTGCCGCTGCCGTTGATCGTATAGGTGCTGGCGCTGGTGAACTGGATCTGTGCCGGCGTGCGCAGGTTCGGATTGGTGACGTCGACCACCTCGCCCGCGGTGATCGTGCCGCTGCCGAGATTGCCGACCGTGGCGCTGGCCTTGATCGGCGCTGCGGCAGCGAGCTGCGAGGGATTGCTCAGCGCCACCTGCAACTGGCCGGCGGCGCTGCGGCCGGGCTGGACCAGGAACTTGTCGCCGGCGGCAGCGCCTGGCGTAACGCTCAAGGAAAGGCCCTTGGCGACGAAGGGATCGGCCGTGGTGCCGCTGCCGGTGAATGGAACAGCCGAACCACTGGCGGCATCGGTCAGCGACCAGGCGCTGCCGTTGTAACTGAGCTGGTAGGCACGACCATCGAGCTGGGTCGCGTCGCTGAAGCCGACGGTGACTGCAGCGCTGCCGGTGTTGCGATAGGACGCCGGTGCGGCACCGGCCAGAGGCGCGAATAAAGGCTGGCCAAAGTTGCCGCTCTGATCGACGCCCTGCGCCTGTTGCGCGTTGACCGCTTCGGATAGCGAGATGGCGATGCGGCCGAGCTTCTCGCGTGCCGGATCGAGCACTTCGCGGCGCGCATCGAGCAGGCCGCCGAGGCTGCCACCGCCGACCTGGCCGCTGATCACTGCCCCGCCCGGCACGGTCACTTCCACACGCCCGGAATCGAACTCGTTCGGCGCGGTGCCGAGCTGCGTTGCCTTGGTGCCGACGACCAGGCTCTGGCCGTTGGCGACGAACACGTTCAGCGCGCCGTTGTCCTGCTCGACAGTGGTCACCGAGACGCGATCGGCCAGATCACGCACGGCCTGATCGCGCTGATCGACGAGATCGTTGGGAATCTTGCCGCCGGAGCTGCCGATCGCCTGGGCAATGCGTTCGTTGAGCTGGGCGATGGTGCCGGCGTAGTTGTTGATCTCGGTGACGGTCTGCGTCACTCGGGAGTTGATCGAGTGCTCGTCGGCATCGAGCTGGCTCTGCAGATCGTTGAAGCGGCCGGCCAGGGCATCGGCGGCGCTGAGCACGGTCTGCCGGGTGGCGCTCGATGACGGCGTGGTCGCCAGCACGCTGAGGCTGTCGAAGAAGCTGGTCAGCGGCGTGCCGAGGCCGGTGGTGGCATCGGACAGCAGCGCATCGCTGCGCTTGGCTTCGGCGGTGAAGGTTTCGATGCGCGAGTAGGAGGCTGCGCCGGCGATCTCGCGGGCGAAAACGAACTTGTCCGACAGGCGCTCGACGCCGCGCACGGTGACGCCATTGCCGGCATAACCGTAGGTGGTGACTGCGCCGACGGCGTTGGTGGTATCGAGCCGCTGGCGCGAATAGCCAGCGGTGTTGACGTTGGCGATGTTGTGGCCGGTGACATCCAGTCCGCTGCGGTTGGCCAGCAGTGCCGAAATGCCGATGCCGAGGATGTCCGCCATCTCAGGTCTCCCAGGTGTTGCCAGCGAGCTTCGGCGACGCATCCAGCGTGGCCGACATCGTGCGTCCGTATGCCACTCGCGCAATCTTCTGCGCGTAGGCCGGGTCGGTGGCATAACCGGCTTGCTGCAGACCCTGCAGGTACTGTTCCCCGCTGCCGCCGTGCTTCAGCGCCTCGGCATAACGCGGGTTGTCCTTGACGAAGGACACGTAGTCTTCGAAGGCTTCGCCGACCGACTTGTACGAGCGGAATTCGGCACGCTCGACGCGGCGTTCGCCCTTCACGTATTCGTGTGTGGCGGTGTTGGTGGTAGCGCCATCCCAGCCGCGGCAGGCCTTGATGCCGAACAGATTGTGGCTGTCGGTGCCATCGGCATTCTTGATCTGACGCTTGCCCCAGCCGGTTTCGTGTGCGGCCTGCGCCACCAGCACGCGCGCCGGAACGCCGAGTTCCTTCGCGGCTTTCTCGGCGAACGGGGTGATCTCGTCGACGAAGGCGTCGGCGGATTCGACAGCGGTGCCGTTGACTGGCGCCACGCTCGTTGCCGAAGTTGCAGCGCTACGCCCGCGCAGACCCGCTGGCGCCACTGTCGAGCTTTCGATGCCCGGTGTTTGCGCGCCAATCAATTGACGCGCAAGCAGGTCGGCGAGCCCCAGGCCCTTGCCGGACGACAATTGCGCGGCCATCTGCTGATCGTAGATATCGCGGTAGGTGTCGCTGCCGGAGCCGCCGAGCAGATCGTTGCTCGCCGTATCGTCGCTGTGCGAAGCCTTGAGCAGCATCTGGGTAAACAGCGCTTCGAACTGCCGCGCGACCTGCTTGATGGTTTCCGGATCACGATCCTTGGCGCCCGAACGCAGCTTCGCGAACTGGCCGAAGTCCGTCGTGTTGATGCCCTGCGTGGGCGCCGCGCTGCTCATCAGATGATCACCAGCTCGGCACGCAGCGCACCGGCGGCACGCAGCGCTTCGAGGATCGCGACCAGATCGCCAGGCGCGGCACCGACCTGATTGATCGCGCGAACGATGTCGTCAAGATTGGCACCGCCATCGAACACGAAGGCCGGGCGGCCGCTGGAAGTGACTTCGATCTGCGAGCGCGGCACCACCACGGTCTGGCCTTTCGAGAACGCTTCCGGCTGGCTGACTTCGGGCTTCTCGCTGATCGTCACGCTCAAGGAGCCATGCGAGACCGCCGCCGGCAGCACGCGCACGGCGCTGGAGATCACCACGGTGCCGGTGCGCGAGTTGACGATCACCCGCGCCGGCGCATCGCCGGGGGTGATGTCGAGGTTTTCGAGTTGCGACAGAAAAGCGACTCTGGCATTGGCATCGGCCGGCGCAACCACGGACACCGTCACCGGGTCGATCGCCCGAGCCAGTTCGGAGCCGAGCGCGCTGTTGATGCCGGTGGCCAGACGAGTCGCGGTGGTGAAATCGGAAGTGCGCAGATCCAGCCGCAGTTCCGGGCTGGCGCCGAAAGTCGCCGGCACGGCGCGTTCGACCGTCGCCCCCCCCGGCACGCGGCCGGCGCTCGGCACATTGATGGTCACTCGCGAGCCATCCTTGGCCGACACGCCCAAGCCGCCGACCACGACATTGCCCTGGGCGATGGCATAGACCTGTCCGTCCGCGCCTTTCAGCGGCGCCATCAGCAAGGTGCCACCGCGCAGGGAGCCGGAGTTGGCGATCGACGACACCGTGATGTCGATCGTCTGGCCGGGCTTGGCGAACGGCGGCAGCTCGGCGTTGATCGCCACCGCGGCGACATTCTTCAACTGCGGATTGACCCCCGGCGGCACGGTGACGCCGAGCTGGGCGAGCATCGCTTTCAGGCTCTGCACGGTGAACGGTGCCTGCGAGGTCTGATCGCCGGTGCCATCGAGACCGACCACCAGGCCGTAGCCGATCAGCGGATTCGAGCGCACGCCGGCGACCGTCGCCAGATCCTTCACGCGCTCGGCGCGGGCCACGTTCAGGGTGGCGATCGCCATCAGCAGACAGAGGCAGGCGATGAGGTGGAACGCAGTGCGCATGGACATGGGAGTGCTTGCCGGTCGGCCGTCAGAACGGGAACCACGGGGAGTTGAAGAAGCGCGTCAGCCAGCCCTGGGAGTTGGCATCGGCCAGCGCGCCGCGGCCCTTGTAGGAGACGCGGGCATTGCCGACGCGATCCGAGGAAACCGTGTTGTTACTGAGGATGTCGACCGGGCGGATGACGCCATCGATGAACAGGGTTTCCGAACCCTGATTCAGCTCGACCTGCTTCTCGCCGCGAATCTGCAGCAGCCCGTTCGGCAGACGGCCGATGACCACCGCGGTGATGCTGCCGTCGAGGCTGTTGCTCTGCTTGGAGTCGCCGCTGCCATTGGCGCTGCGAGTGCCGGCGATGCCGGTGTTGACGCCGATCGGCTTGCCGAACACCGAGATGTCGGTGAGATCGACCTTCGATGATTTGGAAGTGTTGGTCTCGGCGCTCTTCTGCGCCTGGGTCTTCTCGATCAGCAGGATGGTGATCAGATCGCCGACGTTGCGCGCCTTGGCGTCCTCGAACAGGGCGATCGACTGGCCATCGCTGTAGATCGCACCTTCGCTCGGCATGCCTTGCGGCAGAGGAATCGGCACCGGCTGCGGACGCTCTTCGCCAAGCGAGACTCTCGGCGACATCGAGCCGCAGGCGCCGAGCAGCAATGCCGAAGCGACGACGAGGGCGCGGACAGCGGTCACAGATTCTGGCCGATGTACTGCAGCATCTGGTCGGTGGTCGAGATCGCTTTCGAGTTCATCTCGTAGGCGCGCTGCGTCTCGATCATGTTGACCAGCTCCTCGACGACATTGACGTTCGAGGCTTCCAGCGCACCCTGCTGCAGCGAGCCGGTGCCGTTCAGGCCCGGCGTGCCGACCTGCGGCGCGCCTGAAGATGCGGTTTCGACGTAGAGATTGCCGCCCACCGCCTGCAGGCCGGCGGGATTGACGAAATCGGCGACCGTCAGCGAACCGATCTGCTGGCCAGCCGCCTGGCCGGGGAGCTGCGCGGAGACGGTGCCATCGGTCCCGATGGTCACCGACAGCGCGTTCTGCGGCACCGTGATGCCCGGCTGGATCGTGTAGCCGGCCGCCGTCACCAGTTCGCCCTGGCTGTTCAGCTGGAAGCTGCCGTCACGGCTGTAGGCAGTGCTGCCGTCGGGCTGCAACACCTGGAAGAAGCCGCGACCATTGATCGCGACATCCAGCGAGTTGTTGGTCTGCTGCAGGTTGCCCTGGGTGAACTGCTTGTCGGTGGCGACCACGCGGACACCGGTGCCCAGCGTCAACCCCGTCGGCGCCTGGGTTGATTGCGTGGTCTGGCCGCCGGGCTGGCGCACCGTTTGATAGAGCAGATCCTCGAACGCCGCACGGCCGCGCTTGAAGCCGGTGGTGTTGACGTTGGCGAGATTGTTCGACACCACGCTCATCCGCGTGGCCTGGGCATCGAGCCCGGTCTTGGCAACCCAGAGTGCTGAATTCATCGTCTGGCCCCGTCTTTCGCATGCCGGAATCCGGCGGACGAGGGAACATTTACAAGTTCCGGACCAGACGCGATCGCGACGGTTTTGCGTCGCGGCCCGGGAGCGCGCAGCGGCTTGTTGGCCGCCGCGCGCGACCATCCATTTAAGGCAGCGTGACCGGCTCGATGCTCAGGTCATAACCGTAGGCATGGCTGGCCACGCCGACGCCGAGCGGCAGCGGCATGGGCAGAAAGCCGCCCTTGGCTTGCAGCACCGTGCCGGTGCCGATCTTGGCGCTCTGTGCGCTGTAGTGACCTTCGATCACCGCGGTCACCGCGCCGTTCTGCACCCGGAACAAGCGCGCCGACGCCGCCGCGAACTTCAGCACCGGGCCGGTGACCACCGTGCTGGTGTTCAGACGCGTCCGCGGGCCGGCTGCCTGGGTCTTGCCGCTGCGGGTGCCGAGCAAGGACTTCACGCTGACGTCGACCATGCCCAGTTCGACCAGATCGCCGAATCCGAGCGCCGCGAAACTGGCGGCGGTCTTCGTGCTTTCGGTGATCGCCCCCAGGAAGATGCCGTAAGCCAGGATGCCGTCCGCCTGCAGCGCCAGCGGCGGCACCACCTCGACGAAGGAAATCACCTCATCCGTCGGCCGCCCCTCGCCGCCATCGGCGCAGGACGAGCCGGACACGTGCACCGAAGCCCGCCGTCCATTGCCAGGAAATGTGAACCCGGCCGGCAGCAGATCGGCAAACCGCGAAGCCGGATAGTTCAGCAGCACGGTCTGCTCGGCGCAGTCGCTGAAGTAAAGGAAATTCGCCGGCACTTGCAGCGGCGGCTGGGCGCCGACGCTGGCCGAAGCAATGGCGAGCGCGGCAACAGCGAGGAATCGGAAAGTCACGGCAATGCTCCCTGGCAATGGTGGATCAAGGTTTGCGATCGCCTTGTCCCGGCGATTCCAGGGATTGTGTGCGCCGCCACGGGAAATATCTTCCCCGTCCTGCAGGACAGGGAATCGCCCTAGCGCACCACGTCTGCCCAGTCACCGACGATCCGCTCCGGGTTGCCGGCGTCGGTGGCGCCGTAGAGATCGACGCCATCGCGGACTTTCTGGCCGCCGTCCCGGGTCAGCGGACGGAACAGGAAGCTGCCGTAGCCGCGCGTCGAGCGCTGGAAGAACAGATCCAGCGGCATGCTGACGAAGAAGCCCTTGTCGAACGAGCCTTCGCCGAACTTGCTCGCCGACACGTTGGTGAAGGTTGCGAACGCGCCGAGCGTGGCGCCACTCTTGAACTCGCGAGCGATCTCGACGGTGGTGCCGTAGTCCTTGGCCAGGTAGCGGCCGTAGCTGATCTTGGTGCGCAGCCGGTACCACGGGAATGCGTAGTAGAAGTTCACATGGCCGGTGGCGACGCGGTAGTCGCGGAAGTTGAAGCGCACCGCGTAATCGCGCTGCTGCACGACGTTGGCATTGACGCCCAGCGCCCAGCGCTGGAAATGCGGCCGCCACAGCAGTTCGCCAGCGACGCCGCCGTACATGTCTTCGAACAAGCCGGCGGAAGCGCGCGCGTAGACACCCGAAGAGATCGAGGTGATGTAGTTCGCTTCCAGCTTGGTGACTGCCTGCTGACCCTGCTGCAGGTAATCGACGATGTCGCTGCGCACGCGCGGTAGCTGGCTGTTCGATTCGAGGCGGATGTTCTCGAAGTTGTTCAGCAGGTTCAGCGACACCGTGCCGCTGAGGCTGAGCTTCTCGGTGACCCGCACATCGCCGAACACCCGCCACAGGATCTGGCCGAAATAGAAACCGTCCGGCCCACCGATCTGCTGGCGCACGCCCGGTCCCATGTCCCAGCTGAACGCCGGCATCTTGACCAGATCCTGGGCGTCGGCTTCGGCGTGATCGGGCTGCACCGGATCGAGATCGGCGCTGTAGCGCACTTCTTCAGGGCTGCCGCGATACTCGGCGATCTTCTCGAACTCGCTGCGTTGCACGGCCAGCCGCCAGCTTTCGACGCCGGCATCGACGCCGATCACGGTGATCCTGTCGACCCAGGGCGGCAGCACGGCGCTGGTGGCGCGCACGGTGCGGCCGGTGGTGGTCAGCGCACTGCGATAGCGCCCCTGTTCGACCCAGATGTAGACCTGCCGCCGGTCCACCTCGACATCAAAGGCCGATAGCGTGAAATCCTGTTCCTTCAGCGCTTTCTTGACCTCGGCGAGCAGCGCGTCGAATTCAGGCTTCGGCAGCGGTACCGGTGCCTCGACGCCGATCGTCGCTGGATCACGTACCGCGATCTTCGGCAGCGGTGGATCGAGCACCTTCGGCGGACCACTGCCGGTCTCGAAATTGGTGCGCATCGAGACCCGAAAAGTCAGGAGGTCGCCACGCTCGTAGCCGATGCCGGCGCGGAAGTTGTCGGTGATCGCGTAATCAGCGCCGAAATTGACCGGCAAGCTCTGCCGGATCGACGAGCCGGTGCCGCGTTCGTTGCTGTAATCGTTGCCGTCGTACTCGGCTTTCAGGCTCAGGCCGTTGAGCGGCGTCTGCCATTGCACGCCGCCGAAGACGCCGACGGTGCGGCCAGTGAACAAGCGGCCAACGCCACTGCCGCCTGGCGTGCTGGTCGACGTACCGGTGCCGGTGCGGTCGCGATCGAAGCGGCTCGACAACTGGCTCAGCGGATTGCGCAGATCACCGCCTTCACCCAGACGCCCCCAGCCGAGGCCGAGGCTGAAGTCGAAGTCGTACCAGCGCCGGCTGGCGACGAGGTATTCACCACCAAAGACGCCGGTACCGCCGAAATCCTGGATGCCGATCGCCAGTGCCGGCGTGTTCGGCCCTTCTTCGAGCAGCCGCAGCTTGAACGCGAAGCTGCGGTCCTTGTATGACTGCGCGCCGCTGAACGATTCCGGGCCGTAGGGACGATCGGTGACATCGGTATAGCGGAACACCGCTTCGAGAAACGGCAAGGGCTGCGCGAACAGCTGGATCTGGTTGTACGGCTTCACCACCGAGATGCCACCGCCGAAGCTGCCTTGCTCCATGAAGCGGGCGCTCGGCGTCTGCAGCAAACCGACGCCGCCGAAGTCATTGAGATCGACGAAGCCAGCCGCCCGGGCCTGGCTCAGGCTGACGGCGGCCGTGGTCAACACCAACGCCACACCGCTTAGCCGCCGCGGACCTGGCATCAGGGCAGTCATGTCAAACGAACAGCGAGGGCCGGATGGCGAACGGTGCTTCAGGTGAGCAGTCGATCAGTTGCGGCTGATGGTGGCCAGTGCTGCGGCCGAGATCGCGAGATTCGACAGCAGGCCGAACAACCGCTCCGAGAACGCCACCAGGTTGAACGGCGCAGCGTCGCGCGGCACGACGATGACGCTGCCAGGCGGGATGTCCTGAGTCTGGTAGTTCCAGAAGCTGTTCCTGAACTTCTTCGCGGTGCCATTCGGCAGGATCACGAACACGCGGCCATCGTCGGACGCTTGCGAGTAACCACCGGCGCGCTCGATGTAATCCTTGAGCTTCGCGCCCGGCGCGAACGCCAGACTGCCGGGGTTCAACACCTGGCCGATCACCGTCACCGAGATCGGCCGCTTCGGGACTACCAGCAGATCGCCCGGTTCGATCACGGGATCGATTTCCGGGCGCGCTTCGAGAATGGCCGGATCGGCTTCGATAACCACACGACCTACCGCGTCAGCGTTCTGCAGCCGCGCGATCACGGTGCCGAGGAACTGCGCGGAATTCGACGCATCCTTGCCTAGTGCACCGCTGGTGACGGCGGTGACCATCGCTTCCTGCAGATCGCTGGCGGCACGCCGGTAGGACTCGCGTTCAGCGTCACGGGCCGCCACGCGGGTGAACACCGCGCCATACGGATAAGCGTTCTGGGTCACACCACCGGCGCGCTTCATCAACTCGCTCAGGCGCTCGCCGCGCAGGATGCCGTAGGAGCCCGGGAAGCGGAACTCACCCATCACCCGCGCCGTGCCCACTTCCTGGCCGAGATACAGCGGCTTGAAGTTGAACAGGTCGCCGGGATTGACCGAGAGCGCCAGAGTCGCGGCATTGCCGACATTCAGCGTCTGGTAGCTGGACTTGCCGTTCTTCAACGCCGCGTCATAGGACACGAACTCGACATTGGCGGCATCCGATTCGTTGCTCAGTCCACCGGCGGCATCGATCAGCGTGTTCAGCGGCGTGCCGCGAGCGATCGGATAGATACCGGGACGGCGCACTTCACCGTAGACCGCGGTCGATTCTTCAAGCAGGTACTGCAAGGCCCGGGGTGCGGCGCGAAACAGGTCCGGGCAACGATCGTGATCGACATCAACGCGAGTCATCAGCTTGTTCTCGCGGGTGTTCTCGGCCGTATAGGCCTTCAGAAACCGGGCAGCGCGTTCGGAATTGGCGACGTCGGCAATCAGCTTCAACGCTTCACAATCGCTGGCCGTCTTGGCACTGCCGCTAGCCACCGCACGGACTTCCTTCGAGTCGAGAAAGGCAATGTCTTCGCGGGTAAGGATCACGATGCGGTCATCGCGCTCGAGCGGAATCGCCGCACTGGCGGGATCGACGGCGATGCTGACATTGAAGCTGATCCAGCCGCGCACACCGGTCGCCGAATTGGTGCGCTCGATCAAACCGAGCGGCAGATAGGCCTCGGAGCGCGCATCGCTGGACTTGATCTGGGCGGCGCCGAGCAGGCTGCGTAGATCGTAGCCACGGCTCCACTGGTACGGGCCCGGATACTTCACATAGCCAATGACCCGCACCTTGTCGTCGATCGCCGCAGCCACCGGGCCGACTCTGAGGAAATCGCCATCGCGAACCGGCAGACCGAGATCGGCAGCCTTCGACAGCTCGATCTGGCGAATCGAACGGCGGTTACCTTCATAGCGCTCGATCTGCGCGGTGCTGGTGTTGACCGTGGCCAGCAGACCGCCGGCCAGTTGCACGATCGCACCCAGCGTCTGTTCGCCATCAAGCTCGTAGATCGCCGGCCGCTTGACCGCGCCGGCCACCGAGACGCGCGCGCCAACCGGTGGCACGAACACCACGTCGCCAGGCTGCAGGCGCAGATCACCGGTGGAATCACCGCGCAGCAGCAGGGAATACAAATCCAGCGTCTGCAGCAGGCGGCCGTTGCGCTTCAGCTGCACCTTGCGCAGCGAACCGACTTCGGTGATGCCGCCACCGACGAACAGCAGATTGGTGATCGTCGCCAGCGAACTGATCGTGTAGGAACCGGGCTGGCGTACGTCACCAAGCAGGAACACCTGAACCGAACGCAGTTCGCCGAGCGAAATGCTCGATTGCACGCCGATCAGTTCTCGGCTCACCCGTTCCGAAAGCAACTGGCGGACGTTCTCGAAACGCTGGCCGGCGACCGCGATCGGGCCCAGCTTCGGAAAATTGATCTGACCATCCCGGCCGACCAGCAGGCTGTAGTTGCCGTTCTCACTACCGAACAGTTGCACGCGTACCGAATCGCCCGGGCCGACGACGTAATCAGCCGGCACCGGAATATCGGTGGCCGGGGCGAAGGTGGTGGCACCGGCGATGAACAGATCCTGGCCGAACGGGCGCAGTGGCAGGTCTTCACTATCGCCGTACTCGACCGGCAGTTTCAGACCATCCGGGAATCGGTCGGCGTCGCGATAGCCAGCCTCGGGCACGCAGTCCTGTTGATTGCTGCCGTTCGAAAACGGCTGTCGCGTACCTGATGCCTGCGGATACCGACTGGTATTGGGGCGGCCACTATTGCCGCGGTCCGCACCGGCCAGTTGGCCGTTGCCGAGAGGACGGCAGTCCGGCAGACGCTGCTGACTCGAGCCGTTGCTGTAGGCATTACGGCTGGAATAGTTGCTGCTGCCAGAATTATTGTCGTTGCGAACGTCGGGGTTGTCGCCCGTCCCGGTCTGAGTCGACAATTTCTTGTCGCGGAAACTGCCATCGGGCGAGGCCACCGCGCCACCGCTGCTGGCACCGCTGGTGCCTAGCGCCTCAAGGGCGCGCTGCCGCTGCTCAGGCGTCAACTGATCGATCGACGAGGGATCGAACGGCAACTGAGCTTGCGCAGCGGCCCACGGCAGGCAGGCGATCAGCAGGCCGGCCACGAAGGCGGAGGCAGTCGGGTAGATCCGCGTTCTCACAATGGGCATGAATCCGTTCAAGAAGATTGAAGTATCGCCAGCAGCGCCGGCGGATCGTAAGGATAACGGCTCGGCTACGCCACTGCGGAATAATCGGCTGCGGCGTGTTGTCGCTACCGCAGGGCATTCAGCGCTGGACGTTGCCGAACCTGACAGCTATCCTGACGGCAGTCTCGATGCACCTCCAGCTGGGGCGTCCCGAGTCGCCCGAACCTCTCAGGAGCTTACAAAAATGAAGCATGTAGTCACCGGATTGACCCTCGCCCTGCTCGCCGCCACCTCCACCATGGTGTCCGCTGCCGACCCGGCTCCCGCTGGTGCTGCGGGCAGCGTTGAAAAGGCTTCGACGTTTGCCAATGGCAATGTCGCCACGATCATCGCCATCGGCGCTGGCGCCGCTACCGGCATTGCCGTCTACGTGCTGGGTGCCAGCGATGGTGCCAACTCGACTTCGACCTCAACGGCGACGGCGACTTCGACGGCCACTGCAACGACCCGCTAAGGGCGTCACAGCGACAAGAAAGCCGCTCTTCGGAGCGGCTTTTTTTATGGGGGTCTGCCGATGGGCTGACAGTGATTGCAGCCGATCACCGCAGCTTCAGACCGCGTCGGGCGGTGGCTCGATGGCCGGTCTCAGCACTTCCATCGTGATCGCCGCCACTTCCGGACAGTATTGCTGGCGGGATTTCAGCATCAGCCCGCTGTCGACATCGAACCAGTAGCGGTTCTCGGCTTTCCAGCGCCATTTGCCGACCTTGATGTGCTCGCTCAGCATCACGGTGCGCCGGGTGCGGCCGACCAGGGTCAGGGTTTCCTCGCCGAGCCATTCGCAGCGCGATTCCACCGGCACGCTGAAGTCATCTTTCGGGCGCAGATCGATGATGCGGCCGACTCGCGAATCTTCAGTGCCAGGCACACGACGCAGCACCGGCAACAGCGAATCGGCGCCGGTCCAGCGGGTACTGAGCAGATCGCGCGGCATGCCGATGGTCTTGACCAGCCGGCCACGCTCGGTGATCAGCACCACGCGATCGGCCGATGCCCAGTGCAGCTTGGCGCCGTTGATGTTGGCCAGGATCATGATCACCGGCGCACTCCCGCCGATGCGCACGCCCATGCTCGCGTAGGGAATGTCGTCGATCTGCGCATTGGTCAGCGCATAACCATCGCTGCCGAACAGACTGCCAGGCTTCTTGAATGGCGCCCCAATCAGCTGCAGCGATGGGCTGGCGCAGCCGGCAGCCAGCAATCCTCCGACCGCGCCCAGCCCCGCGAGCAGGACTCGGCGGCGCTTCAAGAACGGATCAGCAGCGGCTTCAGAGGGTTGTTCGAAATGGGGCATCGGATGGTCGATGACGATCACCGGTAAAATGCGGGCAGGCAGTGTAACCGCTGCGAGTATCGTGCCAGTCGATGGCACTGCAATGAAATCCTGCGGCCCCGTCCGCTGCCCCTGCCGGACGCCTGCCCCCTGCCGTGACTGACGAAACCTCGACCCTCTCCTCTACCAGCCAGCCGTCCGCCCCCTTGCCCGGCCCGCTGTTCGTCACCTGTGCACGTGGCCTCGAGCCGCTGCTGGTCGACGAGCTGAAAACCCTGGGTTTGAGCGAAGTCGCCGAGCGCGGCGGCGGTGTCACCGCCAGCGGCACCTGGGCTGATGCCTATCGCGCCTGTCTGTGGTCAAGACTGGCCAGTCGCGTGCTGCTGCCGCTCGATTTTTTCGAGATCGCGGATGCCGACGCGCTGTATGAAGGCGCCAAGCGCATCGACTGGACCGCCTGGTTCGACGTCGATTCCAGCTTCGCGATCGATGTCGCCGGCCGCTCGAACACCGTCACTCATACCCATTTCGCCGCGCTCAGGGTCAAGGACGCGCTCGCCGATCGCTTTCGCGACGTTCACGGCCGCCGGCCGAACGTCGATGCCGACGATCCCGACGTGCAGATCCACGTCCATCTGCATGGCGCGCAGGCCACCGTCAGCCTCGATCTGTCCGGCGAAAGCCTGCACCGGCGCGGCTATCGCCTGGCGACCGGCGGCGCGCCGCTGAAGGAAAACCTCGCTGCGGCGATCCTGATCCGCAGCGGCTGGCCCGCGGTGTTTGCCCGTGGCGGCAGCCTGTTCGATCCGATGTGCGGCTCCGGCACCCTGCTCCTCGAAGCGGCCCTGATGGCCGGCGATGTCGCCCCCGGCCTGATGCGCACGCGGCACGGTTTCCTGGCACTCAGCACCTGCGAGATCGATAACTGGCGCGCGTTGATGGATGAAGCGAAGGCGCGCCGGGAAACTGGCGCCGAGCGCATTCCGACCCTGTACGGCGCCGATCTCGACCCGGCCGCGCTGAAAGCAGCGCGCGGCAACATCGAACGCGCCGGCCTGGCCTGGAAGATCAAGCTGACCGAGGCCGATGTCTCCCTGATGCGGCCGCCAACGGCGACGCCAGGCCTGGTGGTCACCAATCCGCCGTACGGCGAGCGCATGGGCAGCGAGGCCGAGATGGTCAAGCTGTACAGCCTGCTCGGCGCGCTGCTGAAGCAGCATTTCCACGGCTGGCGTGCCGGCGTGTTCACCGGCCGGCCGGACCTCGGCCCGCGTCTCGGCCTGCGCGCCGAGCGGATGTATGCGTTCTACAACGGCGACCTGCCCTGCAAGCTGCTGACCTTCGACATCGCCGCGCGCGATCCGGATGCCGCGCTGCCGGCGCAGATCGTCGACGGCGATTTCGCCAATCGCCTGCGCAAGAACCTCAAGCACCTCGGCAAATGGGCCAAGCGCACCGGCGTCAGCAACTACCGCCTGTACGACGCTGACCTGCCCGACTACGCGCTCGCCGTCGACCTGTATCAGACCGATCAGCTCCATGTGCACGTGCAGGAATATGCGCCGCCAAAGACCATCGATCCGGTCCACGCCGAGCGCCGCCTGCGTGAAGGCCTGAACGCGATCCAGCAGGTGCTGGAAGTGCCGATCTCGAACATTCATCTCAAGGTGCGGCGCCAGCAGAAGGGCGATTCGCAGTACGGCCGCCAGGGCGAAAGCGGCGCGCTGCATGTCGTCGACGAACACGGCTGCCGCCTGCAGGTGAACTTCACCGATTACCTCGACACCGGCCTGTTCCTCGATCACCGGCCGATGCGGATGCGGATCCGCGCCGAAGCGCAGGGCGCGCGCTTCCTGAACCTGTTCTGCTACACCGGCTCGGCGACTGCGCAAGCGGCGGTGGGAGGCGCGATCGAAAGCGTGTCGGTCGATCTGTCCAACACCTATCTGGACTGGGCGCGCGAAAACCTGCGTCTGAACGGCATCCGCATGGTCGATGTCGAGCGGCGCAGCGCCAAGGAAAACCCGCATCGCTTCTATCGCGCCGATTGCCTGGCCTGGCTCAAGGAACAGGCCGACAAGTCCCGCCCGCCGCAATTCGACCTGATCTTCTGCGACCCGCCGACCTTCTCGAACTCGAAGAAGATGGACGGCACCCTGGACATCCAGCGCGACCATGTCGAGATCATCACCCTGTCCGCGCAACTGCTGGCGCCGGGCGGCGTGCTGTACTTCTCGTGCAATCGCAAACGCTTCAAGCTCGACGACCTGAAGCCGCACGGCCTCGATGTCGAGGACATCACGCCGAAAACACTGGACGAGGACTTCAAGCGTCCACCCGCGGCGCATCGCGCCTGGGCGATCCGGAAGGTCGGCGCCGTCTGGCGTCTGGCCGGCCAGACGGCAGAAACCAGAATTCAAGGAAAAGCAAAAGCTTAGGAACTTCTTTCGAGAAACTCCGGGATCGCTGTCGATTTCGTGGGCGGCCGTTCGACGTAAAGACAGAAGCGCAGAAAATCGCTTCAAACCTTGCCCGAACCCAAGCAGCCCCCTCGAGAGGAACAGCCATGAATTACGTCGACGGTTTTGTCATCCCAGTTCCGAAAGCCAAGCTGGACGCCTATCGCGAACTGGCCGAAAAAGCAGCCGCGATCCTGCGCGAACTCGGCGCGCTGGAAGTCCGCGAATGCGTCGCCGATGACGTCAAGGCCGGCGTCCACACCTCGTTCCCGCAAAGCGTGCTGCTCAAGGACGACGAGGTGGTGGTGTTCTCGTGGATCGTCTTCGAATCACGGGAAGCGCGCGACAAGATCAACGCCGCATTCATGGCCGACCCGCGCATGGCCAGCATGATGGATCCCAGCAGCCATCCGTTCGACAGCAAGCGGATGTTCTTTGGCGGCTTCAAGGTGCTGGTTGCGGCTTGAGTGGCGCCTACCCCCCATTTTCTTTGTCATACCGGCGAAAGCCGGTATCCAGAGTCGGAAAGGACCTCGGCAGCTAAGAAGCGATCACCTCGTAAAGATCGCGCCACTGCGGATTGCTGCTTTCAATCAACTCCAGCTTCCAGGCCCGCTTCCATTCCTTGATCTGCTTTTCGCGTGTGATCGCCGAAATCGAATCAGGATGCGGCTCGAACCACACCAGCCGATGCACCTGATAGCGCTTGGTGAATCCCGCTACCTCATCATTGCGGTGCTGCCAGATGCGCAGAACGAGGTTCGACGTGACGCCGACGTAAAGCGTGCCATTACGTTCGCTGGCCAGAATGTAAACGTGGAAATGTTTTTCCATTCAGCGCCTCCAGGCTGCACTTCGCCGCGGCCCACTACCGGAGGCATGACATTCGTCCGCATTCTTCCTGGCCCTGGATACCGGCTTTCGCCGGTATGACGAGTTTAAAAAGCGGCGATCAAGTCTTCGGCGGGGCCACACCCGTCTGCCCCTGGTACTTGCCGCCACGGTGCAGACCGTCGCTACCCGGCGAGGGACCCGATGCGGCTTCATCGCATCGGGATCGACGGCAAGGCGGCGGGCTGCAGCGATCGGGGTGTGGCGGCAGCCGGCAGACTCAGGTCTTCGGCAGGGTCACGCCGGTCTGCCCCTGATACTTGCCACCCCGATCGCCATAAGACGTCTCGCAGATCTCATCGCTCTCGAAGAACAGCATCTGCGCCACGCCTTCGTTGGCGTAGATCTTCGCCGGCAGGGTCGTGGTGTTCGAGAACTCCAAGGTCACGTGGCCTTCCCATTCGGGTTCGAGCGGGGTGACGTTGACAATGATCCCGCAGCGCGCATAGGTGCTCTTGCCGAGGCAGATGACCAGGGTCGAACGCGGGATGCGGAAGTACTCGACGGTGCGCGCCAGCGCGAACGAGTTCGGCGGGATGATGCAGACGTCGGACTTCAGATCGATGAAGCTGCGCTCGTCGAAGTTCTTCGGATCAACGATCGTCGAATTGATGTTGGTGAAGATCTTGAATTCGTCCGCGCAGCGCACGTCGTAGCCATAGCTCGAGGTGCCGTAGCTGACGATCTTGTTGCCGTTGGCGGTCCGAATCTGGCCGGGTTCGAACGGCTCGATCATCCGGTCGCTTGCGGCCATGCGCTTGATCCACTTGTCTGACTTGATGCTCATCGGCGGCGGGTTCGGTCTGGCTGCGGGGTTTCGGAACGTGATTATCGCCGGTGAAGCACTTCCAGGTCTTCGACCCAGATGACTTCGCAGGCACCGGCGCCGGTATCGTCACGGCGCAAGGAGCTGCGGATGCGCATGCCGTTCGGCGCCACGGCTTCGACGAGCCGCCCGCGCAAGCGGATCAGCTGACCACGCCTGAGAGCCGAAATCCGCCGCGCAATCACCGGTGTCGCCGGGATCAGGTGCATGTTCGCCGCACTATTGATGATCTGCCGCTCGGGAATCGGAAACTGGGCGACGTGCCAATACATGAAGCGCCCGCTCTGGCTGAGCTCGATCTGCGCCAGCACGGCGCTATCGGACATCGCACCCCAGCCGAGACCGACGTCGACCGGCACCAGCCCGGCCAGCCGATCGAAGCGATAACTTTCGGTGGTCAGCACGCGGGCTTCGAGCGCGAAACCGGCCAGCGGCGTCAATCGGTAACCGCGATGCTCGAACGGTGCAGCCTCATCGCCTGAGAGCGCGGTCTGCGCCGGGACTTCAGCGACCAGCACGCCCGGCGGCTGTTCGACTTCGCGATGCGTCCAGGCATTCCAGCCACCCCACGCAGCCAGCGCCAGCGCGATCCAGACCCAGCTGACAGACCGGTTCAGCATCGCGGAGCGAACACGTATCAGTCGTCGCTGATCGACAGGTTCGGGAAGGCCAGTTCGCCAGCCACGCCATAGGCCAGACGCGCGGCGGCGAGACGGGCGATATCGCGGTAGCGCAGGCTCAACTCCGAGCGAGGATCGGCGGCGACGGTCGGATTGCCGCTGTCGGCCTGCAAGCGAATGCGCATGTCGAGCGGCATCTGGCCGAGCAGCTCGGTGCCCGCTTCACGCGCCAGCTTGTCGCCGCCGCCGGTACCGAAGATCGCCTCTTCATGGCCACAGTGGGTGCAGACATGGGTCGCCATGTTCTCGACCACGCCGAGCACCGGAATGCCGACCTTGCGGAACATCTCCAGGCCTTTGCGGGCATCGAGCAAGGCGATGTCCTGCGGCGTGGTGACGATGACGCTGCCGGCCACCGGGACTTTCTGGGAAAGACTCAGCTGGATATCGCCGGTGCCCGGCGGCATGTCGACGATCAGGTAGTCAAGATCGTCCCAGACGGTGTCGGTCAGCATCTGGGTCAGCGCCTGTGTGGCCATCGGCCCGCGCCAGACGGCCGGCTGGGCATCGTCCTTGAGCAGGAAACCGATCGACATCGCCTGCAGGCCGTGGGCAATGATCGGGTTGATGCGCTTGCCGTCCGGCGAGCTCGGCCGCTCGCGCGAACCGAGCATCAGCGGCTGCGAAGGCCCGTAGACATCGGCATCGACGATGCCGACCCGCGCGCCCTCGGCCTGCAGCGCCAGCGCCAGATTGACCGCCACCGTCGACTTGCCGACGCCGCCCTTGCCCGAAGCCACCGCGAGAATATTGGCGACGCCGGGCAGCGGGTTCAGGCCTTTCTGCACCGCCTGCGGCAATACGCGACAGCCGATGCGCACCTGGACTTCGACCCCACAGGCGGCCAGCAGCAACGCTTTCACGTCATCGACGATGCCGGCCGCGATGCCAGCTGCCGGGAAACCGAGTTCGATCGCAACCTGCGGGCTGTCGCCCGGCGCCACGTCGACCAGGCATTCGGCAATGCATCCGGCACTGACCAGGCCGCGGCCAATCAGTGGATGAATGTAGCGATCGAGCGCAGCAAGCAAGGATTCGCGGGTAGCGGGCACGGGCGGTTCACGAACGGTGGAAAGGCTGCGCTATTGTCTCGCATTCCGCCGCCCTCGCCCGTCCGCATCCGCTTATGAGCTTCAGCTTCGTCTGGCACGACTACGAAACCTTCGGCACTGACCCGGCTCGCGATCGCCCTTCGCAGTTCGCCGCGCGGCGAACCGATGAAAACCTGGAACCGATCGGCAAGCCGCTGGTGATCTTCTGCGCACCCGCAATTGACGTGCTGCCGCATCCCGAAGCCTGCCTGATCACCGGCATCACGCCGCAGCAGGCACGCGATGAAGGGCTGCCCGAGTACGAGTTCGCGCGCCAGATCGACGAGCTGTTCAGCGTGCCCGGCAGTTGCGCCGCCGGCTACAACTCGATCCGCTTCGATGACGAAGTCACCCGCTATCTGCTCTATCGCAACTTCCACGAGGTCTACCTGCGGGAATGGCGCGGCGGCAACTCGCGCTGGGACCTGATCGATGTCGTCCGCCTCTGGCATGCGCTGCGGCCGCAAGGACTGGAATGGCCGGTCGGCGACAACGGCGCCACCACTTTCAAGCTGGAACGGCTCAGCAAGGCCAACGGTCTGGTTCACGAGAAAGCCCATGACGCGCTCAGCGATGTCGACGCCACGATCGCCGTTGCCAAGCGCCTGAAGACCGCGCAGCCGCGGCTGTTCGAACACGCGCTTAAGCTGCGCGACAAGAAGTTCGCCGCGACCCTGCTCAACGTCCACGAGATGGCGCCGGTCGTCCACGTGTCATCGAAGATCCCGGCGATGCGCGGCTGCATGGCGGTGATCGCACCGATCGCGATGCACCCGACCAACAGCAACTGCGTGCTGACTTTTGATCTGAGCTGCGACATCGACGAACTGCTGGAACTCGATGCCGACGATCTGCGCGACAGAGTCTTCGCGTCGAACGATGATCTGCCCGATGGCCTGACTCGCCTGCCGCTGAAAGGCGTGCACCTCAACAAGTCGCCGATGCTGTCGCCGCTCGCCACGTTGCGCGGCCCGGATGCCGAGCGCTGGGGCATCGATATCGCCGCCTGCCTCGCCAATCAGGCCCGGCTGTTCGCCGCCGGTGACGCGCTGCGCGACAAGGTTCGCGAAGTGTTCACCCAGGAGCCGCGCGATTGGGCCGATCCGGAGCTGTCGCTGTACGGCGGCTTCCTGCCGGATGCCGACAAGCCGCGCCTGGCGCGAGTCCGCAACGCCGGACCGGACAGCATCGCCCGCCTGCACGGCAGCTTCGCCGACTCACGCTACGACGAACTGCTGTTCCGCTACCGCGCGCGTCACTACCCGGACACGCTCGACGAAGACGAACGCGCGCGCTGGCAGGACTTCGTCGCCGGCAAGCTGCGCTACGACACCGGCGTCGCCAGCCTGACCCTGAACGCCTACCGCGAACAGGTCGCGACGATGGCGGAGCGCGAAGGCAACCCGGAGCGGCTGCGGGTGCTGGCGCAGCTGGCGGTCTGGCCGGAGGAATCGGGGCTGGAGCGACTGATGCGGGGCTGAAACCCAAGCCTCCGGCTCAGCCGCTCCGATCAGGCTCGCGCCCTAGCTGTGCGGGTGAGACGAGTCGAGCCAGCGCGAAAACCCGCCGGCGACGACCGCGCCGGCAATCGGCGCAACCCAGAACAGCCAGAGCTGGGCGATCGCCCAACCGCCGACGAACAGCGCCGGGCCGGTCGAGCGTGCCGGGTTCACCGAAGTGTTGGTGACTGGGATGCTGATCAGATGGATCAGGGTCAGGCAGAGGCCGATCGCGATCGGCGCGAAGCCAGCCGGCGCGCGGGCCGAGGTCGCCCCCAGGATCACCAGCAGGAAGAAGAAGCTCAGCACGAACTCGGTGGCGGCGCTCGCCGCCAGCGTGTAGCCACCCGGCGAGTGCTCGCCGTAACCGTTCGAAGCGAAGCCGCCGGCCAGATCGAAACCGGACACCCCGCCCGCGATCACCAGCAGGATGCCGGCACCGGCCACCGCACCGAGCACCTGCGCCGCGATGTAGGGCAGCAGCTCGGCGGCCGGGAAGCGGCCGCCAGCCCAGAGGCCGATCGATACCGCCGGGTTCAGATGACAGCCCGAGATACGACCAATGGTGTAGGCCATGGTCAGCACCGTCAGGCCGAAAGCCAGCGACACGCCGGCGTAGCCGATACCCACGTTCGGCACGCCTGCAGCCAACACTGCGCTGCCGCAGCCCCCAAGCACCAGCCATGCAGTGCCGACCAGTTCCGCTGCCAGTTTCTGCCCCAGATTGACGGTCATGACGCTCACCCCCTTGGTGGAAACCCCGACAGATAGTGCACCCCCGCGCGGCAGCTTCCAAATGGCCGAGATCAAAGTCGGCGCGCCGGAGGCGCATGCGATAATCGCTGCCCGCTTCGAGTCCTTTCCAGCCATGTCCGCTCCGGCGCCACGCAAGATTCTGGTCACCAACGCCCTGCCCTACGCCAATGGCCCGCTGCACCTCGGCCACATGGTCGGCTACATCCAGGCCGACATCTGGGTGCGCTTCCAGCGCATGTGCGGCAATGAGGTGACCTATGTCTGCGCCGACGACGCCCACGGCACGCCGATCATGCTGGCTGCCGAGAAGGCCGGCGTCGCCCCGGAAACGTTCATCGCCGGCATGCAGGAATCCCACGCGGCCGATTTCGCGGCCTTCGGCGTGGCCTTCGATCACTACCATTCGACGCATTCGGACGAGAACCGGAAGCTGTCGGAATCGATCTACTCGAAGCTGAAAGCCAAGGGCCTGATCGCCAGCCGCTCGATCGAGCAGGCCTACGATCCGGTCAAGGAAATGTTCCTGCCGGATCGCTACATCAAGGGCGAATGCCCGAAGTGCGGCACCGCCGACCAGTACGGCGACAACTGCGAAAACTGCGGCGCGACCTACGGGCCCACCGACCTGAAGAATCCGAAGTCGGTGGTCTCCGGCGCCACGCCGGTGTTGAAGGAATCCGAGCATTACTTCTTCACGCTGTCGAAGCTGCAGGCCGAAGTCCAGCAATGGCTGGAAGCCGCGAACGTCCATTCCAGCGTCAAGGCCAAGCTGCGCGAATGGCTCGATGGCGGCCTGCGCGACTGGGATATCTCCCGCGACGCACCGTACTTCGGCTTCGAGATTCCAGACGCGCCGGGCAAGTATTTCTACGTCTGGCTCGATGCGCCGATCGGCTACTTCGCCAGCCTGAGCGCCCTGCTCGGCAACGACGAAGCCAAGCTCGCCGAGTTCATCGGCCCGGATTCCACCGCCGAGATGTGGCATTTCATCGGCAAGGACATCATCAACTTCCACGGCCTGTTCTGGCCAGCGATGCTGAAAGGTGCTGGTCACCGCCAGCCGACCGGGCTATCGGTCAACGGCTATCTGACCGTCAACGGCGCGAAGATGAGCAAGTCGCGCGGGACCTTCATCAAGGCGCGGACCTTCCTCGATGCCGGCTTGAATCCGGAATACCTGCGCTATTACTTCGCAGCGAAGCTGTCCGACGGAGTCGATGATCTCGATCTGAATCTCGATGATTTCGTGGCGCGGGTGAACAGCGACATCGTGGGCAAGTACGTGAACATTGCCAGTCGCTGCGCCGGATTCATCGAAAAAAGATTCGATGGCCGCTTGGCGGAATTCTTCGATGACGAGTTCGCGGATTGGTACCGCCTGTACTTCATAGAAGCAGCAAGCTCAATTCGCCAGGCGTACAACGATCGAAACTATCTTGCCGCGATCTCACAAATTATGGGTCTGGCTGACAGTGCGAATGAGTGGATTCATGATCGCGCGCCTTGGGTTCTAGCAAAGAATATTGATGCCGAGTATCCGGAGCCTGAAAAAATTTCAGCGCAACTTCATCAGGTTTGTTCGATTAGTTTGAACATTTTTCGGGTACTGACGATCTATCTGAAGCCTATTCTTCCGGAACTCTCCCGTGAAGTAGAAAAATTCTTGGCCTTAGATTCAGAGTTGAGTTGGGAGCACGTCGCCTCACCGCTCCTTGATCACAAAATCAATTCCTACAAACCACTCGCCACCCGCATCGATCCAGCCGCAATCAAGGCAATGATCGCCGCATCAACCGAAAGCCTCGCACCAACTGCCGCCGAAGTACCGAAAGCCAAGCCCGCGAAACCGGCACCGGCTGCCGTGACTGCTCCGACGACGAGCACGCCCGGCGACACCACCCACGCCAGCATCGAAGACTTCGCCAAGATCGACCTGCGCATTGCCCGCATCGAAAACGCTGAAAGCGTCGAAGGTGCGGACAAGCTGCTGCGGCTGACGCTGGACCTCGGCGCACTCGGCAAGCGGCAGGTGTTTGCCGGCATCAAGAGCGCTTACCCGCCAGAAAAACTCGTCGGCCGGCTGACCGTGATGGTCGCCAATCTGGCGCCGCGCAAGATGCGCTTCGGCATGTCCGAAGGCATGGTGCTGGCGGCCAGCGGTGATGAAGGCGGGCCGTTCCTGCTGGCGCCGGATGACGGTGCCCAGCCCGGCATGAAGGTGAAGTGAATCTCGACTTCCGGGGCAACTTCCGGCTCGACCTCCGGTTCGCGGCGAAGCTGTACTGCACCGCGACCGGTGCCGTGCTGATCGCCCTCGGCCTGAGTGCCTGGGGCACGGACCACGGGAATCCGATCATCGGCGCGATGCTGGCCGGCGCCGGGTTGTTCCTGATCGCCGGCAGCTTCGGCCGCCCGACCCGGCTGACCGCGATGCTGGCCTTGTGCGCGCTGTGCTTCGGCGGTGCTTTCCTCGCCGGGCTGGGCTATGCGCTGCTGGCCTTGGCGCTGCCGTCCTGGCCAGTGCTGCGGCTGCTGCTGATCGAGCTGGTGGCGACCCTCGTCGCCGCGACGCTGGCCCGCCGGATGTATCTCGAATCCCTGAAATGAACGGCGTCGCAATCGCCGATCTGATCACTCGCCTCGACGCGCTACTGCCGCAGACGCAGTGCCGGCGCTGCGGCTTCGACGGCTGCCGGCCCTATGCAGAGGCACTGGCCAACAACAGCACCACGCTGAACCGCTGCCCGCCGGGCGGACTGGCGACGATCACCGCGCTTGCTGCGGCGCTCGATCAAACGCCGCTGTCGCCGGACCCAACGGTATGGCCGGACGATGCGCCGCTGACGAAGGATCAGGCGCTGATCCAGACCATCGCGGTGATCGACGAGACGCGCTGCATCGGCTGCTACAAGTGCGTGCTGGTCTGCCCGGTCGACGCGATTCTCGGCGCGCCGAAGTTCCTCCATGTCGTGATCGACGAGGACTGCTCCGGCTGCGATCTCTGCCTGCCACCCTGCCCGGTCGACTGCATCGCGCTGGAAGTTCGGCCAGCCGCGCTGACACCGGCCGCCGCGATGGCCGAACGCTGGCGCAAGCTGCACGAGCGTCGCAAGGTTCGTCTGGCGCGCGAGCGCGAGCAGCGCGACGAAGCCCGCCGCCTGCGCCGCGGCGAAGTGCTGGCGGCGCAGGCGAAGGAGATCGACATCGGTGCCGCGATCGCCCGCGCGCGACTGCGCAGACAGCAGACCCGGCCCTGAATTGGTCATGAAACTGGAAAACCGCATCGAGCTGTACCGTCGCCTCGCCACCGTCAATCCGAGTCCGCGCAGCGACCTGGTCTATGGCAATGACTTCGAGTTGCTGGTGGCCGTGGTGCTGTCGGCGCAGGCCACCGATGTCAGCGTCAACAAGGCGACGGCGAAGCTGTGGCCGATCGCCAATACCCCGGAAGCGATCCTCGCGCTCGGGGAAACGAAGCTGCGCGACTACATCAAGACCATCGGTCTCTATCAGACCAAGGCGAAGAACGTCATCAAGCTGTGCGAGCTGCTGCTGGCGCGCCACGGCGGTGTGGTGCCGAACGATCGCGCCGCACTTGAGGCGCTGCCCGGCGTCGGCTCGAAGACCGCGAGCGTGGTGCTGAACGTCGCCTTCGGCGTGCCGACGATCGCCGTCGATACCCACATCTTCCGGATCGCCAACCGCACCGGCCTGGCACCGGAAAAGACCGCCGACAAGGTCGCTGCGAAGCTTGAAAAAGTGACGCCGAAGGAATTCCTGCTCAACGCCCATCACTGGCTGATCCTGCACGGCCGTTATGTCTGCAAGGCGCGACAGCCGGAATGCTGGCGGTGCTCGATCGTCGATCTCTGCGGCTACAAGGCGAAGACGCCGGCGGCAGGCGAAACCGCAACGGCACTGAAGGGCAAGCCGGTGGTCAGAAAGAAAGCTGCAGCCCGCAAATCTGCCGCGCGTTGACCAAACCCGGACAATTCACCGATGGATGACGGCCTTTCCCCAATACCGAACGCGACCCGCCCGCTGTGGCAGACGTTGCTCGCCGACGCGATCACTCGGCCGGCCGATCTGCTGGCCGCCCTCGGCATCGATCCGGCGCAGCCGGCGCTCGCCGCCGAAGCGCTGCGCGCGTTTCCGATCCGGGTGCCGCGCGGCTTCGCGGCTCGC
>NZ_JAHFRY010000001.1:0-3474 GCF_023266035.1 Nevskia sp.
AGGTGAAGCTGACGGTTCCCCACTTCATGGCCGTTGGTCATATCCTGCAGGCCACCGATATAGTTGCGACGTTGCCGGAGGCATTCGCGCACCTGCTCGAACAGCCCTTCGGCCTCGTGAGCCTGACCCACCCCATCGGATTGCCGACCGTGAACATTGACGCTTACTGGCACCGACGACTGCACCGGGATCCTGCCAACCTGTGGCTGCGGAACCTTATGGTCGAGCTTTTCTCCGTCCGAGGATAGGTTACCAATGCTGCTGACCTTGCTGCCAGACAGTCGTGTTCTCGACATCGAGCCTGGAGAGACCTTATTGGCGGCACTTCGCCGCCAAAAGGAACCCATTTCCTACAGTTGCGAAGACGGACGCTGCGGACTTTGCCATTGTGTTCTGACCTACCCGGACCGCGTTTCATCCGAGAACTGCCTGAGCGCCGATCCACTCGATAAATCTATCGTCCTCGCCTGCCAGACAGCACCCAATGCTGACTGCCTGCTGGAACTCCCTGATCGCAATGACATTCTGGTGCTGCCTCCCCAGATTATTCGCGCCCAGATCGTCGCGATTGTGCCGATGGCCGAGCGCGTACGACGAATTTTCCTACGCCCCCAGAAATCCGTACAGTTCGCACCAGGTCAACACTTCGAAGTGACCCTGTCTTCGAACATTATCCGCATGTACTCGGCTGCCTGTCTGCCAAGTGATCCAGAGCTCATTTTCGACATCCAGATTCACCGGGACGGGCGTGCATCCCGGTATCTAGTTGAGAATCTGAAAGTCGGAGATACCCTGCGCCTCCGTGGTCCGCTAGGTACCACCTATCTTCGATGCCACGGCGTGGAGCCGACGCTTTACGTGTCCAGCGGTACCGGCCTCGGCCCGATGATGGCGCTGCTGCGTGCATCTGTCGACGCTGAGACAAAAAATCCGATGCACATCTATTCCGGCTTTCTGATGGCTGAGGACGCGTATGGAACCGGCGATCTTGCCTCGCTTGTCAAAAAGCTGAGGGTCGTACGCCGCAATGAACGGGTCATCGGCGGCGGGATCCTCGGGCGGGGGGAACGCCACGGACTGCTAACCGACATCATTGCCGACGACCTCGGTTGTCTCAGCGGATTTCGCGCTTACATCTTTGGATCGCCGCACGCCGTCGATTCGACCGCGCGCCTGCTGCGCCGCATGGGCATTGCGCCGGAACGACTGCATATAGAACCCTTTCATTATTCCAGCCTCTAATCCTACTGTGCTGCAAGCGTAAATTGATCTTTCGAAGCCCGCAGCACGGACATTCCGGCAATGTTGCGGTGTGCGCCACGCTGAACTGATGGCGCAGGGTCGGGAGTCACAAACCCGGCACAGCAACTCTGCATCTGACCAATCCGCCTTCGCGACGAGGTGGCGCAGGGATTGATGAACAGCACGGACATTCAGTAGATCCAGCCCTGCCGCCATCGGTTCCACCCTCGTGCGAGGAGGCGTCAGCATCAGCCCCGTGCATTAACCCCGAAGACCTGCGTCCCGGTCCGCATGACACAATCCATCGGACAGATAATCCAGATACGCATCAAACCGCTAGCTTGCCTTCATCGCAGTTCTACTCTTGCTTGAAGAACGTCACATGGTGGCTTGATTTTATTGAGGCGGTAAGACTAAGGATTTTCGCCTTGAAGCCCGAACAATAGCTCTCGTCGCCGCCCCGTCATCGGCGCTTGCTGGGCCATGACGGAAAAATGCTAGTCCGGTGCCGCTCAGCTTCGATCCCCAGAGGCGCACAGTCTGACCAATTGCATAGATTTCGCGGATTTTCACTGCGTGTAGTGCTTTGGCGCACGTGGGGCAGGAGGCTGACGAGAAGCGGATTTCGCCACTGCCAACCTGCGAACCCTGGTCAGAAGAACACGTTCAGATTGGTGTCCGGCACCGTGCTGTGGTCGAGCCTGATCTCGCGACGTGCCAGCAGCCATCGGTGTTCGACCTTGCGCCAGCAATCTTCGCGCCCGGCGATCAGGGAACGGGCCTGGCTATCGATGCGGCTGCGATGAATCGAGATGACGGAGTACACCTGCATCTCGGCGGCCACCGATGTCGGCACGATCTCGACATTGCTCACCACCCGACGCACGAAATTGGGCGGATCCTCCGCCCATACATAGCCGGACTGCAGGCGCTTGATGCGCAGCGCGAGCCGATCGCGGGTGTCATTGAAGATATAGCCGCTGCCAAGCACCAGCGGCGGCGCGCGATCTTTACGGAAGCGCCGGCTCGTCAGCGCCATGCGATAGATGATGTCTTCTGCGGTCTGATCAAGCCAGTCCGTGAATCGTTCCTCGTCTAGCAGTCGTGCTTCACGGTACAGGGCATCTTCGAGCGCGCGCAGGTCGAGCAGATGTTGCAGCTCATGGTTTTCTTGAATGCCCATGTTCAGCCCTCCGAAGCCAGACGATTGAGGTTATAGCTGGGCACGTCTTTCCACGATGCAGCTCCGGTGAGCTCCTGCCAACGACGATAGAAGTAGCGCTGGTTGTGCTCACTGACCAGGCCGGTAGCAATGTCGCCCGGGAATCCCTCGCGTCGCGCCGAGTGCCCCAAGGCCATGTGCGTGTAGAGATCCATCTGCGCCGTGCGCCATCCACGCGATTGCTCCGTGCAGGCTGCGAGATTGTCGCCATCATCGTTATCAAACAGACCTGCGGGCCCGAAGGTCAGACACTGGTTGTCCAGGATCATGCCCTTGATGTCGTTGGGCATGTCGTTTTCGGTCATCGCCCAGGTCCACTGCTCCACCTTGCCCGGACCCTTGGGGTGATAAACCCGAAACCAGTTCAAACCCGGCAAGAGTTGCAGGTTGGGAAATATGGTGATGTTGAGCTGCGATCCCCATAGTTTTTGCGCGCGAACCGCGCCCAGCCGCTCCACCACCTTTGAGCGGTTTGCTTCGAGGTAATCGACGAAGGGTTTTGGGTTTGGGTAGAACGCATACCCCGACTGACCGTCGAGCGCGGCGAGCACCATGTGTCCGTTGAGCCCGGCCACCGACATGCCCATATCCAAGCCCGAAGCATCGGCATTGCCTGCGCGGAGGCCGGCCAAATCCATGGTTTGCACCGCTTGCATGGCCGCATGATGGGCCCAGCCCAGGTGATAGCCGTCCCCACAAACGTTCTCCACCGGAAATTTCCAGTTGGTGGGGAAATCGATCTTCTGCGTCTCACCAACCAGCGAGGTGCCACCCGGCATGGCATCCAGCCATACATCGAGATACCACTTCACATCGCCGAGGTAGTCGACAAGCGATGGCGCATCGGGATCGAAGTTGCCAAAGATCAGGCCCTTGTAGCTCTGCACCTGCGCCACCGGCACCAAGCCGTGCTTCGAACGATCGATCTCGCCGAAGTAGGCCTCTTTTTCCAGCGGCACGGCCGCGAGCGCACCATCGGCGGTGAACGACCAACCGTGATAGTTGCAGGT
>NZ_JAHFRY010000001.1:3484-13192 GCF_023266035.1 Nevskia sp.
GGCGATTGCCGCGATGGGTGCAGGTGTTGAGGAAGGCGCGCACCGATCGATCCTTCTGCCGGACCACCAGTACCTCGTCCTCGCCCATGAAGGTGCGGAGGTAGTCACCCGGATTGGCGATCTGCGAATCGTGCGCAAGGAACAGCCAGCAGCGACCGAAGATGCGCTCCAGTTCGAGCTGGTAGATCTGTTCCTCGGAATAGATGCGGCGGCTCTGACGGCCGGTCCTGAAATCAAACAGCGTTGCGGTTTCCATTCTCTAGCTCCTTTAAGACGTTTTATTTCTGATCCGGCGCGAAACGCTCGGCGCCGCGCCCGGGTTCATCTACCGACCTCGGGCAGCAAGCCGCCGAGGCAGACGTACTTGATTTCCACGTATTCATCGAGGCCGTAGCGCGAACCCTCGCGGCCGATGCCGGATTGCTTGACGCCGCCGAACGGCGCCTGCTCTGCCGAAATGATTCCGGTGTTGACGCCTACGATCCCGCACTCAAGGCCCTCGGCCACGCGCCAGACACGTCCCATATCGCGACCGTAGAAATAGGCCGCGAGTCCGAACTCGGTGGCGTTTGCCAGTGCGAGCGCCTCGTCCTCTGTGCGGAAGCGGAATAACGGCGCTACCGGTCCGAAGGTTTCCTCCACGGCCAGGAGCATTTCCGCGGTGGCGTTCGACAGCACGGTTGGCTCGAAGAAATTTCCGCCGAGCGCGTGTGGCTTACCGCCGCAGAGAAGCTGTGCGCCATGCGCGAGGGCGTCGGCGATGTGCGTCTGCACCTTCTCCACGGCCGGCCCGTCGATCATCGGACCGATGTCCACGCTGTCGAATCCATCGCCTGTGCGCAGCTTCGCAACTGCCGCCACCATCTTGGCGCTGAACGCCTCGTACACGCCGTCCTGCACGTAGATGCGATTTGCACACACGCAGGTCTGGCCAGCGTTGCGGAATTTGGAAGCGATGCAGCCGAGCACCGCGGCGTCGAGATCGGCGTCGTCAAAGACGATGAAGGGCGCGTTGCCGCCCAGCTCCAGAGAGAGCTTCTTGACCGTGTCCGCGCTCTGGCGCATCAGCTCGCGGCCGACTTCCGTCGAGCCGGTGAAACTGAGCGCGCGTACGACGGGATTGGAGGTCATCTCGCCGCCGATGTCGCGCGCGCTGCCGGTTACCACGTTGAACACTCCCTCCGGCACACCCGCGCGCAAGGCGAGTTCGGCCAGCGCGAGCGCGGTAAACGGCGTCTGGCTGGCTGGCTTGAACACCATCGTGCAGCCCACGGCAAGCGCCGGCGCCGCCTTGCGTGTGATCATCGCGGCCGGGAAATTCCAGGGCGTGATCGCGGCGCAGACGCCGATGGGCTGACGCAGCACCACGATGCGCTGGCCGGGCTGGTGAGAAGGAATCACGTCGCCGTAGACGCGCTTGGCTTCCTCGGCGAACCATTCGACGTAGGACGCGGCGTAGAGAATCTCGCCGCGCGCTTCGGTCAGGGGCTTGCCCTGCTCGCTGGTGAGGATGGCGGCGAGGTCCTCCTGGTTCGACACGATCAGATCGAACCAGCGGCGCAGAATCAGGGAACGTTCCTTCGCGCTGCGTGCCTTCCAGGCCCCCTGCGCTTTTTCCGCGGCGGCAATTGCGCGCCGTGTTTCCGCAACGCCCATCACCGGCACCGTGCCCACCACCTGAGCGTTGGCCGGGTTGCGGATCGTGAGCGTGCCGCTTGCATCGGCACCGCACCACTGGCCGCCGATCAAGGCCTGCTGACGCAGCAGACCACGGTCCTTCAGTGCAAGACTCACCGTCTCGCCTCCAAACATTCGAGAACGGCGCGGGTCGCTAAATCCGTCGTCGCGCTGCCGCCCACATCCCGCGTGCGGGTCAGTGGGCTACGCAGCGAAGATTCGATGGCCGCCATGATCTGCGCGGCGGCCTGCATCTCGCCCAGATGCTCCAGCATCAGCGAGGCCGACCAGATCGCAGCGACAGGGTTGGCAATCCCCTGCCCTGCGATATCCGGCGCAGAGCCGTGCACCGGCTCGAACATCGAAGGGAACCGTCGTTGCGGGTCAAGATTGGCGGAAGCCGCAATGCCGATGCCGCCGGCCACGGCCGGGCCGAGGTCAGACAGGATGTCGCCGAAGAGATTGCTGCCCACGACCACGCTGAAACGATCCGGGTACTGCACGAATTGCGCGGCGAGGATGTCGACATGGTACTTGTCGGCTTCTACGTCCGGATACTCGGAGGCCATCGCGGTGTAACGCTCGTCCCAGTACGGCATGGCGTGGAGAATGCCGTTGGACTTGGTCGCAAGCGTGACCTTGCGCCTCGCGCGCTTGCGCGCGGTCTCGAAAGCATGTCGCAGGATACGGTCCACGCCGACGCGTGAATGTACCGCCTGCTGCACGACGAACTCGCGCTCGGTGCCCGCGTACTGGCGACCGCCGATATCGGAATACTCACCCTCGGTGTTTTCGCGCACGACCACAAAGTCGATCTCGCCGGGCTTGCGCCCCACCAGCGGGCAAGGCACGCCCTCGAACAGGCGCACCGGCCGCAGGTTCGCGTACAGATCGAACTCGCGGCGGATCGGCAGCAGTAGGCCCCAGAGCGAGACGTGGTCCGGCACGCCGGGATAGCCGACCGCGCCGAGGTAGATCGCATCGAAGTCCCGCAACTGGCGAAGTCCGTCCTCCGGCATCATGCGGCCGGTGGCGGCATAGCGCTCGCAGCTCCAGTCGAAGTGAACGAACTCGCAGCGGAAGCCTAAGTGTCGCGCTGCCGCTTCGATCACGCGGATGCCCGCCGGGACCACCTCGCGGCCGATTCCGTCACCTTCGATCAAGGCGATGCGGTGCACGGGCTAGTCCTTGAGATAATGGTTGAGCACCGCCATCACGCGATGCACTGCGGTGACGGTGGGAATCGACAAGCCCAGTTCGGCGGCCTTGTCGATGAATGGCCGGAAGATCTCCTCGGCCTCGGTCTTGCGCCCGCGCAGCAGGTCGTCGTGCATCGAAGTACGCGAGCGCATATTGTTGGCCTCCATGTAGGTGCCGACACCAATGGAGGACTGCACCGCCTCATCGAACGATAGCGAGTCGATCTCCTTGAGACGCGAGAACGGCGAGAAGAAATTCTGCGGCTGATAGCCCAACGCCTTGTAGACCGAAAGCAGTTCCTTGGTGAGCTGCACATAGTGTTCGGCACCTTCGCGAATCTTGATGCCGTCCACGAAATACAGCGCAGGGATCGCGGGCAGAGTGGAAACCGACCAGCCCGAGGCGCTGGCGATCTGCGTCAGCTTCTCCCAGGTCACCTGCACGATGTTGGTGACGGCTGCGGACTTGAGGCCTGCTCTCGTGAACGCCTCGGTCAGCCTCTGCACGCGGAGCGACTCGGTGCCGTCGAGTTCGCCGAAGTAGGCGGTGGTCGTCGCGGTGACGTGGTTGTCGGCATGCCCTGGTTCGACCAGCGTGCCGCCCTCGATGGTCACCGCGCCGATTACTTTCCAGGGTTCGATCCAGCGACGCAGTTTGTCGGCGCGCAGCGGGTCGTTCTGCAGTGACAGCATCGTGTCCACCCGTGGGCGCAGGCCTGTAGCGCTCTCGAGCGCACGCTCGGTGTCCTTGGTCTTGACCAGCAGAATCAGGTAGTCGAAGTGTCCTTCCGCATCGTCTGCCGAGGTCACCGCGGTGAGGTTCTCGCGGATACTGCATTCGCCGACGCGGCCGGTGATGCGCAGGCCGTTGCGGCGGATTGCATCGACGTGCGCAGGCCGTGCGATCAGTGTCACGTCCACACCCGTGCGAGCTAGGTAGCCGCCGATCACCGAGCCGAGCCCGCCGGCACCGAGAATACAGATTCTCATTCGGGAGCTCTCATCGCCTGTCGCCCCGGCACTTAGACAACGCCCAGTTGCTTGAGCTTGGCGACGACCTGCTCGGCCTTGTCCGGCGTTAGATCGCGTACGGGTGCGAGCACCGGGCCGGTCTTGAGACCGATCGCGCCATACCAGACCTTGAGCGAGGCCAGCGCCGAGGCATAGGTGCCGGTGCGCGCAACCTCCCAGATGAAGATGTCCTCGTAGTATTGGCGCACACCGTTCAGCGCCTCGGACTTGGCACGCGCCTCTTCCCATTTCTGGGCTTTGCACAGCGCCATGTACTCCTGCATCAGGTGACGCTTCTTGCCGTACAGGATGTAGGACAGCTCGCCCCAGATCACCTGTCCGCCCCGGCGCAGGTCGTCGCAGTAGTAAGCCTCCATTGGCTCCATCACGTTGAAGTCAGGCCGCAGCGAGCGGCGCAGCTTGAGCGTCTCGGCACGGTTGAGACTCCCCTGCTTGGCGCCGATCACCGTGTCGATCTCGGCCAGTCGCGCCAACAGATCCAGGCCCATCACCTTGCCGGACACCGGCGTGCGGTACAGGCAGATGGCGAGGTTGGAACGCGCCGCCATGTAGTCGAAGTAGTCGAAGATCTCGTCGTCGGTACGCAGCTGCACGACCGGGTTGATGACCTCGGCGCCGTTGTAGCCCATCTTCTCGACCAGCTCCATCTTCTCCAGCGCCTGGTGCACGCTCGGATCGAGAATGATGGTCCACAGGTCCATCCGCCCCTTCACCGCTTCGGCTACGACCTGGTGATAACGCACCCAATCCGACAGTTTCACATTCCAGCATTCCGAGATGAAGCCGCCGACCACCAGACCACTGAGGCCCATGTCCACATAGGCCTCGATGTTGTCCCGGATGCCGGCCTCGTCGAAACGGCCGTCGGCAGTGGTGGGCGTCAGCGGGCACATGTAGAAATCGCGCACGGTGGCGAGCGCCCACTGCTTTGCTTCTTTCTTGCTGAATTTCATTTAGATGTACTCGATTCGAGATCAGATGGGCGTGACCAGCAAGGTGTCGATACGATGCGTGTCGAACACGACGCTGCGGTTCTTCAGTCGAAGCACGCCGTTCTCGCGCACCATGACGTCCACGTACTTGCCAGCGCTGAACAGGCGGGTCTCACCGTCCATGCGCGTTAGCATCAGGACGTAACTGGTCTGCGAGTGGAGGCCCCGGCCATCCGCGTCGAGCAATACCGGCGCGCCGAGCACGTGGCGGCTGTAGTGCGCCGGATAGATGTTGGCCTTGCGCAGCGCCACCACGCGGTCGATGAGCATGCCGCGGTTGTCGCAGAACACGATCGCGGCGGGCAGACCCAGATCGACGTTCTCGCGCGGGATGATCTGGTACTCGCAATCCTCGGCAAAGAACTCCGGCCACTGCTCAAGCTGGTCGTCGTCGATGCAGTGCGCGTAGGCGGCGTTGAACTCGGCGATCTCGCTCAGCAGCAGTTGGCGCTCCACATTCATGGCCGCTGCGGGAAGACTCATGGCAGCACCTCGGCCGCGCCCTTCATCAACGCGAAGTAACCCGTCCAGAACCCTCGCACCGCATTCTCGTCCAGACCGATCGGCGCGACCTTCGGAACCACATCGGTGCCGCCCATCTCCACGAAGGAACTCCAGCCGTCGGCGCCGGCCGTTCCCTGCTGGCACAACTCCACGGCCTCGCCGTCCTCCATCGAGATGTAGCCCGCAGGGCCGACGAGGTTGATGTTGCGGATGCGATGCCGGGTCATGGCCTCGTCGTCGTCGGCATAGCCGAAGTAAGTCCAGACCAGTTCGGTCTCGGCCACGCCGCGCGTCACGATCTGGCGCGTGGCCAGGGTGTTCTGAATCTGTTGCAAGACCACCGAGGGGAACAAGGACTGGATGAGCAGCGCGATGTTGTCGTCGAACTCGGGGCGGAACGTGAGCACGCTGGGATCGCGCAGCATCTCGGCACCTGCGGAGGCGCCCGACATCTCGCGATTGGCTTCGCGCTGATAATTCTCGTAACCATCCGTCTGGCTCGGCTTGGACACGGTGAAGGCGCTGTGGAAGCCGACCTCGTCCACCTCGCCCGCACTCTCCTGGCTAGGCCGGTAGATGCCAAAGGTGGGATAGAACAGATGCAGCAGGCCGCCGTGGTAGCCGTCGCGGCTATTCTCGGAATACAGCTTCCAGTTGCCACGCATGTTCTGCCGCGCGTAGCCGAGTACGCGGATGGGGCGATTGAACACGCGGCGGATGTAGTAGCACATCGCCTCGCCGAGAAACTGTTCGAGCGGCGGCGCTTTCTCATCGAAGCTCAGGAACAGCATGCCGCAGAGATTCGCCACCCTGAGCTTCCGCAGACCGTGCTGCGCGAGGTCGAAGTCCTGCGCCATGCCACCCACGCCCTTCAGGCCGCGCCGGAACGGAACGCCGCGCAGGTTGCCCTGCGCGTCGTAGGCCCACTGGTGGTACACGCATACGAAGCTTCCGTCGGTGGCGCGCCCGCGTGGTGCGCGGCAGACCAGCGCGCCCTTGTGCGCACAGCGATTGACCCAGGCGTGGAGCGCACCCTCCTGATCGCGCGTCACGACCACCGGCGTATCGCCGACGAAGGTGGACTTGAATGCGCCGGGGCCCTCGAGTTCGGCCTCCAGAGCTACGTAGGACCAGACCGGCCCGCGGAAGATGCGGCGTTGCTCCTCGGCGAAGACATCCGGCTCATGGTAAAGACGGGCGTCCACCGCACGTGGCACGGAGGTCGCGAGCGCATCGTTCGTCCGCATGGTCGTTGCGCCTCAGAGTTCCTTCGGAAAACCGGTTCCGGCGGCGAGACTGCCGGCGGTACGCATCGCGCTGAGCATCATGCGGTGGTCGGCGATACCCTTGCCGACGATGTCGTAGGCGGTCCCATGCGCCACCGACAGGTGCACATAGGGAGGTCCGATGATGACCGCGGAATTGCCGGAAAACCCCCAGGTCTTGATCGCGATATGACCCTGGTCGTGGTACATCGCGAGGACCGCGTCGTAGCGGCCCTCGATGCACTGGCGGAAGATCGCATCGGGACTGACCGGCCCTTCTGCATCAACGCCCATTGCGACCGCGCGACGGACGCCGGGCGCGATGGCGCGCTCTTCCTCCTCGCCCATCGCGTGGGGATTCAGCCCCGCCACGCCGATCCGAGGCGCCTTGATCCCCCAGGCGCGCAGCCGCTCGTCGAGCGTGACGAGAGACTGGGCGACCAGCTCCTCGCTAAGCAGTTCGCAGACCTGCCGAAGCGACATGTGGTCGGTGACATGGGACACGCGCAAGGGGCCGCTGACCAGAAACAGATAGCTTTCGCCGGGCGTGACCTTGACCACCTTGTCCAGAACGCCGGCCATCTTCATTGCGCCGGTGCTGATCGGCCCCATCACCGTGGCCGCGAGCACACCCTCGCGCGCGAGACGGTCAGCTTCATCAAGCCACACCCCGCTGGCACGCCCGCATGCTGCGTTGTCGCGCCCAAGGATAATATCGCTCGCATCGAGGGCCCCCGAATCCACGATCTCGATCACTTCCGGGGAGTCGCTCAGCTCGGCAACCGAAGTGACCACCCGTACCTGGGCTGACAATCCGGCACTGCGCACCGCCTGCTCCATCGCGATACGACTACCGATAAGCACCGGACGCGAGCATTGGTGAACGCCGCCGCTGCACCAGGCCTTGGCCACGACCTCGGGACCGATCCCGCAGGGATCGCCGATAACGGTACCGACCAGCGGCCGGTAAGTGGATTCGCTCATTTCGATTCGGGCCTGGGTTTCAGAACGGGTAGACGATGTACCGCGGCAGCACCGTGGTGTCGTACACGGCCCGCTTGCGCAGGAAACGCAGCTCGCCACGGTCGAGCACCACACTATCCTCATACTGCCCTACGGCCAGCAGGCTGGAACTGCCACCTTCGGGAGTGGTCGCGATGCTGAAGTTGGAGACCACGCTCAGTTTTCCGTGATCAAGAATCGGCGTGCCGATCCTCTGGACGAAATGCCGCATGCGATAAGGCTGGAAGGTGCCGGTCCAGACCTTGCTGATGAATGTCACCCGGTCGGTCAGGCGCGCGCGGCAGTCGTCGTACATCAACGCGATTTCCAGGCCTCGCTCGACGTTTTCGGCGGCGATGCAGAAGTACGAGGCATCCGCGTCCTGCGAAAAGCAGTCCAGCCAGGCCTCCATGTCGCGCCGATCCAAGGCCTCGATATAGCGGCGCTGCAAGTTGTCGAGCAACGCCAGCGATGCTTCGTCGATTCCGAGCATGTCAAGCCACCTCGCTGCGCTGGAAGCCCATTAACTGGCAGTAGTAGTTCCACTTCGGCAGGTTGCCGGACTCGTCGTTCTGCTTGACATCGAACCAGACTTCATCAGTGCGCTTGACCCCTTTCTGGAACTTCGCGTTGCCCGGCGTGAAACTCCCGATATGGATACGGTTGAAGATCGAGGCATCCTCCATGCTGACCATGCCACAGGGCCCCAGCAGGTTGGAGGACTGGCGGATGCGGTGTCGTACCAGTTCCTCGCTGTCGTCGGCATGCGAGAAATAGGCATAGTGGACTTCGGTGCAATCCACGCTGATCGGCGTCGCGAAGCGCACGTTGATGACGTCCATATGCTTGGTGATGACGGTATGCGGAAACAGTTGCGCGATGAGCGAACCACTCTCCGGGTCGGTCGCCTTAAGATCGATCAGGCTCGGGTCCTTGAGGAAGTCGCGATTGACGACGGGCTTGAGTTGCGACTCGAAGGCCAGATGTCCGTTAGGTGTCGGTTTCTGCGAGCCCTGCCCACCCTGCCAGCCAAGCAGACGAAAGCCCACGTGCAGCAGCGGCGCGTGATAGCCATCATTATCCGAATACGCTTTCCAGTTCGAGGCGTAGCGCACCTTCTGGTAACCCAGCAGCTTGAGTCGGCCGTCGCCGCCGAGCGCGCCGGCCAACGTACCGGCCACCGCGCCTAGCCAAGACTCAAGGGCCGGGGTGTCGGCGCTCGCGGTCGCGAAAATCAGGCCACAGAACTCGGCCGTGCGCAGCTCGCGAAGACCATAGTCCTTCTTGTCGAAACCCGGCGAGAACTCTTCGCTACCCGGGCAGATCGCCAGTTCGCCGTTGGTACGGAACATCCAGCGGTGATATGGACACTCAAAAGCCTTGCGGTTGCCACAGCTCGCCATTTCCACCTGGTTGCCGCGATGCGTGCAACTGTTGAAGAAGACGCGAATCTTGCCGTCCTCGCCGTTGGCCACGATCACCGGCATGCGGCCGAGCAGCATGGTCTTGAAATCGCCCGGATTCGCAATCTCCGCCCGATGCGCCAGCGCGTGCCACTGCGCGCCATGGAAGATGGTTTCGATCTCGCGCTCATACAGAGCGGCATCAGTGAAGATGGCCTTGGGTATCTCATTGACCGCCTTGGGCCATTGGATCGGTGCATTCACGGCAGTACCTCCAGAAAGTCTGACAACCGGCGGCCGCGACGGCCGGTGTTGATGATCTCGCCCGTGAGGTGCGAGGCGTCGTCCGAGGCGAGGAAGGCCACGACGGCCGCCTGCTCCTCAGCACTCGAAAATCTGCCCATCAGGTCTTCGCCCTCGATGAGCTTCATGAACTGCCGCTCCCACTCCACTTCCTGCGCCGTGAGCGCGCGCGCCAGCCGTGGCGTCTTGCGCTCGGGCGCGGTAGTGCCGCCGAGCGCCACGCAGTTCACCCGGATCCCTAGATCCACGGCTTCCGCCGCGAGTGACGTGGTCAGTGCTGCGACCGCGCCCTTGCAGGCCGAGTACGGCACCCGGTAGACGCCGTCCACCG
>NZ_JAHFRY010000218.1 GCF_023266035.1 Nevskia sp.
GTCGACCGTGAAAGCTGCCGAGCGCAGCGTCGCTTTCGTCAGCGGTGCTGATGTCGCGCTCGACGAAGCCCTGCCGGCTGGCACTCAGGTGATCACCGAAGGCGCGGCCTATCTGCGTGACGGCGAGACCGTGCGCGTCGTTGCGGATGAGATCGCTGCGCCATGAGCCTGTCCGAGTTCTCGGTCAAGAACTTCCCGTTCACCCTGGTGATGTTCGGCCTGCTGGCCGCGCTCGGCATCAGCAGCCTGCGCAGCATTCCGCGCACTGAAGATCCGTACTTTCCGATCTCGGCGTTCTCGGTGGTCGCCATCTATCCCGGCGCCGATCCGCTGGAAATGGAGCGCCAGGTCACCGAGCCGATCGAAGACGCGCTGAACGAGATCGACGACGTCAAGCATCTGTTCGCCAGCGCCGATGATTCACTGTCGGTGGTTCAGGTCGAGTTCCAGAGCGACGTCGATGTTGCCAAGAAGTACGACGAAGTGACGCGCGAAATCGCCAGCCTGCGACCGAAGCTGCCAGCCGGCGTGACGCGGCTGGAAGTCAAGAAGATCAACCCCGGTCTGGTCAACATCGTGCAGATCGCGCTGGTCTCGGATACCGCGAGCTACGGCCGCCTGGCCGATCTCGCCGAAGCGCTCGAAGACCGGCTGGAAACCGTCGCCGCAGTGCGCGAAGCGAAGACCTGGGCTTATCCCGAACGCGAGCTGAGAGTGGCGCTCGACTTCCGCCGCCTCGCCGAACTGAAGCTGCGCGCGGCCGATGTGCTCTCTGCCGTCTCCGGCGAAAACACCAACCTGCCCGGTGGCCCAGTCGAAGTGGCCGGGCGGCGCTTCAACCTGCAGACCAGCGGCAGCTATCGCTCGCTCGATGAAGTGCGCAACACCGTCATCGGCGGCAGCCCGGGCCGGCTGATCACGGTCGGCGATGTCGCCAAGGTCGATTGGGACTACGAATCGCTGGAGTACACCGCGCGCTACAACGGCAAGCGCGCGATCTGGGTCACCGCGAACCAGAAGGACGCGCAGAACATCTTCGTCACCCAGGAAAAGATCGAGCAGGTGATCGCCGAGTTCGCACCGACCTTGCCGGCCGATGTGAAGCTCGAACGCGCCTTCGATCAATCGAAGAACGTCGATCGCCGGCTGTCGCGGCTGACCCTGGATTTCGCCCTCGCCATCGCCCTGGTCGCGATCACCCTGCTGCCGCTTGGCCTGCGCGCGGCCGGCGTGGTGATGATCTCGATTCCGCTGTCGCTGGCCACCGGCGTTGCAGCCCTGCAGTTCGCCGGCTTCTCGATCAATCAGCTGTCGATCGCCGGCTTCGTCGTGGCACTCGGGCTGCTGGTCGACGACTCGATCGTGGTCACCGAAAACATCGCCCGCTTCCTGCGCATGGGCTACAGCCGGCGCGATGCGGCGATCCTGGCGACCAAGCAGATTTCGCTGGCGGTGATCGGCTGCACCGCAACCCTGCTGTTCGCCTTCCTGCCGCTGCTGATGCTGCCGGAGAACGCCGGCAAGTTCATCCGCTCTCTGCCGGTGGCCGTGGTGTTCACGGTGCTGGCCTCGCTGCTGGTCAGCTTGACCATCATTCCGTTCCTCGCCTCGCGCCTGCTGCCAGCGCATGAGCACGAGGACGGCAATGCTTTCCTGCGCGCGACTCAGAAGCTGATCCGCAGCATCTACGCGCCGCTGCTGCATCGCGCCCTCGCCGCGCCGAAACGCACGGCATTGGCTGCCGGCCTGCTGTTCGTCGTCAGTCTGGCACTGGTTCCGGCGATCGGTTTCTCGCTGTTCCCGAAAGCCGGCACGCCGCAGTTCCTGGTGCAGATCACCTTGCCGGACGGTGCCAGCCTCAATGCCAGTGATCGGGTGCTGAAAGCTGTCGAGGCCGAGCTGCAAGCCGAGCCGGATGTCGCCAAGACCATGGCCAATCTCGGCCGCGGCAATCCGCAGATCTACTACAACGTGTTCCAGAAGGAACTGGCCGCGAACTACGCCGAAGTGTTCGTCGAACTGACGCGTTACGACGAGCGCCGGACCACGGCGATCTACGACCGGCTGCGAACCAAGTTCGCGGCGATTCCCGGCGCCGAGATCGTGCTCAAGGAGTTCGAGAACGGCCCGCCGATCGCCGCCCCGATCGCGATCCGCATCGTCGGCCCGGCGCTGGGCGAGCTGCGTCATCTCGCTGGCGAAGTCGAAGCGATCATTGCTTCGGTGCCCGGCACCCGCGACGTGATCAATCCGCTGCGCCGCGCCCGGCTCGATCTGGAACTGGCGGTCGATCCGCAGCGCGCCGGCCTGCTCGGGGTACGGCCGATCGATCTCGATCAAAGCCTGCGTCTCGCCGTGGCCGGACTGCCGGCCGGTGATTTCCGCACCGACAGCGGTGACAACTATCCGGTGGTGCTGCGCGCGCCGATGCAGGGCCGCAGCCGGCTCGACACGCTCGATGGCCTGCACGTCGGCACCATCAATGGCACGCAGGTGCCGCTGGCACAGCTTGCCGAACTGAAACTGGTTGAATCGCCGGCCGGCATCGAACGCTATGACCGCGCCCGCTCGGTGACCGTGTCGGCGTACTCCGGCACCGGCTACAACACCGATGCGCTGACCAAGGCGGTGATCGCCAAGCTCGACGCCTACACCTGGCCGGCCGGTTATCGCTACGACGTCTCCGGCGAAGCCGAAAGCCGTGCCGAAAGCTTCGCCGGCTTCGGCGCCGCGATCACCATCACCGTGTTCGGCATCCTCGCCGTGCTGGTGCTCGAGTTCGGCAGCTTCAAGTCGACCCTGATCGTCGCCACGGTGATTCCGCTCGGCGTCATGGGCGGCCTGGTGGCGCTGTTCCTGAGCGGCTATTCGATGAGCTTCTCGGCGATCATCGGCTTCATCGCCCTGATCGGCATCGAGATCAAGAACTCGATCTTGCTGGTCGATTTCACCAATCAGCTGCGCCGCGAAGGCATGGAACTCAACCGCGCGATCGAGCAGGCCGGCGAAGTGCGCTTCCTGCCGATCCTGCTGACTTCGCTGACCGCGATCGGCGGCCTGCTGCCGCTGGCGCTGCAAGGCTCGGGGCTTTACTCGCCGCTGGCCTGGGTGATCATCGGCGGCCTGGTCAGTTCGACCTTGATCGGCCGTCTGGTGACGCCGGTGATGTATCGCTTGCTGCCGCCGGTCATCGAGCCTATCGAACCCGTGGGCCTGCCAGCACGCGCCTGATGGTTGTTCAGGAGCGCGCCGGCAGACAACGCACCTGCCGCCAGATCGCCTGGCCGGCGCGGTCATAGGCGCGCACGGTTTCGACGAAGGCGTGGCGCGCGTCGACGTCGACCATCGGCGCCGGCAGCAACGGATCGAACACGATCTGACGGATCGCGTGACGGCCCATCAGCAGCGATTCGCGGGCGGCGACTTCGGGTTCGAGTTTCGCCGCGCGCTGCATCCAGCTTTCCAGCTCGCGTCGCAGCTTCGCGTAGCTCGCGTTCAGCGCCTTGCCGTCCCATAACCTGGCGATGCGCTTCTCGCGCGCGGCATCGAACTGGCTGGCGACGAAGACACCGGCACTGGCTTCGAGGCCGAGCTTGACCAGCCGCGCACGGACAGCGTCGACGCCATCCTCGATGTTGTCCGGCCGCAGCCACAGGCCGGGATCGAGCTCGCGGAAGCCGAGCATGTCCAGCGCCCGCTGCCTGGCTTTAAGCCGCGCGCGATCGCTGCGCGCAAGCGGGCCGCTGTGCACCACCAGCCAGCCGCCGCTCCACGGCCGGGGGCGCGCTTCGGCGGTGCGCCAGGTCGCCACTTCATCGGCCAGTTCATGGGCCGCGCCGCAAAGCCGGTAAACACCGCGATCGGTCGCTTCGATCAGACCTTCGGCGGACAGCCGCAGCAGCACGACGCGGACGTTGTTTTCGCGGATGCCGAACAGCGCGCAGGAACTGATCGCCTCGCGCGCCGACAGCGGCTCGCCTTCGGTCGCCAGCAGCAGGTCGAGGATCAAGGTCTTGGCGCTGAGTTTCATCGCTGAAAAGCTGACGGACGGTGGCAAGGATTGCAGAAGCTAATCATTACAGATATTGTCGTTTGACGATTTATTTTGTAACGACATGAAAACCACCGTCCATCTCGAACGTCGCCCGCCGCTGCTGATCGTCACCATCGATCGGCCGGAGGTGCGCAACTGCGTCGACCGGCCAACCGCCGACGCGCTCGCCGAAGCCTTCCGCGCCTTCGATGCTGACGATGCCTTGAGTGTCGCGATCCTCACCGGTGCCGGCGGCCACTTCTGCGCCGGTGCCGATCTGAAAGCGGTGGCCTCGGGCGAGCCGGCACGCGCCAACCGAGTGACCGCCGATGGCGACGGGCCGATGGGGCCGACGCGCATGCGCTTGTCGAAACCGGTGATCGCCGCCGTCGAAGGCCATGCCGTCGCTGGCGGCCTGGAACTGGCGATCTGGTGCGATCTCCGGGTGGCCGCCGAGAC
>NZ_JAHFRY010000015.1:0-44881 GCF_023266035.1 Nevskia sp.
CCGCCTCCAGCCCGTAGTCGGCCACGCTGAAGATCGGCGCCTCCGGGTCCTTGTTGATCGCCACGATCACCTTGGAGTCCTTCATCCCCGCCAGGTGCTGGATGGCGCCCGAGATGCCGACGGCGATGTACAGCTGCGGCGCGACGATCTTGCCGGTCTGGCCCACTTGCAGGTCGTTGGGGGCGTAGCCCGCGTCCACCGCCGCCCGGCTGGCGCCAATGGCCGCGCCCAGCTTGTCGGCCAGCGGGGTCATGACTTCGTCGAACTTTTCCTTGCTCCCCAGCGCCCGGCCGCCCGAGACGATGATCTTGGCGGCGGTGAGTTCGGGGCGGTCGCTCTTGGCGATTTCGCTGCCCACGAAGCTGCTCTTGCCGGCGTCTGCTGCTGCTGCGGTGGTTTCGACGGCGGCCGAGCCTCCGGTGGCGGCGGCGGCGTCGAAGCCGGTGGTGCGCACGGTGATGACTTTGGTGGCGTCGCTGCTTTGCACGGTGGCGATGGCATTGCCGGCGTAGATGGGGCGTTCGAAGGTGTCGGCGCTCACCACCTTGGTGATGTCGCTGATCTGGGCGACGTCGAGCTTGGCGGCCACGCGGGGGGCCACGTTCTTGCCGCCGGCCGTGGCCGGGAACAGGATGTGGCTGTAGTTGCCGGCGATGGCCAGCACCTGGGCGGCCACGTTCTCGGCCAGGCCGTGGGCCAAGCCTGCGGCGTCGGCGTGGATGACCTTGGCGACACCGGCGATCTGGGCGGCGGCTTGTGCGGCAGCGCCGACATTGTGGCCGGCCACCAGCACGTGCACGTCGCCACCGCAAGCGGCTGCAGCCGTCACGGTGTTCAGGGTTGCGCCCTTGATGGATGCGTTGTCGTGTTCAGCAATAACGAGTACCGACATTTAGATCACCTTCGCTTCGTTCTTGAGTTTTTCGACCAGGGCGGCCACGTCAGCCACCTTCACGCCGGCGCCGCGCTTGGCGGGTTCGGTCACCTTCAGGGTCTTCAGGCGCGGGGCGACTTGAACGCCGAGGTCTTCGGGCTTGATGGTGTCCAGCGGCTTTTTCTTGGCCTTCATGATGTTGGGCAAGGTGACGTAGCGCGGTTCGTTCAGACGCAGGTCGGCGGTGATGACCGCGGGCAGCGTGAGGCTAAGGGTTTCCAGGCCGCCGTCCACTTCGCGGGTCACGGCTGCCTTGTCGCCGGCGAGCTCGACCTTGGAGGCGAAGGTGGCTTGCGGTAGACCGGCCAGCGCCGCCAGCATCTGGCCGGTCTGGTTGCAGTCGTCGTCGATGGCCTGCTTGCCCAGGATCACGAGGCCGGGCTGTTCCTTGTCGATCAGGGCCTTGAGCAGCTTAGCCACGGCCAGCGGCTGCAGTTCTTCATTGGTCTCGACTAGGATGCCGCGGTCGGCACCGATGGCCATGGCGGTGCGCAGCGTCTCCTGGCATTGAGACACGCCGCACGAGACGGCGACGATCTCCGTTGCCGCGCCTTTCTCCCTGAGCCGCACAGCCTCTTCGACGGCAATCTCGTCGAAGGGGTTCATGCTCATCTTGACATTGGCGATGTCCACGCCGCTGCCATCGCTCTTGACGCGGACCTTGACGTTGTAGTCAACCACCCGCTTGACGGGAACCAGGATTTTCATGGGAGGGTTTCCTTTCAGGATCATTCAGAGTTGATCGTCCGCCAGGGCCAGCGTGCTGGCGGCGCCGCCCGTGACGATGTCGCGCAGCATCGGCGCCTGCACCAGGACATGCGCCGCGTAATGGCTGGCTGTGGCGCGCTTGGTACCGAGAAAGCCCGCATCGCCCGCGCCCGCCGCGAGTTGCGCGGTAGCGGCTTCGGCCATGCGCGCCGACAGCCAGCCGCCGATCACGGTGCCCGCCAGCCGCAGGAAGGGCACGGCGCCCGCCGCGCACTGCGCGGGTTGACCGTCGTGGGCCAGCAGCCAGTCGACCGCTTCGTCCAGCGCCTGGGCAGCGGCTGCCAACGCGCGGCCGATCTGCGCCAGCACTGCATCGGGCGATTCGACCAACCGGCGCGCATCGCCGTCGATGCGGCCCAGCAGCGCCTTCAGCGTGCGCCCGCCCTCGCGTGCCAGCTTGCGGCCGATCAGGTCGTTGGCCTGGATGCCCGTGGTGCCTTCGTAGATGGTCGTGATGCGCGCGTCGCGCATGTGCTGGGAGGCGCCGGTTTCCTCGACGTAGCCCATGCCGCCATGCACCTGCACGCCGTCGGACGTGATGCCCTGCGCGCTGTCGGTACACCAGCCTTTGACCACCGGTATCAGCAGGCCGACCAGGGCCTGCGCCTGCGCGCGCTCCTGCGCATCGGCGTGGCCCGCGGCGCGGTCCATCTGACCGGCGCAGAAGTAGGCCAGCGCGCGCATGGCCTCGGTGCGGGCCTTCATGTCCATCAGCATGCGCCGCACGTCCGGGTGGCCTGCGATGGCGGTGCTGCCGCTGATCAGCGGCTTGCCCTGCACCCGCTCCAGCGCATAGGCGCGTGCGCGCTGGTAGGCGCGCTCGGAAATGCCCACGCCTTCCAGGCCAACGTTCAGCCGCGCGTGGTTCATCATGGTGAACATGCAGGCCAGCCCCTGGTGCGGCTCGCCGACCAGGTAGCCGATAGCGCCGCCGCTGTCGCCAAAACTCATCGACGCCGTGGGGCTGCCGTGGATGCCCATCTTGTGCTCAATCGACGTGCAGGCCAAGTCGTTGCGTTCGCCCAGGGTGCCATCGTCGTTGACCAGGTACTTCGGGCAAAGGAACAGCGAGATGCCTTTCACCCCCGGTGGCGCATCGGGTAGGCGCGCCAGCACCAGGTGCACGATGTTCTCGGCCATGTCGTGCTCGCCCCAGGTGATGAAGATCTTGTTGCCGCTGACGCGGTAGTGGTCGCCCTCGTGTACGGCACGGCTGCGCAGCGCGGCCAGGTCAGAGCCGGCCTGGGGCTCGGTGAGGTTCATGGTGCCCGTCCAGCGGCCCTCGACCATGGGTGCCAGGAAGCGGCGCTGGAGTGCGTCGCTGCCATGGTGCGCAATGGCCTCCACCGCGCCCAGCGTGAGCATCTGGCACAGGCTGAACGCGAGGTTGGACGACTTCCACATCTCCAGCACGGCGGTGGAGACCAGCGTGGGCAGGCCCTGGCCGCCCCATTCGGTGGCAGCGGGCATGCCGTTCCAGCCGTTCTCGCAGAAGCTGGCCCAGGCTTCGCGAAAGCCGTCGGCGGGCGTGACCCGACCATCGTGCCAGCGCGCGCCCTGCACGTCGCCGGGGCGGTTGAGCGGATCCAGCACGCCAGCGGCGTAATTAGCCGCCTCCTGCAGGATGGCCTCGACCAGGTCGGGCGTGGTTTCTTCATGGTCGGGCTGGGCGCAGATCGCGTCCAGGCCGCCGACCTCTTTCATGGCGAACAGCATTTCGCGCAGGGGGGCTATGTAGACAGACACAGCGAATTTCCTTGATGGCTACGATCAGGCGTTTTGCGGCGTCTGTTGCGACGGGCGCAACTCGCGTGCAGCCTCTTGCGGGCCCACCGACGCCGGGCCGCCATGCCTGATGAACGCCAGAGCGATCGAGCCGATGATTCCGAAAGCCCCGATCACCAGGAAGTTCTGCTCCAGCGGCAGCTCAAGCGCAACGATCTGGCCGATTAGCAGCGGCGCCACGATCGCGCCCAGGCGCCCCACGCCGGAGGCCATGCCGATGCCGGTCGAGCGGATGGACATCGGGTAAAACTGCCCGCAGTAGGCATAGGCCACCAATTGCGCGCCGGTGGTGCAGGCGCCGACCGCGCCGATGATCAGATAACGCAGCTCGGTCGAGGTCTGGAACGTCATCAGGTACAGCAGCACGCCGCCCAGCGCATACATCCCCACCAGCACCCACTTGATGTTGAACTTGTCGGCGAGCCACCCGCCTCCCACGGCACCGATGATGGCGCCAACGTTCAGCGCGATCACGAAGCTGAGGGCAGACCCCAGGCTGTAGCCAGCCATAGCCATCAGCTTGGTCAGCCAGCTGCTGAGCGCATAGACCATGAACAGGCCCGAGAAGAAGGCGATCCAGAACAGCACCGTGCTCGGGCCTCGCCCGTCCTGGAACAGCCGGGAGACCGGCGCACCCGCCACGCGGTCGGCGGTGGGCACGACGAACTGGGCGTCCGCCGGGTGCTTGACTCCCGGCTGGAGATTACGGGCCACTTCGGCCAGTTCGCCGTTGCGGCTGCGCGAGATCAGGTAGGTCATTGATTCCGGCACCAGCTTCAGGATGAACGGAATCAGCAGGACCGGCACACCCGCTGCGATGAAAACGACCTGCCAGCCGTACTCGCCGATCAGCTGCTTGCCGAGCACCGCGGCCAGGATGCCGCCCAGTGCGTAGCCCGAAGTCATCAGCGCCGTCATCAGGCTGCGGATCTTCTTGGGCGAGTACTCGACCATCTGTGCCACGATGACCGGCAGCACACCGCCAACCCCCAGGCCCGCGATGAAGCGCACCACGCTGAAGCTGATGGGATCCTTGGTGAATCCGGCGGCCGCGGTGAACACGCTGAACAGCATGACGCCAATGGAGAGGGCCCAGCGCCGACCAATCCGGTCGGACAGCGTGCCCAGAACCATGGCGCCGAACATCATGCCGAACAGGGCCGAACTGGCCATGAAACCGGCAGTCGATGCGTTCACGCCCATCTGCTGCATGATGGACGGCAGGGCGATGCCCATCACGGCGATGTCATAGCCGTCGATGATGAGAATCAACAGGCACCACAGAAGCACCTTGGCATGAAAGCGGTTGAAGCGAGCGTCGTCGGCGAGCTTCTGCATGTCGATTTGGCACACGTGTTTGTCTCCTTTGAGTTAGGCTCTGGATCGTGGGGCGGCGGTCATCGCCGCTCCGCTACATGTCGTCCAGCGCACACAAGGAATCCTAGGTGCCGGTGCTGCGAGCCGCGATGACGAAGCGCCCCGATCGAATGACAAACGGCCCCTTTCTGAGAGCACTGTTCAAGTGCGCCAAGAGGTCAGGCGTCAAGCTGAATATGGTCGCCGCGTGCGGCTGATATTCCAGCACGAAGGGCGCTTCTGCCTGCTGGGAACACCCCGGCAGTGTTGGGTGCCCAGGGGCTCACGCCCCATCGTCGGCGCACGCCTCAACGCCAGACCCTGTACGCCTTCGCCGCCGTCAGCACGCACGATGGCGTGATTGACTCTCTGGTGCTGCCCTGGGCCAACGCTGAGACGATGCAGGTGTTCCTGGCCGAGATGGCGCGACGCCATGCCGTCGAGTTCATCATGATGGTCATGGATCAGGCGGGTTGGCACATCGCGGGTCACTTGGATGTGCCACAGAATATGCGCCTAGAGTTTCTGCCAGCCTTGAGCTGAACCCGGTCGAGCATCTGTGGAAGGTGCCGTGCCAGGATTGGTTTGCCAACACGGTGTTCAAAGAACTGGAGGCCGTACACGACGCGCTGGTGCAAGGACTCATTGCTCTCGAAACACATCAGCAAAGAACCCAGTCAATGACAGGCTTGATTGGGTTACTTCTATATCCTTGAGGGCAAATTAGTGCATCAGGCGAGCCGATAGCGCATTGCGCCGTCTTCGTCTTCTGCAGACACGATTTCCGCACGCTGGTCGAGATAGTTTAGGTGGGCGAGCGTCTCTCCGGTCGCGAGGTTGAGGTGCATTTGCTCCGCAACAATGGACGAACGGTACAGGGCGCGAACCAGGTCGATGACCCTCAGAGGCTGCGCAAGTTGTTGCCTGACGCGGTCGGTGCCTCTGACGGTGCTCGCACGCAGTTGCTCCAACCGTAGGTGCAGGCCATGGAAAGGTTCGTTGTGGGCAGGCAGAATCAGGGCGCTCCCAGGTACGCGTTGCATCAACCGGTCGATGGAATCGAGCCAGCCCTGCAGAGGATTCGCATGCGGCTCGGTGGCGTACACGGAGGTATTGGAACTGATCCTGGGAAGAACCTGATCCCCCGATATCAGCAAATCCAGTTCGCGCGAGTAGAAGCACGCGTGCTCGGGGGAATGTCCTGTGCCGACGATGACTTCCCATTCCTGGTCCCCGATCCGCAACATCTGGCCATCCGTGAGCCGCACAAAGCTGTCAGGCAATGGATGGATCATTTTACCGAAGTCACCGAACCGGGTGCGGTACTCATCCACCTCGGTGTCGCTCCATCCGGCCCTCCGATAGAAGCGAACGCCATCGACTGGCGCTTCCCGCCCCGTATCGGCAAGCATCACCCGACAGCTCAAATACTCGTCTCGTGTCATCCAAAGCGCGCATTCGAAGCGACGTGTCAACCATCCCGCCATGCCCACATGATCCGGGTGCATGTGCGTCGCTATCACACGGGAGATGGGTCGGCCGGCTAGCGGCCCCTGCGGAGCGAGCAAGGCGAGCCACGCGTTCCTGACGTCCACGCTGCGAATGCCCGTGTCCACGACCGCCCAACCAGGACCGTCGCTCAATGCCCAGAGGTTGATGTGATCCAGGGAAAACGGCAGCGGCATGCGCAGCCACAGCACACCAGGCTTGATTTCCGTGGCTTGGCCAGGGAGTGGGAGATCCGAGAACGGATACGAGAGTGCCGGGGCTGCGTGGGTCATGATGCTTGATTACATTCTGGCAGTGCTGCTCCTAATGGCGCAGAGCCATCACTCCTATGCAGTGCGAGCTCAGTTTTAGCTGAGGAAGCTTAGAAGTCAGCCTCAACGGTGGCAATGACGAATGACCTCGATAGGCTGACGGAAAGCGTCTGCTTCCTGGCGCAGCCTGTCGCTGCGCTGCCGTCGGTGCAACTGCCAGGGCTGCAAACAGTCTCTTGAGCGCACGAAAGCCTCGCTCGATGTGGGCCAAGACCCGGCAGCTATGAAGGCGCCGATCTTCTCGGTGGTCGGCTACAGCCTCGTGGCCGTGCCGGAATTGGTCGAATGCCTCTATGTAGGGTGCTGCGGGCTACGCGAGCGGGCGCGGTAGGCTCCCGGCGCGCTGCCGGTCCAGACCTTGAAGGCGCGCTGGAAGGCGGTGCTGTCGGTGAAGCCCAGGTCGGCGGCGATGGCGATGAGCGAGGCTTCGCTGCTGGTTAGGCGCACGATCCCCATGTCGCGCCGCAGTTGGTCCTTCAGTGCCTGGAAGGAAGTGCCCTCGGTGGCCAGGTGCCGCTGCAACGCACTCACCGACATATGCAGGCGCTGCGCGGTGACGGGCAGGTCGGGCCATTCGGGGTTGGCCAGCTGCAGCACCATGCGGACCCGCGCGCTGGCGCTGCGCTCGTTCAGGTGCGGCCCCACCACGTTGCCCGGCGTGGCGCGCAGAAAGGACTGCAGCGCGTCCCGATCGCGCCGCACCGGCAGTTTGAAGGCGTCGGCGTCGAACCAGGCGGCCGTGCGCGGCTGCCCGAAGCACAGCGAACCGGAAAAGATGCGCCCGTAGCTCATCGCATGGAGCGGCAGCGCAAAATTGAAGTCGAATCGCTGCGGCACCAGCCGGCCGCCGTGCAGCCACAGCAACAAGCGCCAGAACACGCGCAGCAGATGTGCATGAAGGAATTCGGCATGTGCGCCCGGGCCGCCGCGCATCTCCAGCGCGAAGCCCCCCAGCGCGCCCTCGGTCACGGGCACCAGCGTCACGTCGTCCTGCAGCAGGGCGAAGGATTCGCTCAGGCGACGCAGGGCGCATGACAACGAATGGGCAGTGAACGCGCTGCGCACCATTAGCGCGAAGCTGCCCGGGCGCATGGGTCGCTCATGTAGGTAGCCCAGGCACTCGTCGTTCAGGCTGTCCTTGACAGCGATAAATAGCGCGTTGAACTGCTCCACGGTTACGCGCGAATCCTTGAGCTCCAGCAGCGATTCGCTGATGCCGGCGCGCCCCAGCACGCCCTTCAGCCATTCTTGCGTGGCCAGCCCCTTGCCGCGCGCGCCGTCCAGCAGGCCATGCACGGCAAAGATAGGAGCGGTGAAGACGGGTTGCAGCATTGCGTGTGATCGAAGGAGCCAACGCCGGTCGCGCGGGCCAAAAGAAGTTATTTGTCAGTTGATTGAGGCAATCCGCTATCGCCCTTGCAGGGGCCAATTATTACGATTGTCGCATCCCCAAAAACACTTCGGCAGTGGCGCTGTGCGGAACGCCCGGTGCGGGGTCAGAAGCCAACATACAAGGAGACATGCCCATGCTGCCACAGCTGTATCGCCACGCCTGGATGGACCACGAGATCGACGCTTTTCGCGAGCAGGTGCGTCGCTACGTTGCCGCCGAATTCACTCCCCGGCTCGACGAATGGCGCCGCCAGGGCTACATCCCGCGCGAGGTCTGGCGTCCGTTCGGCGGGATGAGCTTTCTGCTGCCCGAGATGCCCGAGACCTATGGTGGTGCCGGCGCCAGCCTCGCCTACCAGCTGGTGGTGCAGGACGAACTGGCCAAGGCCGAGATGCCGGTCAATATCGCGGTGCACACCATCGCTTCGCATTACATCCTGGACTTTGGCACCGAAGCGCAAAAGCAGCGCTGGCTGCCCAAGGTGACGAACGGCGAGATGCTGGCCGCAATCGCGATGACCGAGCCGGGCTGCGGCTCGGATCTGAAGGCCATCTCCACCCGGGCCCGGCGCGACGGCGACTACTACGTGATCGACGGCGCCAAGACCTTCATCACCAACGGCTTCACCGGAAACCTGCTGATCGTCGCGGCGCGCACCAGTGGCGCGGGCAGCAAAGGGGTGTCGCTGTTCGTACTGGAGACCGAGAACCTGCCAGGCTTTCGTGTGGGCCGCCTGCTTGAAAAGATCGGCATGCAGGCCTCGGACACGGCGGAGCTCTTCTTCGACAGCGTGCGCGTTCCAGCCGACCAACTGCTGGGGAGCGTTGAAGGCCAAGGCTTTGGGCAACTGATGGGCGCGCTGCCCTACGAGCGCATGGTCATTGCAGTGCCGGCGGCGGCCGTCATCGACCGGGCGTTGGAGCTCACCATCGAATACACGAAGCAGCGCAAGATATTCGGTGCGCCTCTGTTCGACATGCAGACAACGCGCCAAAAGCTGGCCGAGATGGCGACCATCGCGCATGTGGTGCGCAGCTTCGTCAACGACTGTACACAGAGACTGCTGGACGGCACACTCGACAACGAGGCCGCCTACATGGCCAAGTGGTGGTGCACCGAACAGCAGTGCCGCGTGGTGGACGAGTGTCTCCAATTGTTCGGCGGCTACGGCTACATGGCCGAGTATCCGATCGCGCGGATGTATGCCGCTTCGCGAGTGCAGAAGATCTATGGCGGCGCCAACGAGGTCCTGAAAGACCTGGTTTCGAGGAAGTTGTAACATGTTGTACGCGTTGCACACGCTGCAGATGCCGCTGCACGGCGTCCGCGTGGTGGAGTTCGAGGGCATCGGTCCAGGCCCTCTGGCCGCCAGGATGCTGGCCGACATGGGCGCCGAGGTAATCACGCTGACACGGGCCGAGCAGGCTGCTGGGGCGCAGCGTCTGGGTGGAGCAGTGGAGAACCCGCTGCATCGCGGCAAGACGGTCGAGGTCATCGACCTGAAGTCGCCCGGTGGCAAAGTGCGCGCACTGGAGCTGATTGTCCAGGCCGACGCCCTGGTCGAAGGCTTTCGCCCCGGTGTGATGGAACGGCTGGGCTTCGGCCCCACTGAATGCGCGGCGCACAATCCCCGGCTGGTTTACGGCCGGATGACGGGCTGGGGCCAGAGCGGCCCGCTCGCCCAGGCCGCAGGCCACGACCTGAACTACGTCGCGCTGACGGGCCTTCTGTCGCTGTCGGCGCATAGGGGGCAGGCACCCATCGTGCCGCCCTCGGTACTCGGGGATGGGGCCGGGGCGCTGGGCATGGCCTTCGGCGTCGCCTGCGCGCTGGTCGATGCGCGCGCCACCGGCCGCGGCCGGGTCGTGGACGCCGCGATCATTGACATCGTTGCCATGCTGGGCACGCTGGTGCATTGGATTCGCGCCAATGGGCAGATTGACGGCGCGCAGCCGAGCCCGTTTCACGATTCGCCGTTCTATGACGTGTACGCTTGCGCTGACGGCGGCTTCATCAGCCTTGCAGCGGTGGAGCCAGCGTTCCACGCGCTTTTGCTGTCGAAGCTGGGCCTTGCTGACGTGAACCCCGCCGAGCAGTACGACGCGGCGACGTGGCCAGCGCTGAAAGAGCGGATCACAGCCTTTATCCGCAGCCAACCCAGGGCGCACTGGTGCGCGCTGCTCGAAGGCAGCGACGCCTGCTTTGCGCCTGTGCTCAGCCTCGCCGAGGCGGTGCGGCATCCGCATAACGCGGCACGGGGCATTTACCAGATCACCTCCTCCGGCGCCATCGAAGCGGCCCCGGCCCCACGGTTCCAGGCACTCGACACAACTACATAGGAGACAAGCACATGACCGACACCATCCAGCCCACCAAGCCTGTCTGCGGCTGCCCGTCCACTACGGGCAACGAGCGCCAACTGAACACCACAACGCTGATCCGGCACGCTGCGCGCACCCACGGGGACCAGGAGATCGTCTACCGCACACCCGATGGTGGTTGGGATCGCTACACCTATGCTGATTGCTATGCGCGCGTCTGCCGCAGCGCCAATGCACTGCGCGCTCTCGGCGTCGAACCGGGCGACCGGGTCGGCATCCTGGACTGGAACAGCCGACGCCACTTCGAGCTGTACTGGTCCATTCCCGGCCTGGCCGCGGTCATGCTGCAGATGAACTTGCGCCTGGGTGCCGAGGATCTGGGTTACGTGGTCAGCCATAGCGAAGTGTCCTACGTTTGCGTGGACGAAACATTGCTGCCCATTGCCGAATCCATTGCAGCGAATTCGCCCCAGATCAAGGGCTGGATCGTCATGACCGACAAGCCGCTGGACCAGATCAAGACTACGCTGAAACCGCTGCTGCACTACGAAGACCTGCTGGCCGCCGCCGACGCGAAAATTGACTGGCCCGAAATCGACGAAACCTCGGCCTACAGTGCCTGCTACACCACCGGCACCACGGGCAAACCCAAGGGCGTGTACTACTCGCACCGCGGCATCTACCTGCACTCCACGGCCATGGCCACCAATCTGGGCATGACGCTGGATGACTGCGTCATGCTCATCACACCCATGTTCCACGGGCAATGCTGGGGCCTGCCACAGGCCGCCACACTGCTCGCCGACAAGATCGTGCTGCCGGGCCGCTACGTTGCCGAAGACACCAAGCCGCTGGTCGATGCCATGATCGCCGAGGGCGTGACGATTGCCAACGGTGCACCGGCCATCTTCCAGCCCATGCTGCAGTACATCGAGACGATGCAGGTCAAGCCGGACTTCAGCCGCATGCGCATGCTGTCTGGCGCCTCCGAGCCGCCGCTGTCGATGATGATCGGTTTCTACGACCTCACGGGTGCTGAGGTGGTGCACGCCTACGGCGCCACCGAAGCCACGACGCTGGTGACGATGAACCGCCTCAAGTCCACGCTCAAGAAGCGCTTGACCGAGGAAGAGAAGTGGAACCTCAAGCGCAAGCAGGGTCTGGTGCTGACCGGGGTGGATATTCGCATCCTCGATGCCGACGACAAGGACTTGCCGCACGACGGAAAGTCAGCGGGCGAGATTTGCGTGCGCGGCCCCTGGATCACGGCCAGATACCACGACATGCCTGATTCCGCAGACCGTTTCCTGGAAGGCGGCTGGTGGCGCTCGGGCGATGTCGGAACGGTGGACGAGAACGGTTACCTCAAAGTTACCGACCGCATCAAGGACGTGATCAAGAGCGGCGGCGAATGGATTTCTTCCATCGACATGGAAAACCTGCTCATGGGCCACCCCGCCGTGCGCGACGCCGCCGTGGTCGGCGTTCCGCATTCGAAGTGGCAGGAACGGCCGCTGGCCCTGGTGGTGCTCAAGCCCGACCAGCAGGCGACCCAGGAACAACTGAAGGAGTACCTGGGCAGCGCCTTCGCCAAGTGGCAGTGGCCGGATCAGGTCCTGTTCGTCGAAGCCATCCCCAAGACCAGCGTCGGCAAGCTCGACAAGAAGCGCATCCGCGCCGAGCATGCGGGCCGCTACGCCGAGTGAGCCAACCTTTTGAACCAGGAGAACAACATGAATGACCATGAACCCGTCATCGTCGGTGCGCTGCGCACCCCCGTGGGCAAGCGCGGCGGGCGCCTGCAGAAATGGCATCCCGTCGATTTGTTGGGCGAGACGCTGCGCCAACTGGTCGAGCACTCCGGCATCAACCCGGCCGATCTGGACGATGTGATCGTCGGCTGCGTGCTGCAGTGGGACCAGCAGCACGGCAACCTGGGCCGTCATGCCGTATTGGCGGCGGGGCTGCCCGAATCCGTGCCGGCGGTGACGGTCGATCGGCAATGCGGGTCGGGCCAGCAGGCGGTGAGCTTTGCCGTGCATGGCATCCGGGCGGGCGCTTACCAACTGGTCATCGGTGCCGGGGTCGAGTCGATGTCGCAGGCCCCCATGCCGCCGTCGTTCAAGCCCGGCGCGCCGCTGGGCTCGCAATACAGCCCGAGCGAACTGGCGCGCTACCAGGACAACCCGCTGATACCGCAGGGCGCTTCCTCGGAGTTGATGAACAAGCGCTTCGGTCTCACGCGCGAGGCCTTGGATGCCTTCGCCGTGCGTAGCCATCGGCGGGCCACCGAGGCCTCGCAGGCTGGCCGCGTCAGGGATCAACTGGTGCGGCTGACCGAGGATCCGGCTGATCCGGACAGCCCGATCGTCGCCGCCGACGAGGGCGTGCGCGCGGACCCCAACCCCGAGAAGATGGCCACGCTGAAAGCCGTGTTTGCCGCCGACGGCGCCACCACGGCCGCCAACTCATCGCAGATCAGCGACGGTGCCGCCGCGCTGCTGATCGCCAGCCGTGCCTACGCCAAGCAATACGGCCTGAAGCCGCGTGCGCGCTTCGTCAGCACCGCCGTGGCAGCCGCCGACCCGGTGATCCAGTTCACCGCCGTGCTCGACGCCACCCGCAAGGCACTGAAGGAATCGGGTCTGACCCTCGACGATATCGATCTGTTCGAAGTCAACGAGGCCTTCGGCGGCGTGCCGCTGATGTTTCAGCAGGAGTTCGGCATCCTGGACGACCGCCTCAACGTCAACGGCGGCTCGATAGCCATCGGCCATCCGCTGGGCTCTACCGGCGCGCGCATGCTCACTGACCTGCTGTGCGAGCTGGAGCGCCGGGGCGGCCGCTATGGCCTGCAGACGATTTGCGAGGCCTCGGGCACGGCCAACGCCACCATCATCGAGCGGCTTGGATGAGCGGGGCCACCATGAGCGAAGCCAGCGAAGTGCTCGTCAGCCGCGATGGCGCCATCGCCACCTTGACCATCAACCGCCCGCGCGCGAAGAACAGCTTGAACCGCGCGGTATTCGATGGCCTGCGTGCGCAGCTTGTGCAACTGCGCGACGACGATACCGTGCGCGCGGTCATCATCACCGGCGCCGAGGGCGTGTTCTGCGCCGGGGCCGACATCACGGCCTTCGATGCGCTGCGCGCCGAGCCACTGCTGGGCGATCGTGCGGCAGCAGGCGGCCACTTTTGGTCGGAACTGGAGCGCTTCCCCAAGCCCGTCATCGCAGCGGTGGAAAAGCTCGCGCTGGGCGGCGGCACAGAATTAGCGCTGGCCTGCGACATCGCGATCGCTGGCGAGTCTGCCAATTTTGGTGTGCCGGAAGTCAAGCTGGGCGCCATTCCGGGTGCCGGGGGCACGCAGCGCCTGATCCACGCTATCGGTAAGTCCAAGGCCATGGCCCTGTTGCTGACCGGCGATTTCATCGACGCCCGCAAGGCTTGCGATGCAGGCATGGTCGCCGAAGTGACGGCTGATGGCCAGGCCCTGCCGACGGCGTTGGCGATGGCCAACCGGATTGCAGCCAATTCGCCGCTGGCCGTGGCGCTGGCGAAAGATGCGGCACTGGCCAGCTTTGAGACTCCGCTCGCGCAAGGCCTGGAGCATGAGAAGCGCAATTTCCTCGTCGCTTTGCGTTCGGCCGACAACCTGGAAGGGCAAGCGGCATTCCTAGGCAAGCGCACACCCAACTTTACCGGCCAATAACGCCTGTTTCTCACCCATCGAGGAAAAACCATGCAACTGAACTCCGACATCTCTGCCGTCATCACCGGGGGCGCTTCCGGCCTGGGAGCCGCCACGGCCCGGCGTTTGGCCAGCCATGGCGTCAAAGTCGCCATCTTCGACATGAACGAAACCGTCGGCCAGGCGTTGGCTAGCGAACTCGGCGGCGTTTACTGCAATGTGGACGTGATGTCCGAGGAGCAGGTGGACGCCGCCTTCGCCAAGGCCCGCGCGGCCATTGGGCAGGAACGCATTCTGGTCAACTGCGCCGGCACTGCCGATGCCGTCAAGACTGTCAGCCGCGACAAGAAAACCGGCGAAATCCGCCCATGCGCGGCAGATCGTTTCAATCGCATCATTCAGATCAACCTGGTGGGCACCTTCCGCTGCATCGCCAAGTCAGCTGCGGGCATGTTGACGCTCGCGCCGCTGGCCGATGGCGACCGCGGCGCCATCGTCAACACTGCTTCGGCCGCCGCGCAGGACGGCCAGGTCGGCCAGGCCAGCTATGCGGCCAGCAAGGCAGCCATCGTGGGCATGACCCTGCCAATCGCGCGCGACATGATGGACGAAGGGATCCGGATCAACACCATCATGCCGGGGATCTTCGGTACACCGTTGCTGCTGGGTCTGCCGGACAACGTCAAACAGGCGCTGGCGGCCAGCGTGCCCTTCCCCAAGCGTTTAGGCGACCCCGATGAATTCGCGCAGGCCGTCGAGTTTCTCGTTACTTGCGGCTACATGAATGCCGAGTCCATTCGTGTGGATGGTGCCATTCGCATGGCGCCGCGCTGACGCTGACGCTGACGCTGAAATTTTGATCAATCAGGGAACGTCAGCATGCCTGGAAATCCGGTAATTCTCGAAAAGAATGGTGCCGTCGCGACCATAACACTCAACTCGCCAAAAAAATGAATGCGTTGAGCACGTCGGTCGTAAACGTGCTCGCTGGTGTCATTGCAGATGTCGAACGCGATGGCTCGATCCGAGCTTTGCTGCTGCGCGGCGAGGGCCGGATGTTCAGTTGCGGAGGCGACATCGAAGAAATGGTGGCCGCAGGCGATGCGTTGTCTACCTTGGTCGATGACGAACTGAGAGTGGCCGAAAGCATGATTCCTCAATTCGCCAGCCTGCCGTTCCCGGTAGTCTGCGCCGTACAAGGCGCGGTAGCCGGAGGCGGTCTCGGGCTTGCCTTGGCCTTCTGACTACCTGATTGCCGCAAGTGGGACGAAGTTTGTGGCGGCCCATACCGGCCTCGGATACGCGGGGGATTTCGGCATCAGCTGGCTACTTCCACGCGCAGTGGGTGGACGACGCGCACGAGACATGATCTTGACCAATCGCGTAGTCAGTTCGGACGAGGCCTTGGCCTGGGGATTGGTCGAGAAAGTGGTTCCTGGCGAGAGCCTGCTGGGCGAAGCGCGGCGTATGGCGGTGCAATTTTCGGTCGGACCAACGCAAGGTTATGCGGGCGCCAAGCGCCTGCAACTCGCTGCCTTCGAGAGTGATCTGGCGACCTCATTGAGGCTGGAGGCGGCCGAAATGAATCGAGCCTCGAAAACCACAGATTCGCTGGAAGCGGTTCACGCGTTCGTCGCAAAGCGAGTCCCGCAGTTTGCCGGACGCTGAACGGCTGTAGACGCATCCGGTCGGTAGGTGCTCAATCGCTGCTGGCGTCAGGTAACGGATAAACCCTGCTGCCGTCGGATTTGCCAGGATAGGGTGCCACCATGTACCTGCCCAGAAATCAGCATGCCGAGTCGTTGTTCGATGACCGGCGTCCATGGCACCAAGCTGAACCCCATACCATCATCGAGCATGGCAAAGCGGCCACTGGCGAGCATGAGGCTGCGCCGGTAGATGCCGGTCACGCGCTGGCCATCGGCCGCCAGACGGTGTTCCAGCCCGGTTTCGGTGGCAATATCCTTGGCAGCCCGAATCACATCCCGATCGCGTAGTGTCGCCAATAGATTGCGCGCGAGGATTACGCGCTGCCCGCGCCGCTCTGCCAGCCCCTGTTCGGCCAGGAATTCGGCGCGCTGCTGCATCGCCTGGTTGACCTCGCTGCCAAAGCCCAGGTTGCCCAGGCCCGAGCCGCCGCCGATCAACTGCTGGTCGAGCCAGGTGGCTCCGATCACGCGGGCCTGCCGCTCGATGGGCAGGTGCGATTTCAGCTCCACCGCCACGCCGCCCAGGCGCTGCGCATCGTAGCGACGGCCCTGCTCGGGCAGGTCGTCCGGCACCTTCCATAGCCCCTCGGCCACCCGTTCCACGATACCGGCACGGCGCAAGGCTTCCAGCCGGCGGACGTGGGACGCGACCACTTCCTGCGGATCGCGGCCGGGCACGGCCTGACCCTGCGCGATGGCAAGGTGGTGGTCGGTGCGGTACAGGCCATCGCTCGCCAGCGCGGCGATGTTCTTGTCGGCCGCGCGCACGGCGGCCGATCCCTTCACCTCCACCACGGCGCCGGCGGGATAGTTCGCCAGCTCGTCGCGGGCGTTGAGCGCGACGTAGTGGGCCTTGCCGTCCACCCCGTCGATGACCAGATAGCCCCGGTCGCGCAGTTCGTCGGCCAGCCCCTTTGCGGCGACGCGGCCGAGGATGGTTCGGCCGTCGTCGCCCGGCTCGAATACCGCCAGCTCGCGCGGCTCGCCGCGCATGGCCCGCTGCATGGTGCGGATGATGTCGCCGCGCTCGCCCAGGGCGCGCAGCGTTTTTTCCGCGTCGGCATGGACGGCCCAGGTGCCGGGCCGCATCTCGTCGGCCAGGCCCAGGCGCTGCAAGCGTTGCAGCCGGCCGATCAGCAGCAGGCGCTGGCGTTGCAGCCGCGGTTCGTTGAAGCGTTCGATCTGCACCCGGCCGTCGTCACCCAGCTCGCGCTCCAGCATACGATCCAGGCTCGTCCACCGTTCCTGCTCCACTTCGCGGGCCAGGGTGCGCCGGATCTCCTGTTCGGTGCGCGGCCCCAGCCATTCGGTCGCCAGCTCGGCGGCGCGATGCCGAAAGCCATCGGCGATGTAATCGCCCGCGATGATGAGGTCTTTGCCGGTGTCATCGCGCCCGCGCACGATCAGGTGGGTATGCGGGTTGTCGGTGTTCCAGTGATCGACGGCCACCCACTCCAGCCGCGTGCCCAGGTCGGCCTCCATGCGGCCCATCAGGTGCCGCGTGTAGGTGCGCAGGTCTTCCAGCTCGCCCCCTTCCTCGGGCGAGACGATGAAGCGAAAGTGGTGCCGATCATCGGCGCAGCGCTCCTTGAAAGCGTCCAGATCAGCTTTGTCGGTCTGCGGCCCATAGGCCCGACCCGGTTCGCCGTCGCGGCCCACGCCGTCGCGCTCGATGTAGCGCAGGTGCTTGGCGAGCGACTGCGGACTGGCCCGCTGCTGGTTGACCAGCAGTGTCTTGATGGTCACGCGCCGCGACATGGGCGTCAGCTTGGCCCCGGCGAAGCGGGCCGCTGTGTGGCCCCGACCCAGGCGCGAGCCAGGCCGCGGGCCGGTGGTCTTGCCGCCGCCAGCCGATGCCGGGCGGCGCACCGAGGACTTGCCGCTGCTGGCCTTGCCGGTCTGTTGGAGCACCTTGGCGATGAAGCTCTGGCCCCGGTTTTTCGGAGTCTTTGGAGGGTTCGGGCGGATGCGGAAATCGTCGTCGCGGCGGTTGGTCATGACTTCTCTCCCTGAAAGCTGGGGCGTAGTCCGTCGTGCGAAGCACGCGGACAAGCCCGCATTGGCGCGGGCCACGCACCCCCAGCGGCACGGCGGCGAAGCCGTTGCGTGCCGCGCCACCCCCACGTGCAGACTGGCTTTGCGGGCAGGCAGGTGCCGCACCCTTTTGTCTTGCCTTCCGCATTTGCCTCCCGCATCCGCTCCCGGCAATCGCGGCCCGGTGGCGCTGCTGCACCAGCAGCCAGCGCGCCGGCGAACGCGGATACGGCCGCAGGCCGGGCGCGTTCGAGGCAAGACGCCTGCACGTTGGACGGCTGCGCCGGAGACAGCGCGAAGTGCGGTGCGAATGCACCCGCACTGCACGCGCGACGACACGGCGACGACCAGCAGGACGACACGCCCGATGGCACGATGAGATGCATGGCAACGTGCAGCGAATCGACGGCCATCATGGGCGGGATTCCAGCCAGATCGGATGCGCGACGCCGATCACGGCGGATGCGCTGACCGGCCCGAAATACCGGCTGTCGAACGACGCCGGGTTGGTCACGCTCAAGAGGAACAGTTCGCCAGGCCGAAGCTGGCGGCACTGCCGCCAGGAAGGCAGCGGACGGCCCAGCCGGTCGGCGGGCAGCACGGCGGCCACCGGCACGCCGTCGATCCAGACCAGCGCATCAAACACGCACACCGTTTGCGGCGCGACGGCGCCCACGCGCTTGAGCAGCGGCACGCGCGCCGGCAGGTAGCGGCGCTGCGCGGCCAGCGCGGCGGTGTCTGCCGGCAACGTGGTCAAGACGATGCTGCCAACGGACAAAGGCTGGTGCAGCGAGTCGGTACGCTGGTGGAGCGGTTCCACGCGATACCAGCCGACCGCCACGCTGTCGGACGGGTTGTAGATGATGCGCGGCAGCGGATGCACGAAGGACGCCCAGGCCAGCGCAGCGAGGCCGCAGGCAGACAGGCACGCGAGCACGATGCGAGCGCGCAGGCGTGAGCGAGGACGCGGCGCGGTGCCGACAGTCGAAACGGCGGTCATGGCAGCGCCCTCCCGATGAGCCATCCGGCGTGCCGCTCGGCGGTGTATTCGGGCAGCGGCAGGCGCGCAGCGAGCCGGTTGGCGAGCGTGCGCCAGTACGCGGGTGAAGCGGCGGATGGCGCGATCCCCAGCGCCTCGATGGCGTCGATGCGCTCCAGCACGGCGCGCACCTGGTTCTCGCCCTCGGTGTGCAGCAGCAGGCGTGCGCCCGGCTGCACACCGGGGATGCGCTGCGCCGCGTCCAGCGGCGTGCAAGCCTGCATCACCATGAGCTGCCAGCGAACAGTGCCGTAGTCGGTGGACTGCCAGCGAATGCGGCAGAACATGGCATTCGGCATGAATACGGCGAGACTGCGCCAGCGGTCGAGCCGCAGCGTGCGCGCCGGTTCGCCGAAGCGCAGGTAGAGCTTGAAACGGTGCTCCAGGAAGGCCAGCGAAACGCGCGTTAGCGGCGTTGATGTTGGCCCCGTCGCGTGTGCTAGGAGTGGCGGCGACGGTGCAGCCGTGGCCGCGAAGGCAACAGGCGCGGGGGCAGACGAAGCGGATGCGGTCATGGTGTGTTCTCCCTGCGTTGTTCTGGAAACTCGCGCTCCAGCAGGCCGCGCAGCAGTTCGGCCACCGTCACGCCTTGCGTGAACGCCGACACCTTGATGCGCGCCCGCATTGCGGGCGTGATGTCGAGCGTCAGGCGTGCGGTGTAGAGGTCGCCCTTGCCCAGCGCATCGGCGTCGCCCTGGCGAATCCACGCCTCGGCGTGCGGATTCGCGGGCGGACGCGCGCCGATGCCGACGCGCTTTGTCGTGCGCTTGCTGGCGGGGCTGCTCATGTCGGCCACCGCAGCAGTTCGTCCACCAGTGCGGTGATTTCGCGCGCGGCGACGCTGTCCGGCGCCGTCTCGCGTGCCAGCCGGCCAGCAGCCACGCTGTCGGCGAACACGATGCGTTGATGCACTTCCGCGCGCAGCGCAGGAAGCGGCTGCTCGGCCAGCGCGCCGCGTGCTTCGCGTCCGATCACCGTGGTGCTCACGCGCCGGTTGATGACGAAGGCCGCGCGCAGCGCAGGCCGAAACACCTGCGCCTCGCGGATCAGCGCCACCATCTCGGCGCTGGCCCACAGGTCGTAGGGGCTGGGCTGCACCGGGATCAGCACGCGCTCGGCCGCCAGCAGCGAGGAGCGCGCCAAGGCGGCGATGCGCGGCGGCCCGTCGATGACGACGTGATCGGCCCGCCTGGCGAGTTCTGGCGCTTCCTGGTGCAGCGTTTCGCGTGCGAGGCCCACGGCGCTGAACAGCCTTGGCAAACCTTGCTGGCTGCGGCGCTGCGTCCAGTCCAGCGCGGAGCCTTGCGGGTCGGCGTCCAGCAACACGACGTGTTGGCCGCGCATCGCCAGCTCGCCAGCGATGTGGGTAGCCAGCGTGGTTTTGCCGACGCCGCCTTTCTGGTTGAGCAGCGCGACGATCATGGCCTGGCCCTCCCTGTTGGAAAGCCCGGTTGTTGCCGCTGTGCTTCGCGCCGCGTGGCGGTTTTCCACCGAGGTGCGGCGCTTCTACTACCAGTTAGATGTTTTAAGTTAGGGAAGTTAGGGGAGGCCGAAACCCGCGCCGTTATTGGCTTTGCGGCCGATCCGTACTCCTGATAGCACGAGAGTCGTACTCCCGATAGCACGATACCTCGTACTCCTGATAGCACGAGCCCGTCCACAAGCTGCGCACCGTTTATCCCCGTGCCGCGAACGGCACGGGCCGGAAGGTCAGCAGCTCGGCGCTGTTGTCCGGCATCCGCTCGATGCCTAGGACGTAGCCGGGCAGCGACTGCCGCGCGACCAGTGCGCGCAGGTCGTAGGCGAAGTCTGAGAAGCGCGTGGCACTGCCCGATTTCCGATACAGGTGTCGGAAATCGAATTGCCAACCACCCGGCTGTCGCCCGCCGTGTTTGCGCACCAGCCGGTACAGCCATCGCTCGATGCCGCCCGTGAGCCGGAAATACGCTGGGTCGATGGTCAGCACCAGCGCGGCATCCATGACGCCCGCGTAAAACCAGTCCGGCAGGATCAGCTCCAGCCCTAAGGGCGTGCCCTTGGTATCGGCCAGTTCCTTCCATTCGTTGATCCACGAGAAGCGGTGCAGCCGTCTTCCCGTGGTCTCCCGAATGGACGTGGCCACCGTCGTGGATTGCAGGCGATCCAAGGCCGCCTTGAGGCGCTGGTAGTCGCGCAGCGACGTACCGCGCCCAATGAATCGCTGGATCTCGTAGGGCGTGGCCTGCATGAGCCGCGATGGACGCAAGCCCGCGTCGCGCGCCTCCACAATCTGCGAAGCCGCCCAAATGAGCACATCTGCATCCCAAATCGTGGCGATGCCATGCTCCTGCGTTCCCTCCACGCGGATCGTGATGCCGCTGGCGCGGAAGTCGATCGGCGCCACGCGCCGCGACTTCGCCAGCGAGAAGAACGGAAAGGCCATCAAATCCTGGCTGTCGCGCGGCGCCATGTCGCCCGGCAGGGCACGGAACAGGTCGAGCTGTTCGCGCTCTGGCACGAGCCGCTGCCGGGACGGCAGCGCAGGGCTGGACATGGCGAAAGCCACCCGCGCGCCAGCGGTCAGCGCGCACGGCTGTCCGCCGAATGCTGCTCGGCGTACTCGGGATCGGATGTGCTCTCGAAGCTGCGCTCGGAAGCCCAGGCATCGAGATCGGCCACGGCGTACATGACGCGGCGGCCGAATTTGCGGAACTTGGGGCCGCCGCCCAGCACGCGCTGCTTTTCCAGCGTGCGCGGTGACAGTCGCAGGTAGTCGGCGGCTTCGTCGTTGGTGAGATAACGCTGCGGTTGCGCGACAGCGGCCGAGGTGGTTGCGGGAGCGGCGGCAGGCCGCAAGGGAGCAGGACGCATGGTGAGAACCTCCATCGGTTGCAGGGCTCCGGCCACACAGCGCAACCGGATGGAGGCAGTCTCAGAAAATGAAGCTCTCTTGCTCAGGGTCGTTTTGCGTGGCCTTCAAAACGACCCTTCTCAAGCGGCGCAAGCTGTGCTAGGCGGCGATAGCCGCCGCGCATCAGCGCATCGCCGCGCCGCGTCAGGCGGCGCACCTTGGAGCGCAGGCCGCCGTCGCTGTACCAACCGGCTGCGGCATCCACGCCGAACAAGCCTTCGGCCACATCGCGCAAGGACGCACCCGCCAGGGTTGCGTCGAGCGCCTGCAAGGTGTGCAGTTCCAGCAAGGCCGAATGCGATGGCCGGGGCCGAGCATTGGCCAGCGCCGCACCGGGCGCATGGCCGCGTGCAGGTGCGGCAGCACCGCCGTGATGGGCATAGGCGACAGCCATGCCGTCCTCCAGGCCGGGTGCCAGCGCGAAGCGCAGGCAATGGCCAGGGCTGCGCGCGATCAGCACCAGCCGCTTGCCATCGTGGATCAATTGCTTGTGACCAGGGATGCGCCAGAACGCGAAGGCGGTGGCATTCTGCGGTGGGTCGGCATCGGGGTAGAGCTGCACCACGCCGGCATGGCCGGGGAGCCAGGCCGGATGCGCGTCGCGCGCATCCAAGGCTGGGTCTTCCAGCAGGCGTAAGCCCCAGCGATGCGCCGCGTGCTGTGCCGCCTGCGGCCGGCGATGACGGTGCAGCCAGTCGAGCCGGTAGTCGGGATGGCGCCGCAGGTACTCCCAGGCCAGTGCGAGTGCATCGAGCCGCAGAACGTAGAGGTAGGCGGCGGTGGGATACCAGTGCGGGAAATGGTGAGGGCTGACCATGACGAAAGCTCCTGTCGAACAGCAGGAACGTCGCCACGGGCCGATCAAAACGAAGCTATCGCATCCAGATCAAAACCATCATCTGCATCAATTCAAGCATGTAACATGCGGTGTCAAGACTGATTGGCTCCGGTGTATTGCGAATCCCGTCCGAATGCGACGACCGCCCGACCCGACAACGTCATGCGGCACAAAACACCGTGCCCGTACCCGCATAAAAGATCGTGACTGATTGGGTCACACCAGCACGGGTTGAATGCAAGAGTGCGGATTCAGACCGGACAGGTCTGGAATAAGACTGAAATAGTCCCAATACGCCCCGCTTGGCCGCAGTGCGAACGGTTCAATCGAGGATGGAACCATTCTCCTGGGCCAGCCGCAGATATTCCGACAGCGGGCGTGCCGCCTGAAAATACCGATCCCGCATCACGGGCTGCTTGCGTGGCCCGACGATGGATTCCAGATCGGACAGCTTCACGGTGCCCAGCTCGGGCATTCCCAGCCCCAGGTCGATCAGGCCAAAGGCCGTATCGCCATCGGCCGGATCGAGCGCGGCCAGCAGCCAAGTGAGATGCGCGTCCGGCGTGAACAACCGCACCACGGGCAACGGGTCGATGGAGCCGCCAGCGGCGCGATTCTGGCCGTGGGCCAGCAACTGCCTGCGCTCGTCCTCGGTGATGAGTCGGTTCATGGGCAGCCCTTTCTTGGAACAAATCCACCGAAGCGTGAAAGCGTAAAGCCGTATCGGCGGATTTGAGGAAATGCACGGATTCGGTTTTGTGCTTCCGTGAAAAACCGCAAATGCGTATTTCTGTAAAGACGTAGAAGCACGAAAAAGGATTGATTCGGAATGAATGAGTTAAAGATAACGTGGTTTTAATTGTGCTGCGAATTGACGCTTCTGTCTATGCAGAAGCGAACCGTCCAGCGCGGCCGACCGGCCGGCTCCACCACCCATGACGCCGAGCTGGCCCACGCCTTCGGCGCGGCGGTGCGTGCTCTGCGGATGGAGCGCGGCATCGCGCAGGAATCGCTGGCACACCAGGCCGGCATCGAGCGTTCCCACATGGGGAAGATCGAGCGCGGCGAGCACATGCCCACGCTGGCGATCATTTTCAAGATCGCTGGCGCGCTCGAATGCAGCACGGCAGTGCTAATGAGCGAGGCTGAAAGCCAGCTCGCAGCGGCGGCCCCGCCGTAGGCGCTGGCCCGGCCGATCCGGCGCAAGCCGGTTCGGCGGTGTTCAAGGGGCGCCAAGTGCAGCGCGGCGGGGATGGGCCTTGCGCCGATCCCCTGGAGCAAGCGACGCGCGCAGCGCCGCAGGCGCGAAGGCGTGAGGGATTGGCGCCGAATGGCCGTGACGACAAAGACGGCACGGGGCGCAGCCAGCTAAGCCCGGCGGTGCAAGGCACCGACACGCCCGGCCGTTCTTGCAGCCGCAGACTCGCCCCATGCCTCAACAGAAGCGGCCCAACATGGGCCACGCTCCTGCAATGACCAGGCTTCCATGCAGCTCTGCGAAAGCGGCACGGCGCCCCGCCGCGTGGGCGGGGCGCTGGCGGCCATCAGGCCGCCTGGGGCTTGCTGCGCGACCAGATCAGCGTGTGCGTGCCGTCCTCTTCCTCGATCAGCCGGGCATAGACCGTTGCTGGGAACGAAGGATCGTCGAGGGTCACGGACACGTAGGGCCGTTCGGCCTTGCTGACTTTCTTCCACGCCGCGCCGATGTCGAAGCCCGCCGCCTGCACGCGGAAGTCGGGGGCGTGTTCGTTGTCCCCCTTGTCGTTGGGAACCAGCTTGGCCTTGACGTTGAGGGTCAGGGTGCGCAGCGTGCCGGTGAAGCCGTCTTTGTCCGCGGTGAAGGTGCCGATGGTTGCCATGATGAATCTCCTTACGATTGAACAAGGTTCGCGCCCATCGCGTCCTTGTTGTGATCCGACCGGCGGGAGACGGGCTGGCTGCACCGCTTGCGGTCGCAACGCAGTGGAGAACCGGGAGGCGAAAAGAATTTGTCCCGCGAGGAATGCGCGCAGCGCAGGGGGAAATTGTTTTCGCCGGACGGTTGCAGCCATAAAGCCCGAGGCGCAGCCGTGCCACCGCCAGGATTCACAACAAGACAAGGACGCCTTGGGCCGAACCGCTTCGAAAGGAGACAGGGCTGACTCGGCATCCCCGCACGAACGCTGCACTGGCTCGCTCCCAGACGCGGGCCAGGTCAACACCCCAATGACGGGCGAGAACGCCCCGGTCACACCTTGCGGCGCCAGTCTTGAGGCGTGGCATGGAAGCTCCATAGCGATGCCGGGCGGGATGCCCGTGAACCGTCCTTCGTAACGTGATGGGCAGGAACCGTCAGCGTCGGGGACGGCACGCATCCGTACAACCTGCCGCAGCAAGCTCCAGCGTATTCGCCAGTTCCCCGCCCATCGCGGCGGGGGCGCCGGCTTGGCCGATCCGGCGTTGCCGGTTCGGCGGTATTCGACGGGCGTCAAGCACCGCGCGGCAGGGATGAGCCTTGCGCCGATCCTCAGGAGGCAAGCGCAGGCGCGAAGGCGTGAGCAACTGTCTTGAAAGTCAAGCCTCCCAAGCGCGCCCGAAGAGGCGCGCCTCTTCGGGGCATCTGCGTGCCGTGATAATATCGACTTTCGTTATCGTTATTCGATATGAAAGAGCAACCAACACCCCGCGCCATGGAGCACCACGACCTGCTGTCAGGGCTGATCCGCCTGCATGTGCTGCACCACGCGGCCGAGCAGGAGATCTATGGGCAATGGATGATCGACGAGTTAGCCCACCACGGCTACCGCCTGTCTCCTGGAACGCTGTACCCAATGCTGCACAAGATGGAGCGCGACGGATACCTCGTCTCCCGCCAAGAGCGTGAGGGGCGCACCGTGCGCAAGCTCTACACGATTACACCCAAGGGCAATGAAGGCTTGGCGCTGGCCAAGGAACGCATCCGAGAATTCACCGGGGAGGCGATGCACAGATGACAGATTCCACCAACACCTTGCAGCATGAGGCCGCAGCCGCACGTGGCTCACCCGTCGAAGTCTTCGGCGCCTTCCTCAAACTGGGACTGACCTCCTTCGGTGGACCGATCGCGCATCTGGGCTATTTCCGCTCGGAGTTTGTCGAGCGCCGCCGCTGGCTGGACGACCGCAGCTATTCCGATCTGGTCGCCCTGTGCCAGTTCCTGCCAGGGCCGGCCAGCAGCCAGGTGGGCATGGCGCTGGGGCTGGGCCGCGCGGGCTGGTTGGGGCTGCTGGCGGCCTGGGCGGGGTTTACCTTGCCGTCGGCGATTGCGCTGATCCTGTTCGCCTTTGGCATCGCCGAGTACCACGGGCTGGCCCAGTCCGGCTGGATCCATGGGCTCAAGGTGGTAGCCGTGGCCATCGTGGCGCAGGCCGTATGGGGCATGGCCAAGTCGTTGTGTCCTGACCGGCCCCGTGCCGCCCTGGCCATTCTGGCGGCACTGCTGACCATGATCATGCCCTCAGCCGCGGGACAGCTTGCCGCCATCGCGGCGGCGGGATTCCTGGGCTGGTGGAGATTGAAGATCGCGCAACCTGGCGGCGGCCAGGCCCACAGCTACCCGGTTTCGCGCAAGCTGGGCATCGTGGCGCTGCTGCTGTTCGCAGTGCCACTCGTCGGGCTGCCCCTGTGGGCCGCTGCCACGGGCTCGTCCACGGTCGCGCTGCTGGAAGGGGTGTACCGCTCTGGTGCGCTGGTCTTTGGCGGTGGGCACGTCGTGCTGCCGCTGCTGCAGGCCACCGTGGTGCCCAGTGGCATGGTCAGCAACGCTGACTTCCTCGCCGGCTACGGCGCGGCGCAGGCAGTGCCGGGACCGCTGTTCACGTTCTCGGCCTATCTCGGCGCGGTCGCCCACGGGCCGCTGCATGGCTGGATCGGCGGGCTGGCCCTGCTGGGCATCATTTCCTCCCGGCCTTCTTCATGCTGGTCGGCGCGCTGCCGTTCTGGGAAGGGCTACGCCACCGCGCGGGTATCCAGACGGCCATGGCAGGCATCAATGCTGGCGTGGTCGGCATTCTGGTGTCGGCCCTGTACGACCCTATGTGGACCAGCGCCATCCACGGCAAGGCGGATTTTGGGCTGGCGCTGCTTGCGTTCGGGCTACTGACGGTGGGTCGCGTGCCTCCAGCGCTCGTGGTGCTGCTGGCCGGGCTGGCGGGCTGGGTCATGGCGATCGGTATCTGAAGCCAGTCGGCGCAGTGCGCAGGCCGGGCATGGTGACTACCGCCCACCATATAGAAAGTCACGCCGGAGCAGGCTGGTCATTCCATGGCCGCCCGGTTTTGACCATGGCATTCATGATGATCAGCAGCTTGCGCATGCAGGCCACGATGGCAACCTTCTTCGGCTTGCCAGCCGCCAGCAGGCGCTCATAGCAACGCCGTATCACGGCGTTGTGCCGCATGGCAACGATGGCGGCCATGTATAACGCGCTCCTGACCGTAGCCCTCCCGCCGCAAATGATGCGTTTACCGCGAGCCTGGCCTGAGTCCCGGTTCATCGGTGCGACACCTACCAGCGCGCAGATCTGCTTGGCCTTGAGCTGGCCAAGCTCCGGCAGCTCGGAAATCAGCGTCGCAGCCGTCGCCGGGCCAACTCCCTTGACACTCTTGAGCAATGTGGCCAGATCGGACTGGTATTGAGCCAGATGCTCCGCAATCCTTCGATCCAGCGCCTCAAGCTGCGTCGCGAGCATATCCATCAGTTCCGCAATATCTTGCACGACCTCCGGATGCGCCATGTGTTTGCGTTGGCGCTCGCTGACCAGCAAGCGTACCAACTGCCGCCGTCGAAGCACCAGTGCATGCAGGTGTTGTTGTACCTGGTCTGGCATCGGTTTGATGAAGCGATCTCGATCAGGACGCTGGTTCAGCACCTGCGCCAGTTCAGCCAGCATCCTGGCATCCACGCTGTCGGTCTTGACCAATCGCCCCATGGCCTTGGCGAAGTCCCGGGCCTGCCGAGGGTTGATGACAATGACAGCGAATCCCGCAGCTTGTAGAGCGCAAGCACAGGCCAGTTGGTACTGTCCAGTCGCCTCCATCACGATCAGCGAGACCGGATGGTTCTTCAACGCTGCGATCAGCGCTTGGTGCCCAGCACCATCGTTACTGAATATGGCCGTGGACTGCTCGTGCCCGATGGCTACATCCATGGTCTTCTTGGAGATGTCGATACCGACTGCAACTTGATTGGCCATGATCTCCGCGTCCCTTCCTTGCAAATGCGAACGGCGTTCACGCAACTGTTCGGGCTTTCAGAGATCGGGCGCGAGCATGCGCCCAGGACTCACGCACGGGCTCAAGTGGCACCGAGGGATGACGGGCTACATGCTGCGGCCAACCCCGAACCCTGGCAGGTCCGGGCGTGACGGCATTGCCGAACACGCACTTCAAAGATACAAGGGATTGAAGCCGAATGGCCGTAATTCGGCACGAAGCACGGGACGCAGCTCGAAAGCCCGGCGGCGCTTCGCGCCGACACGCCCATGCCATTCAATATGCCCTCAGGAAAAACTAAAGATGCGGCATGAGCCAGAACCACAATGCCACCCCCATCACCAGCCACAGCGCCACGATCATCACTGCCCCGAACCGGCTCCGCGGCTTGGCGCCTTCCGCCAGCATCCATTCATCGGCCTGAATACGGCATTGCGCCAGCACATCGGATGGCAGCAGCTTCACAGTCAACCAGATCAGCACGGGCAACAAGATCACATCGTCCACATAACCCAGCACCGGAATGAAGTCTGGAATCAGGTCAATGGGACTGAGCGCATAGGCCACCACGAACAGCCCCAGCGCCTTGGCATACCAAGGCGTGCCGGGATGCTTGCCGGCAAACCACAGCGTCACGCCATCACGCTTGATCCGCCTGGCCCAAGCCTTCAAGGTGACGCCGATGCTCATGCGGCCCCGCGCTGCACTTCGATCGTGACATGCGACAGTTCGTGAATATGCGCGAGCAGTGCCTTGTAGTGCGCGGGCTCCTGGGGCTCCCGAGCCACCAGTGAGACGATGGCCGCGAAATGCCCTGGCCCCACCTGCCAGACATGCAGATCTGTAACCTCGCTTCCCGTCGGCTCCACGGCCTCCCGAATCTCCTGCCGCACTTCCTCGCCCTCGACTGCCGCATCGAGCAACACGCTGCCGGAGTCCCGGATCAGCCCCCATGACCAGCGGGCAATCACCAGCGCGCCCACCACACCCATGACCGGATCAGCCCACAGCCAGCCGTAGCTGCGGCCGAGCAGCAGCGCGACGATGGCGAATACGGATGTCAGCGCATCGGCCAACACATGGATGTACGCGGCGCGCAGATTGTTGTCGCGGCTCTTGCCTGGCACATGATGGTCGTGATCGTGGTGGTGATGTCCATGATTGTGACCGTGATGCGCATGGTCGTCCTTCAGCAGCCAAGCGCAGACCAGGTTGACGCCCAGGCCCACGACAGCCACGGCGATCGCCTGGTTAAAGTCGATATGGATGGGTTGGGTGAGCCGTACCAGACTTTCCCAAGCGATCAGCAGGGCAATCAAGGCCAGGACGATCGCGCTGGCGAAGCCGGCCAGATCGCCGAGCTTGCCCGTGCCGAAGGTAAAGCGCGGATTGCCCACATGCTGGCGCGCAAAGCGGTAGGCCAGCGCGGTAATCAGCATCGCGCCCGCATGGGTGGACATATGCCATCCATCGGCCACCAGCGCCATGGAGCCGTAGATCGAACCGGCCACGATTTCCACCAGCATCATGCTGGCCGTGAGAGCGATCACCAGCCACACCTTGCGCTCATTGCGCTGGTGGTCGCTGCCGAGAAAGAAATGGTCGTGGCCTGAGGCCGAGGGGGTATAGGTCATTGTCATCGGGGAGTCCCTGTCATCTGGAAAAGGTCGCCGGCGGGCGGCGGGTTTATTTCATGTAGGCTCGGATGACCTCGACCATTTCCTCGCCGCCCTGGCGGCGCTCCTTGTCCGTTTCAACTTCCAGGACGTGCTCGCGCAAATGGTCTTCCATCACCTCGGCGGTCAGGCCATTGACCGCGCCGCGCACTGACGCGATCTGGCGTAGCACTTCCACGCACGCCGCGTCTGATTCCAAAGCGCGCTCGATGCCTTCCAACTGCCCTTTGATGCGGCGAACACGGGCGACCAGCTTGTCTTTCTGGCGAGAGGTATGGGACATGACAGCCGACAATTAATATAGTCTAGGGGGCTATATTATAACAACAGCAAAGACGGCATGAGGCGCAGCCGGAAAACCCGACAGCGCGTTGCCGGGCGTGACGCCCGGCAATTTCAACGCCGCCGCCTGAGTGCCAGCGAAGGCGGCGGCGTTCTGATGGAGCTGTTGGGCCTTCAACACCGGGCGCGGCCACCGCCGCGCCCGGATTGGGCTTTTACCGCGCCCAGGACGGAACGGCCTGGGCGCGGTGCTGATCGCGGTTATTCCTTCGTTTTGATGAGCCACCACACGGCGCGCGGCAAGGCGCGTCCCGTGATGGGGTGAATGTCGGCGAGGTCGGCGCGCGTCGTCCAGCCCGAGGGCGGGAGGTAGCCGCACACGTCGCCATCGCCGCGCCAGCGGCGGGCGCGCACCGTGCCGGGCGCGTAGATCGCCGCCATGCGCGGGCGGCTGGTCGTGGTGCGGGTCATGGGGCGGTTCTCCTTCCAGCGAAGCGCCCCGGTCAAGGCCGGGGCGATTGCCATTGGCGCGGGTCAAGCAGCCAGCGCCTCGGCGGGTTCATCCGCCATTACCTCGGCATCCTCCGGGGCGTCCTGTTCCGGGCCTTCCTCCTGCGCAGCTCCCTGCGAGCCTATGGCCTTGAAGATGGCGGGCATCCAGCCCGTACCATCGGCCAGTCGTTCGGCTTCGCTGGCAATGTCGGCTTTCTTCAGCTTTGCCAACCGGGTGACGTGCTCGGGCGCGTACTCGCCCACGGCTCGCAGAATCACGGCCTTTGGAACATGCCGGAAATACCCCTCGGCAGTCGGCTGCCACCACGCGGCCATGTCCAGCCCCACGGCCTGCGCTAGTTCCGCGCCCGGCTGCTGCACCGTGGCACGCGGCGTCACCACGTCCACCGTCGAAGCCACGCACACGGCCAGCAGCTTGACCAGTTCGCCTTGCTCCATCGCCAGCAGCGCAGCGAACAGTTCGGCGCTGTCCTCGGGCAGCTTCTCGCCCCATGCCTGCTGCGCCTCGTGCAGAGCCACAGCAGCAGGCGATTCCGGCCAGTCCGGGGCCATGCCTTCCAGCCTGTCCTGCACCGTGAGGCGAACCCCCAGCGGCAGATCGTGGCCGTAGTGACTGCCCTGCAAGATGGTTTGCACCATGCCATGCACCAGCGCCGCCAGCGCCACCTGCGGATGCCGGGCGACTTCGGTTTGCAGCGCGGCGGTGCGGTGGGCGCTCAAGCGTTGGGCCAGCCGGTCGGACATGGCTGCGGCCTTGGGTGCTTCGTCGGCATCTTCGCCGTCGTCGTCGCCTTCGATTTCCGCGCCGCTAAAACCTTGGCGCAGCTTCTCCAGCGTGCGCAGCGCCTTGGCCTCGGCTTCGCGCAGCAACCCGCGATGAATGACGGCTTCGCCGTTGCGGTCGATGGTGACGATGGCACCGGCTGCGGCCTTCACGCTCGCGGCATAGTCCAGCAAGCCATCCTCCAATGCCTGCAACTGCTCGCCCAGGCGCTCGCCTTCTTCCTGCAAGGCTTCGGCCTTGTCCTCGTCGTCGGCGTCCATCGCGGCATCAATGGCTTCGGCCACTTCCTGCATCTTGGCCTGCAACTTCTCGATGCGCTGTGCGTCGCGCTTGCCCGGTGCGCGGCGCTCCCTCGGCGCACGCTGAAAGGCGTGCAGGTCGGCATGGGTCACGCCCGGCGTGGCATCCACCCATGCCCAGCCCTCGGTGCGGATTGTGTCGGCAATGCTCGCCAGCTTCTGGCGCACCAGCGTTTCCAGCAGAGCGGCATCGTTGAGGTACACGCCCGCATCGCCTTCCGCGAACAGGTCGCGGCGGATGCCTCCGCCTGCCTGCTCGTAGGTGTCCAACCCGACAAAGCGCACCAGCGGATGCGATGCCCCAATCTCGCGCTCGGTCAGCCGCTCGCGCAAGTTGGACGGGTTGCGCTGCCACTGTGGCGCATCATAGAACGCGGCCTCCTGCGCGGCGTGGTCGTCGGTGATGGACAGCGCCATCAACTGATCCAGCGTCACGGCATCGGCGCGATAGTCGGCCATCAGGCGGGGCGAGACATTCGCCAGCTTCAAGCGGCGCTGCACCACCAGCGGCGTGACGGAGAAATCCGCCGCAATGTCCTCGATGGGCCGGCCCTCGGCCACCAATGCCGCAAACGCTTCAAACTGATCTGCGGGGTGCATGGCTTCGCGCTGCACGTTTTCGGTGAGGCTGGCCGTGCGGGCCGTGCCATCGGCCACCTGCAGGCAAGGCACCTCCCAATCCTTGGCGATGCGGTGTTTCTTCGCCAGCAGCTTGAGGGCTGCAAGGCGTCGGCCACCGGCCACCACCTCGTAATGCTCGCCATCAGCGGCGGGAATCACGATCAGGTTTTGCAGCAGGCCAACGCGCTGGATGCTCGCGGCCAGTTCGGGGATGGACATGCGCGGGGTCTTGCGCACATTGCGGCCCGTGGGGCGCAGCACCAGCCGCGACAGCGGAACCAGAATCATGTGCTTGCTCGGGTCGGCGGCTTGCAGCACGTTCGCTGCGCTGCTGGCTGCGGTGTGGACGGCGCGGGCTTCGGTAGTGGTAACGGCGTTCATGGTGAATCTCCAATAAGTGAAACAAGGAAATGGAGGGGAACCGCCCCTCCGGCGGGGGAACGGTTCAAGCCTTAAGCTGGCGCATACCATCGGCCAGCAGCCACAGGGCACGGTTCAGCCGAATGTCGGAATCAATGCCCTGCACGGGGCGGGTCTGCTGCCTGCGTCCGTTGGTGCTGCGCCCGGACAGGCCGCCTTTGGTGAGGTTTTCTTGAGTGCGGTTGAACACGCTCCACAAGTCCGGGCGGCGGTCGTCGAAGCGGCGCGGCATCAGAATTTGCGATTCGGTGACAGGCGCTGGCTTGTCCGGGTCGTCGTACTTCAACGCCAGCGCAGCACGGGCGAACACCTCCGATTCGCCATCGTCCAAGGTGATGCCGCGCATCAGGTCGCGCGATTCCTTCACCCGCTCGAAGCCGCTCAACACCTCATAAGCGCCTTCGATGACGTGCCCGGCCACGTTGCCTTTGTGGGGTACGCGCACATCGGCCACGGTGTCACCGCACACCAGCCCATTGCTGCACACGAAGCGGAACATTCCGGCCAGCATCTGGTAGCTGCTCGTGCCGTCATGGGAGTTCAGCAGCACGATTTCGTTAGCTTCCGCGCCGTTGATCTGGCTGGCATGGCGCAGGCGCAGCATGTGTTTCGTGTGCTCGCGCTTGCCTTCATCGCGCACGCGGGTCTGCGTCACCATGAAGGGTTGAAACCCCTCTTTGCGCAGTTCGGTCAGCACGGCGGCGGTGGGGATATAGGCGTACCGCTCGGAACGGCTCTCATGCGGTGCATCCGCGAAGATGGACGGGGCCACCCTGCGAATCTGGTCATCGGACAGCGGGTAGCCGCTGCGCAGCGCCGGGGAGTGGGAAGCGAAACGGGTTGCAAGCATGTCGTTCTCCTGAACAAAAAGGCTGTTGAAGAAAACCGCACACCGGATTCCTAGATTCGGAGCCCAGCCTTTCGGCTGTTCGGTGCGGTCGGCACGAGGAACCCGGTTGGCCCTGTTGCCACCGTCCTTCCTGAGTTCATCGCCCGCGACGGTCAGGAGCGCGCGGACGGGGGCCGTCAAGGAGACAAGCGCAGGGTTGGTGCGGCCCGCAGGCGCAGCCGAGGACACGGCCCTGCGCGCCTTGACGGCACACAGCCGCGGGCTACAGTCGCGGTGAAGGTGATGAAGTCAGGGAAGACGGCTGGACATGGCAACGGCCGTCCCTACACACCGACCGCACGGCAAGCGAAGCGCGCAGGCCCGAAGCTGGAAGCCGGGCCGGAGGCGTCAGCCGAGCGGAGCGAGGGAACGATGGAAGCCCGAAGGGGCGAGACGCCGCAGGCGGCTCGATGCGCCACGCGCACGACAGCGCGACCGGCTATCTCCCAGGTGGCCGGGGACGCCCAGCCTTCAAAGTGGAATGAACAACTGGATCAGGATGAGCAAACGCGAGGCATCGTCGATCTGCGGCTGATGTTGTCTGGCCGATCCGGCGCAGCCGGTTCGGCGGTCTTTGAGGGGTGCCAAGCATCGCGCGGCGGGGATAGCCCGCAGGGCTTTCCCCTGGAGGCAAGCGAAGCGCGCAGCGCCCCGTCAGGGGCGCGTAGGCATCATGCCGAGTCGTCAGGACGCAGGCTGGATTCCGCAACCGGCATCCACGGCGATGACGAGTCCAGCAGGTATCGCGCACCGCGCGCGTACAGACCCGACAGCCCGGTGGGCTGGTAGAACCCGGTGACGCGGCGCCGGAACTGTGCGCCGTACTCGTTGGTGTAGATCACCGCGTCGCCGATCTTGAAGCGCAAGGGCTGGCCGTTCTCCGGCGCGAACGGCTTGAGCGCATCGTGCTGCGCCGTGATTTCGATGATGTAGTCGTGATGGCTGCTCATGGCATTGATCTCCTTCGATGGTCGAGAAAGCACAAGGAGCGCCTTGCGGCGCTCCCAAGGCCAGGTCAGACAGCGATCCGCCCGGCCAAGCGCGCATCGCGCGCATAGGCGCTCAACCGCTTCTCGGCGCGGAAAGACAGGTCACGCTCGATCGGCAACCCCAGCCGCCCGCGCACCGCTGCCAGCTCGCCCAGGCTGACCCAGCCGATTTCCGGCATCCCCAGGCCCAGGTCGCAAAGACCAAAGACGTGGTCGTGGTCGTCGGGATCAATCTCGGTCAGCAGCCAGGTCGCGCCCGCATCGGGCGTGAACAGCTTGACTACGGGCGCCGGATCGAAGTCCGGGTTCTCCAAGGATGCGCGGCCGTTGGCCAGCAGCAGCGCACGCTGCTCGTCGGTGATGAATGCGTAGTTCATGCTGAACTCCTGAAAGGATGCCGGGCGGAATTGCCCAGCCCCTGCGGGTCACGGCGCAGCGCAAGCCGTCAAGGGGCACGACGGCCGCAGGCCGCAAGCGCCCATGGCGCGCCGCCCTTTACGGCGCGAACGCCGTGGCACCATGGGGAGACAGCAAGCCGCCACACCCCACCATCCAGCTACACCCGGTCTTGGCAAGCGCAGCGCGCAGGCCCTGGTCAGCAAGTTGGGCCGGAGGTGTCAGCGATGAGAGCCCGCATGGGGCGAAACCCGCAGGGGTTCAATGCGCAGCACGACAGCGTGGCCGGCCATGCTCCAGTGGCCGGGATCGCCCTGCATCTGCGGTGAAACAGAAAAACGCCTTGGGTGACGATGCTGATCACCTTGATCAATTTGCAGGAAGGATGCGACTACGAAACGCGTGCGCGTTCACCGTAGTCGCAGGCTCACATCGTCTGCGGCGCGTTATTTGACCGAGGTCACGACGTAGCCGTCACCCTCTTTCTTGAACCCGACGTGGACTTTCGCGCCCACGGCGAGTTTGTCGTACAGGGCCTTGTCCTTGACGCCAAACGCCATGGTCATCGCGGGCCACCCCAGGCTCTTGACGGGGCCATGCGCAAGGGTGACCTTGCCCTGGACCGCGTCAAATTCCTTCACCACGGCATCGGCCTCATGGGCCGCGGACTTGGCGGTGCCTTTGGCGTCCATGCCTTTCATCATGTCCTGGCACTTCTTGGCATCCATGTCCTTCATGTCCATGCCCTTCATCCCCTTCATGTCCATGCACTCCTGCATGCCCTTACCCTCCATCTTCATGCTGCCCATGTCGCCGGATTGGGCGAAGGTGGCAGCAGAAAACGCCAAGGCGGCGATCAGCGTTGCGGTTGAGACGAGTTTCATGATGGATTTCCTTTTCTGAGCTTTAAAAATGGGGCCGGCCTTCTGGCAGGCCCCGGATGGAACGCGGCCACTGGGAATGGCCAGCGTTGGAGAGTCATGGGCTGGTGCTCACGACCCGGGGTTCGTGCATGCCTTGACCTGGGCCTCGTAACGCGCCTTGCGCATCCGGTTTTCTCCAGGCGTCGTTTGGGCACGCGGGCCGTGATCCAGCGGCAGCACCAGCGGGTCGGTCGGGCAGTTCACCCGCTGACCTGTGGTGCCGTCGACTCGGGTGGTACTGGCCGTTTGCGATGCTGCTGCCGCCTGTTTGGCTGCGCGTGCCTTCTCGATGGCCTGGAAGTCGGGGCCGGCCAGTGCAGGCAGAGAAGCGCCCAGCGCCAGGGCGGCGATGAGGGGGAGCAGTGATTTTTTCATGATGGTTTTCCAAGGTTGGTTGATCCAAAAAGTCCGAGAGGAGCCTCATCGGATCAATCCAGCCACCGGCAGAACGCTAGGCGTACAGGCCATCGCAGTCGACCGCCTCCCGCATCAAAGAACCAGGTCGGCGCCGGCGCCACCGTCGCAAGCGCGAGCCAGGCCACCGGAGCCTGCTCTCGCGCTTCGCCTTCGCCGGTGAATGCGTGAGCCGCTGGTGCCGGTGCGATGGCACAAGCCGGGCATACCTGGCAATCGTCGGCGCTGCTGGGCAACGGGCGCGAGGCCACCATTGCCGTCATCACCGGGCCGGCGTGCTGAATCTCCTGGGCGGAAACGGCAGCGCGTGTCGCTGTGCCCAGCAGCAGCGACAGGCAAAGCACCGCCGCACCCCATGCGCGGCCGCCACCGGAGCGTTCAAGTGGCCGCATGACGACGCCTCCAGAACATCCGCCGCGATGCCTTGCGCTCGCGCGGCCGCCGCATCAACAGGTAGGCCGCGGGAATGACGAACATCGACAGCAACGGGGCCGTGACCATCCCTCCCACCATCGGCGCGGCGATGCGCTGCATCACCTCGGAGCCGGTGCCCGTGCCCCACATGATCGGCAGCAGGCCGGCCAGGATGACGGCCACCGTCATCGCTTTGGGCCGCACGCGCAGCACGGCGCCCTCGCGAATGGCATTCAGCAGATCGGCCTCGCTGGTCGTGCCGCGGCCGACTCGCTCCTGCCAGGCGTTCTTGAGGTACAGCAGCATGATCACGCCGAATTCGGCGGACACGCCAGCCAGTGCGATGAAGCCCACCGCACCCGCGATCGACAGGTTGTAGCCCAGCAGGTACAGCAGCCAGATGCCGCCCACCAGCGCGAATGGGAGCGCAGCCATGATCAGAAGCGCTTCACCGAACGCGCCGAAGGTCAGGTACAGCAACACGAAGATGATGAGCAGCGTGAAGGGCACCACTACCTTGAGCTTGGCGGTGGCCCGCTCCAGGAACTCGAACTGTCCCGACCAGGAGATTGAGTAGCCCGGCGGCAGCTTTACCTGCTTGGCCACGGCCTGCTGCATGTCCTGCACCGCGGAGCGCAGGTCGCGGTCCCGGATGTCGACGTACACCCAGCCCGACAGGCGCGCGTTCTCGCTGCGCAGCATCGGCGGCCCGTCGGCAATGCGGATGTCGGCCACGTCGGACAGCACCAGGCGCTGGCCGCGCTCGGTCACGACGGGCAGGGAGCGCAGTTTTTCCAGCGAATCGCGCATCTCGCGCGGGTAGCGCAGGTTGATCGGGAAGCGCTGCAGGCCTTCCACCGTCTCGCCGATGTTCTCGCCGCCCACGGCGGACGAGACCACCGACTGCACGTCGGCGATGTTCAGGCCGTAGCGGGCCGCATCGTCGCGCCGGATGTTCACATCCACATAGCGCCCACCCGTGAGCCGCTCGGCCAAAGCGCTGCTGACGCCGGGCACGTCCTTGAGCGTGCGTTCGATCTCTGCGGTGATGCGATCGATGGTTGCTAGGTCGGTGCCCGCGACCTTAACCCCCACAGGGCTCTTGATGCCCGTGGCCAGCATGTCGATGCGGTTGCGGATCGGCGGCACCCAGATGTTGGACAGGCCCGGCACCTTGACGATGCGGTCAAGTTCCTCGACCAGCTTGTCGGTCGTCATGCCGGCGCGCCACTGGTCGCGCGGCTTGAACTGGATCGTCGTCTCGAACATCTCCAGCGGAGCGGGGTCGGTGGCGCTCTCCGCGCGGCCGGCCTTGCCGTAGACGCTCGCGACCTCCGGCACCGTCTTGATCAGGCGGTCGGTCTGCTGCAGCAGCTCTCCCGCCTTTCCTGCCGACAGTCCCGGCAGCGCCGAAGGCATGTACAGCAGGTCACCTTCGTCCAGCCGCGGCATGAACTCGCCGCCGATGTGCTGCAGCGGCCACAGGCTGGTGGCCAGCACCACGACCGCCACCACGAGCGTGAGCTTTGGGGCGCGCAGCACCCTGTCGAGCAGCGGCCGGTAGACCGCGATCAACAGGCGATTGAGTGGATTGTTTTTCTCATCGGGGATGCGGCCACGGATCAGGTAGCCCATGAGCACCGGAATCAAGGTCACCGACAGGCCGGCCGCAGCCGCCATGGCGTAGGTCTTGGTGAACGCCAGCGGCGAGAACAGGCGTCCCTCCTGCGCTTCCAGCGTGAACACAGGCACGAAGGACAGCGTGATGATCAGCAGCGAGAAAAACAACGCCGGCCCCACCTCCGCCGCCGAGTCACCGATGACCCGCCACCGGGCCGGCCCTTCGAGCACCTCGCCGGGGTGCTCATGGCTCCAGTGCTCCAGATGCTTGTGGGCGTTCTCGATCATCACCACCGCCGCGTCGACCATCGCACCGATGGCGATCGCGATACCCCCCAGCGACATGATGTTGGCGTTGACGCCCTGGTAGTGCATCACGATGAACGCCGCCAGGATGCCCAGGGGCAGAGAGATGATCGCGACCAGCGCCGAGCGCAGGTGGAACAGGAAGATGAAGCAGACCACCGCGACGACGATGAACTCCTCGATCAGCTTGTGCGTGAGGTTGTCGACCGCGCGTTCGATCAGCCCGGAGCGGTCGTACACCGGCACGATCTCCACGCCCCGCGGCAAGCTGGACGCCAGGCCCTTGAGCTTGTCCTTGACCGCGGCAATGGTCTGCAGCGCGTTCTTGCCTGAGCGCATGACGATCACGCCGCCGACGGCTTCGCCCTCGCCATTGAGTTCGCCGATACCGCGGCGCATCTCCGGACCGATCTGCACCCGGGCCACGTCGCCCAGGCGCACTGATACGCCGGCGGCTGTCGTCATCAGCGGCACCTTCCTAAAATCCTCAAGACTCCCCAGGTAGCCCGAGGCGCGCACCATGTATTCGGCCTCGCCGAGTTCGAGCACCGAGCCGCCGGTCTCCTGGTTCGCGCGCTGGATCGCCTCCACGACCTTGGTGTGCGGGATGCCGTAGGCCGCGAGCTTGTCCGGATCAAGCACGATCTGGTACTGGCGCACCATGCCGCCTACCGAGGCAACCTCGGCCACGTCGGGCACGGTCTTGAGCTCGTACTTGAGGAACCAGTCCTGCAGGGCGCGCAGTTGCGAGATGTCCATCTTGCCGCTGCGGTCGACCAGTGCGTACTCGTAGATCCAGCCCACGCCGGAAGCGTCCGGACCGAGCGAGGCCTTAGCCTGGGCCGGCAACCTCGACTGCACCTGGTTGAGGTATTCGAGGACGCGGGAGCGCGCCCAATATTGGTCGGTCCCGTCCTCGAACAGCACGTAGACGAAGGAGTCGCCAAAGAACGAGTAGCCGCGCACCGCCTTTGCGCCCGGCACCGAGAGCATCGTCGTCGTCAACGGGTACGTGACCTGGTTCTCGACGATGCGCGGCGCCTGGCCCGGATAGGTGGTGCGGATGATGACCTGCACGTCCGACAGGTCGGGCAGCGCGTCCAGCGGCGTTCGCTGTACCGCATAGATGCCCCAGGCGCTGAGTGCCAAGGTGGCCAGCAGCACGAGGAAGCGGTTGGCGATGGACCAGCGGATCAGCTTGGCGATCATGGCTTGCCTCCGGCCGCCATCGGCGTGACGTGCGTGAGCTGCGGCAGGTCGTCCGCGCCCATGAAGAACTCGAAGCGCACGCGATCACCGACCTGCACGTTGCGCGCCGCGCCGTCGGGCGGCAGTTTGAAGTCCATCGTCATCGGGCCCCACTTCATTGTGGGAATGGCGCCGTGCGACAGGGTCAACGCGTCCTTGCCGACGCTGACGACCTTGGCCTCACCGACATGCCGTGGCGCGCTGGCGGCCACCGGGGCCGAAGGCGAAGCTGGGGCAACCACGGCCGGCTCGCTGTTCAAGCGGGCCTCGACACCCTTGAGGCTGGCCTCCGAGTCGATCAGGAACTGCGAGGACACGACGACGCGCTGCCCCGCCGACAGGCCGCGCTTGATCTCGGTCTGGCCACTGTTCTCCAGGCCCGCCTCGACATCGACCGGACGGAAGCGCCCGTTGTCTTCGGCCACGATCACCACCGTGCGTTTGCCGGTCTGGATCACCGCCTCGGTGGGCACGAGCAGCGTCTTGTCGGGCCGCATGTCCACGAAGTTCATCGTGACGAACATCCCCGGTACCAGCCGGCTGCCAGGATTGGCGAGCTCCAGGCGAGCCTTCAGTGTGCGCGTGCTCGGATTCACCTCGGGCAGGATCGCCTGCACCTTGCCATCGAAGCTGCTGCCGGGCGCGGCCGGGCTACGGGCCTGCACCTTGGCGCCCGGGCGCAGCAGCGCGGCCTGGCTCTCGGGCACCTCGGCGTTGGCCCACACGGTGGACAAGCCGTTGATGCGGAACAGCGTCGCGCCCGGCATCACCGTCATGCCTTCACGCGCCAGCAATTCGACCACCACGCCGCCGATGGGCGCGCTCAGCGTGATGCGTGGCTGGGTCTTGCCGCTGCGCTCGACCAGCGCGATCTGGGCATCGTCCATGCCGACCTGGCGCATGCGCTGGCGCGCACCGTCGACCAGCCCACCCAGGTCCGTGCCTTTCATGCGCCGTACTGACAGGAACTCTTCCTGCGCAGCAACCCAGTCCGGGACATAGAGGCTGACCAGCGGTTGCCCCTTGGCGACCGGGTCCAGCGTGGCACGCACGTACAGGTGCTCGACGTACCCGGTGGCACGCGCTTGCACGATCGCCTGGTCACGCTCGTTGAAGGCGATGCTGCCCACCGCCGACACCTGCGGCGACAGCGTGCCTTCGGTCACTTCGGCGGTGCGAACGCCGAGGTTCTGCTGGATGCGCGAGCTGACAGTGACGTTTCCCTTATCTGCATCCCCGTCGGCATAGACCGGCGACATCATCATGTCCATGAAGGGTGACTTGCCCGGCTTGTCGAACTTGTTCGCCGGTACCATGGGATCGTTGTAGTACAGGATCTTCTTGCCATTGGCGGGATCGACGTCGCCGGCCTTGAGGCCGGCCGCGATATGCCGCCGCGTGGCGTCCTCGCCCGACTCATTGGCAGGCGCAGCAACAGCGGGAGTCGCCGCTTGCGGCGATGCCATGCCACTGGGATTCGAAGGCGTGGCCGGCATGTCGGCTCCGTGGCGCATGCCGAGGGTGTAGAGGCCGTAGCCGGCGGCGCCCAGCACGCCGGCGGCGACGAGGGCCATCACGAGGTTTTTGGTTTTCATGGGAGGTCTCTCGGTTGTGCTCAGGGGCGGGGTGCGGCCGTGTCGTGACCAGCCGGCACCAGGTAGTTCAGTTGTGCCCACAGGCGCGCCGCGCCCATTTCCAGGCGCAAGCGTTCGACGCGCGTGTCAATCTCGGCGCGGCGTGCCTCTAGCACCGCGGTCAAGGTGCCCGCGTTGCCGCGGTAGGCGGCGATCGAGGCGCGCGTGCGCTCGGTGGCCAGTGGCAGCAGCGAGCTGTCGTAGCGCGCCAGGCGCTCTCGGTCGCTGCGCCATTCCTGCAGCATCGCCAGTGCCTCGGCCACATGGGCGCGCGTGGCTTCCTCGCGCTCGGCGCGCTTTTGCTCGACACTGGCGAGCTTGGCGGCCAGCTCGCGGTCCTGGCGGTTTTTCTGGTCCCACTGCAGCGGGATCGAAACATTGAGCGAGACCATGTTCGAGTAGGCCGGGCCGCGCTGGCTGTACATCAGCTCGACGCTCACATCGGTCTTCTTGTTGGCTTGCGCGATGTCGGCTTCGGCCTGCGCGACCTCTTCCTGCTTTTGCATCACGGCGATTTCAGGGTGGTGGGCCAACTGGGCTTCCAAATCCTGCGGGCTCAGGCGAACCGTATCCAATGCCGGAACCGAGCCCAGGGGATCGCTTGCGACGGAGCCAATCCAGCGCGCCAGTTGCGTGCGGGCCGTGGCGACCTGGCGCTCGGCCTGCTCGATGCGGTCGTCGATCTGGGCGACCGCCGAACGGGCGGCGAACACATCGGCTTGCGTGCCGCGCCCGCCCCGGTAGGCGGCATCAGCGGCGTCGATCTGCAGGCGCGCTTCGTCGCGCTGGGTCACCAGCATGTCGCGCACACGCTCCTGGAAGAGACGGTCCAGCCAGGCCAAGGCGGTGTCGCGCTGCAGGTTGGCGAGCGCCAGGCTGCGCCCGGCCTCGGCGACTTCGGCCTCGCGCTCGTAGCGCCCGGCACGGGCCTTGAGTTTGTCTTCGCGTGTGAACTCCTGCATCACGCCGATGGAGCGCATGGTCATGAAGTCGCGCGTCGGGCTGAACCGATCCGCGCCGTTGACGGGCAGGTTGTTGATGCCGAGCTTGAGGGTGGGGTCTGGCCGCTGTCCGGCGGCGACCGCCATGTCCCGTGCGGCCGATGCCGTCGCATCCTGGGCCACGAGCGCGCGAGAACGGGTTTGTGCCAGGCGCAGCGCCTGATCCAGCGTCAGGCCGTCGGCGGCATGGGCTGCACCGGCGCCCATGGCGAATGCCGCAACGATGCCGGCAGCAAGCCTGCGCCATGGCACAGCGCCGCCCGGCGTGCGGAAAGAAAAAGAGTCGATGAACATGGGATCTCCAGTTGACGAATGCCATCAGGTCGAATGGAGCTTGGCGGGGGCGAGCGGAAACTCGCGGACACGCGCAAGCGCGACCGATCGGTCTGGTTCAGCCGGCTCAGGCCGGCCGCACCAGCGTCAGGAGATCAAATGCGAAAACAGCAGTGCAGGATGGCGTGCGGCGGAGACGCCGCGACGCGCCGGAATATCACGTCGGCCGAAGGCCAGCCATGCCCGAGAGGCTCGGGTTGCACCGGAAGGGTGTAGAGGGTCGTCAGCAGCGCCGCGGGTACGGTCGGGGCCGACGCATGGTCGGCGCTTTGCTGGCCGAAACGGCAGTGCTCTACGCACAAGTTGGCGGCGTTGTCGTCGATTTGGTCGCAGCTCGCCATGGCGGCCATGTCTGACGTTGCGACCATGTCGGGCGACACGGCCATCGCAGCACCGGCCTCATCACCGGGCATCGCCGCGGCCGACGCATTCAGGGCCATCGTCGGAAGCGACTGCGGCATGCCCGACAGTGCGGGGCAGGCGTAGGCAGCGATGGCCAACTGGCCGAAGACCAGCACACCGAGCATCAGCCGGCAGACGAATCGCCTGAACATGCGCGTCATCGTCATGCGGCCACCCCATCAGTGCGGTGATAGGCTTCAGCGCCCGGCCGCACGGATCTGCGTCGGCCGGCAACGCTTGCCTGCGCAACGAGGCTCGGATCGGCGATGGCCGGATCTAAGTCCTGCTCCCCGGTCAGCGCGGCGATGATCGAACAGGCCGAACCTTCTGGCGCTTTGGCGCAGCAATCGGCCAGATTTTCCAGCGCCGAGGCCATCGACTGCAGGTCGGCCACGCGCTCCCGGATCTCCGCGATGCGTTCGCGGGTGATTTCCCGCACGCGCAGCCGATCACGCTTGGTACTCAAGGACATCAGTTCGGCGATGTCCTCCAGCGAGTACCCCAATGCCTGAGCCCGCTTGATGAAGCGCAGACGACGGACATCGTCCTCCGAATACTGCCGGAAGCCGCCGTCCACGCGATCCGGCGCAGCCAGCAATCCACCGCGCTGGTAATAGCGCACCGCCTCCACGCCAACGCCTGCCGCGTCGGCGAGTTTGCGTATGGTGAATGCATGGGTCGGCATGGGGAAAAGAATGGCTCAGGCGATCGAACGACGAAAAGACTCTATGTCTGTTGTTTGGTACGTAGTTTAGGCGGTCTTGCCGGCGCATGTCAACACAGCCTTCGCCTGCTGCCAGTGCTTGCGCACAGGCGTCTTGCCCTGCGCCATCGATAGATCTGTTTGACTACGCTTCCCGCTGCGCTGCAGAGACCAGCTCGCCAAGGATGCCGCACTCTTTCGCTTGATGTCCTGCGGAGCAGCGGGCGCGCAGCGTCGTCAGTTGCCTTTCCAGTGCTTTCAAGCTGGTCAGGCGGGCACGCACCCTCGCAATCTGCTCGTCGACCAGCCGGTTGATGTCCGCGCAATCCTCATCCGGACGGGATGTGAAGTTCAGGAGCCGCCTGACATCGGCCAGAGGAATGTCCAAGGCCCGGCAGTGGCGGACAAAGGACAGTCCATCGATGTGTTCCGTCCCGTATACCCGGTATCCATTGGTCTGCCGAGCTGGCGGCGGCAACACCCCCGTCCTCTCGTAGAACCGGATCGTGTCGGTGTCCACGCCGGTGGCGTGGCTCAACTCGCCAATTTTCATCGCAGAACACTCACATGTTGTCAGGACATGCATCGTAGCCGCTTGACCTTGGAGCTACTCCAAGGTGTGAAATAGCCCTTGTAAATGAAAGCACAAGGGGAACGGCACCTGTCGCAACGCTGTCGGCGTCTGCGCTTTGGCTCTCCTGCGCGGAGACTGGCAAAGCTGGCCCGTCTCACCACCTGACTCTTGAAGAAGAACGGATCGATCCATGAAAGCAGACACCGAAACCTCCTGCACCACGGCGTGCTGTTCAGCGAGCGCCATGAGCGCAGCGGCGACCGTTGAGCCACTCGTGACCCACTTCGGGATAGCCAACATGGATTGCCCCAGCGAGGAGGCTCAGATTCGCAAGCGCTTGGCGCAGGTCGATGGCGTCCGGGATATGGCTTTCGACTTGACCCGTCGCCGCCTTGAGGTCACACACGAACCAGCTGGACAGAACGCCATCCTGCGCGCGCTGCACGACATCGGCATGCGGGCGGTCGTGGAACCCGCGCCGCAGCAGGTCATCTACTTCATCAAGGAGATGGACTGTCCCAGCGAAGAGCGCCAGTTGCGCTCGATGCTGGAGCCACTGGCGGGCGTGCAGGCGGTGGACTTCGATCTGAAGGCCCACACGCTGACGGTGACCCATTCGCTGACCGATACA
>NZ_JAHFRY010000015.1:44891-48862 GCF_023266035.1 Nevskia sp.
AGGGAACGGTACACGCTTCCTTATTCCGAACATGGATTGCCCTACCGAAGAGGCAACGATCCGCAAGCGCCTTGGTGCGGTCGATGGCATCGAACGGCTGGATTTCGACCTGATGGGGCGACGGCTCGATGTCCAGCACCGTCTGCCCGACCCCGCGCCGATCCTCAAGGCCCTGAACGATGTAGGCATGAAGGCCAGCATTGAGCACGCTGACGACACCGGGCCGCAGGGCCAGGCCGTGTACCTGATCGAAAAAATGGACTGCCCGACCGAGGAGGGCCTGCTGCGCAAGGCGCTCGAAGGCATGCCTGGGGTGAAGGCCCTGGATTTCAACCTGATGGGCCGCACGCTGACCGTGAGCCACGAGCTTGTCGATCTGGCTCCGGTGACCAGCGCGATCGAGCGGCTCGGCATGGCTCCAGTGCTCCAAAGCGCCTCCGACCCGGCGCCATCCGCTCCCCGTGAGTTCGGCACCGGCATCTCGCGCGGGCAATGGATTCGGATGGCGGTCTCCGGCGTGCTGGCGCTCGGCGCGGAGGCCATGGTCTTCGCGGGTGCTCCCGAGGCCTCCTGGCCCATCATTCTTGCTTGCCTCGCGGCCATCGGCCTGGGTGGGGTCGAGACCCTCAAGAAGGGCTGGATCGCGCTGAAGACGCGTTCGCTGAACATGAACCTGTTGATGACGGTCGCCGTCATCGGCGCGGCGCTGATCGGCCAGTGGCCCGAGGCGGCGGTGGTCATCTGGCTCTTCGGCATCGCCGAGATGATCGAGGCCTTGAGCCTGGATCGGGCCCGCAATGCCATCCGCAAGCTGATGGACCTGGCGCCAGAGAACGCATTGGTGCGCCAGCCCGACGGTCAATGGCGCGAGGTCAAGGCGGATACCGTGCCACTCGGAAGTGTTGTGCGGGTGCGTCCGGGCGAACGCATCGCACTGGATGGCGAAGTCGTCGCGGGACAGTCGTCGGTGAACCAGGCGCCGATCACCGGCGAAAGCATGCCGGTGGAGAAGACCGCCGGTGCCACGGTCTTCGCCGGCACCATCAACGAGCGCGGCACGCTGGAGTTCCGCGTTACCTCGCGCAAGGGCGAAACCACCCTCGACCGCATTGCACGATCGGTCCAGGAAGCGCAGGGACAACGCGCGCCCACGCAACGCTTCGTGGACAAGTTCGCCGGCATCTATACACCCGCGGTGTTTGCGCTTGCCCTTGCCGTGGCGGTCATTCCTCCGCTCGCTTTCGGGCAGCCCTGGTTCGAATGGGTCTACAAGGCGCTGGTGATGCTGGTCATTGCCTGCCCCTGCGCATTGGTGATCTCCACGCCGGTTACCGTGGTCAGCGGCCTGGCAGCTGCCGCACGCCGAGGCATCCTGGTCAAGGGCGGTCTTTACCTCGAACAAGGGCGGCACCTGAAATCGGTGGCCCTGGACAAGACCGGGACCCTGACCCATGGGCGCCCCGCACTGACCGATGTCATATCGCTGCGCGGCCTGCCGAAGGAAGAAGTTCTGCGCATTGCAGCGAGCATCGATGCTCTGTCGGAGCATCCTGTGGCCACCGCCATCGTGGCGGGCTACAACCAACCGCATGCCCAGGTGGACAAGTTCGAGGCGATCCCTGGACGCGGCGTCAAAGGCAACGTCGATGGAGATGTCTATTACGTCGGCAACCACCGGCTGATCAAAGAGCTGGGACTTTCAACACTTGAGGTCGAGACTCAGCTCGATGCGTTGGAGTACCAGGCCAAGACCGTTGTGCTCCTCGCCACGGACCAGCAAGTACTCGCCCTGCTGGCCGTGGCCGACACAGTGCGCGACACCAGCCGGCAAGCGATCGCCGAACTCAAGTCGCTGGGAATCGAACCAGTCATGTTGACTGGCGATAACGCGAAAACCGCGCAAGCCGTGGCTGCCCAGGTCGGCATCACCAGCGCCAAGGGCGAGTTGCTGCCGCAGGACAAGCTGCAGGCAATCGAAGAACTGCTCTCACGCGGGCCAGTCGGCATGGTGGGCGACGGCGTCAACGACGCACCGGCATTGGCCAAGTCGAGCATAGGCTTCGCAATGGGCGCAGCTGGCACCGACACGGCAATCGAAACGGCCGACGTCGCATTGATGCAGGACAACCTGCGCAAGCTTCCAGAGTTCATCCGGCTGTCACAGCGCGTAGCCGGCATCCTGACGGCCAACATCGTCTTTGCGCTTGGAACAAAGGCGGTGTTCATGGCCTTGGCCTTTACTGGACATGCAAGTCTGTGGCTGGCGATTCTGGCCGACATGGGTGCCAGTCTGGCGGTCGTTTTCAATGGGATGCGCTTGCTGCGGTCGTCTGAGGACATCAAGCCACATGGCCATTGATAGGGCTGTCTTGCGGATGTACCTGTTGGCCGTGACGGTGCTTGCCGCCGACGTAGCGACCAAGGCGGCCATCGTCGCGTGGATTCCCTTGTATGGCTCCCATGAAATCACGCCATGGTTCAACATCGGGCATTGGCTGAATCCAGGCGCGGCCTTCAGCTTCTTGGCGCAGGCGGGTGGGTGGCAACGCGGCTTTTTTATTGTTATTGGCGTCGCTGCTTCTGCCTTTCTCACCTGGCTCATTGCCCGCGAGAAGACTGCAACACCTGAGGCCGTGGGCTATGCAGCAATTCTCGGCGGCGCGCTCGGCAATGTTCTTGATCGAGTGCGGCATGGGGCCGTGGTGGACTGGCTCGATTTTCATTGGGGCGATTGGCACTGGCCTGCGTTCAATGCAGCCGACGTTGGCATCACCCTGGGAGCGGGGCTTCTGCTGATCGCCGCGTTTCGCGGCCGCGGCCGAAACGGCGCAGATTCCCATTCGCCAGCACGATGATCCAGATTTTCATTGACACATGCGGAGCCGTGAGCACGGCTTCGGAGAAACCGATGTCCCACTCGGCGCTACCACTGCCGCCTGCAAATGCACGCTGAACTCGTTCTCAAGACGCTAATGATGGGCGTCGTCGAAGGCATCACGGAATTCTTGCCAGTCTCCTCGACGGGGCATTTGATCCTAGCGGGCAATGCGCTCTCATTCCTTGCGAAAGAGAAGCGCGACGTCTTTGAAGTGTTCATCCAGTTCGGCGCGATGCTCGCGGTCATCTGGGAATATAGGGCTCGTCTGGCAAGCGTTGTTGTCTCAGCGCATGCCGACCAAGGCTCCCGCCGGTTTTTAGTGAACCTTGCCATTGCATTTATGCCCGCGGCAGTGCTCGGACTGCTGATTGGATCTCATGTGCAGAGGCTGCTTTTCAGTCCGGGGCCGGTGGCCGTCGCACTCGTTGTCGGTGGCATCGCGATCCTGTGGGCTGAGCGACGCCCCGTGCAAGTGAAGGCTGAGCGTGCCGAACAGATCAGCCGAATCGACGCACTGAAGATTGGTTTCGTGCAGTGCCTTGCGCTCTGGCCGGGTACTTCGCGCTCAGGCGCGACGATTATCGGCGGGCTATGGTTCGGGGCTTCGCGGCAGGCTGCGACGGAGTTTTCGTTTTTCCTCGGCATTCCAATCTTGGGGGCCGCCTCGGTATACAACCTCTTCAAGCACTGGGGCGCATTGTCGAGCGACGACATCGGCGTTTTTGCAATGGGTTTCATTGCTTCTTTCGCATTTGCGCTGCTTGCGATACGCCTTCTGATGCGTTATTTGACCGGACATGGATTTGGAGTTTTTGCGTGGTATCGCATTGCACTGGGAACGCTAATCTTGGTAGCGGTCGCCACGTAACCTTTCACTGGCGATGACGACGACCCATGTGGACGCTGTTGAAGGCCTTCTGCACAACAGGCCGTGGCGCAGGGCCATACGTGCAGCGAAAGGTGCGCGGCGTAGTTAGCCCCATCATTTTTCGCCGGCAACAGGCAAATCTTCGTTTTAGAACCTTCGCTCGCACTGCATCGTGCAACGCCCAGTGGTCCGAGTCATCGATAAAATGAGAATCAATAACATTTA
>NZ_JAHFRY010000219.1 GCF_023266035.1 Nevskia sp.
ATCATTTTCCAGCACGATGTCTACAACAATTCGCCGGGACCGGGCGCGAACTATGTCGAAGGGCGCATCCAGATGAACTCAGTGATCGAAGTGCGATACGAGAAGTCGACCTCGTTCTCGATCGCCTACAACATGTACACCCGCGGCGGCGGCAACAATGTGTACCGCGACCGCGACAATATCGGCTTCTTTTTCAAGTACCAGTTCTGATCGCCGCTTAGGTTTACAGAACCTCACCGAGCCTGACCGTCATGCGCCATTCGCCCTTGAAACTCGCTGCCCTTATCTTTGGCCTGTCTGCCCTGCCGCTGTCGCTGCTGATCACGACCCAGGCGCAGCAGGAGCCGGCGGCCGCACCGGTGGAAGCCGATGCGGCCTCTGCCCCTGTCGAGTCCGCGACCGAGGCTGCTCCGGAATCGAGCAGCGAGCCTGCAGCGGCGGAAGCGGTGGCGAAGCCGATCGCGCCGCGTTCTTCGGAGATCGCGGGGCGGGCGGTCAACAATCCGCTGCTGCGGGTGGTCAACACCGGCAAGCACTATGTCGCGGTCGGCGTGTACGGGCATATCCTGATCTCGGCCGATGGCGCGAAGTGGAATCAGGTCGCGTCGCCGGTCGACGTGATGCTGACCAGCGTCACCTTTGCCGACGAGAACAACGGCTGGGCGGTCGGCCATGACGCGGTGATCCTGCACACTGCGGACGGCGGCGAAACCTGGAAGCAGCAGAACTTCCAGCCCGAGCTGAACAAGCCGCTGTTCGACGTGCTGTTTCTCGACGCCCAGACCGGCTTCGCGGTTGGTGCCTACGGCCTGATGCTGGCAACCACCGACGGCGGCAGCACCTGGGCGCAGGTGGCGGCCAATCCGGTGACCGAGGGCGAGCGTCACTTCAATGCGCTGGCCAAGCTCGGTGACGGCAGCCTGATGGTGGTGGGTGAAGCGGGCACCATCGGCGTCAGCGCCGATCGCGGCCTGACCTGGACCAAGCTCACCACGCCGTACGAAAGCTCGCTGTTCTGCGTTATCGCCGCGGGTGACAAGGGCGCACTGATCGGCGGCCTGCGCGGCAATTCCTTCTACAGCGCCGATGTTCGCGTCGGCAGCTGGAAGAAGATGCAGACCAACAGCGACCAGTCGCTGTTCGGCATGGCCGCGCTGCCTGGCGACAAGGTGGCGATGGTCGGCCTCAACGCGACCCTGCTGATCTTCGAGCCCGGCAAGCCGGTGCATTCAGTGCCGATCATCGACAAGCTCGGCAATCGGCAGACGGAGTCGCTGTCCTGGCTGACGATGGCACCGGATGGCGGCCTGATCGTGGTCGGCGATGCCGGCGTGCAGCGGCTCGATGCGGCGAAGTTCTGATCGCCGCTGAGGTCGCAGCATGAGCGCCCTCGCTGTGCGCTCGGCCGGGTTGGCTTGGCTGATCGCTGGCTTGCTGGCGGTCACCGTGCCGGTGGTTTCAGCCACCGAGCCGGTGCCGCCGGACAGTCTGCCTGCCGATCTCGCCGCCGCCAGCACGGCACTGGCCGTAGCGCGCGAGCAGCGCTTCCACCGGCAAGCGGCCGAAGCCGCCAATGAAGATGTCGGCAACGCGCGTTTCGATCTCGGCCTGAGCGCAAGCAATGCCGAGCTTGAGAGCCTCCTGCTGACGGTCGACGATGTTGCGCTGCCGGCCATCACCGTTGCGTTGGAAGATCGCGTTGCCTTGCAAGCACGCGGCGGCCTGCTGCCACTGGTGGCACTGCCCTTGGCCGAAGGCACACATCGTCTGAGTGTCGACTGGACCCTGCGTGGCGAATCGCCGCGGCGCAGTGAGTTTGCTTTCGAGATCAGTGCCGGCAGCAGTGATCGGGAACTGCGCCTCGAACGCAGCCAGCCGCTGGCCGGGCCTGCTCTGGTGTTGATCGAATGGAAGGCCGGCGAGCCGCGGCAAAGCCCATTCGAGCGCTGGGCCGAAACGCTGATCGACAAGACACCACGCAGCAACGGTTATCAGCCGGGCAATCCGGACGATCCCCGCTGGCGCCGTGCCCGGCAGTTGCTGGCGCGCGATAGGCCCTGGCTGGCGGCGATCGCACTGACCCAGCTAGAAGCCGCCGGTCCTACCGATCCGGCGACTGCTGCGCTGCTGGCCGATGCCGCTGCTCGCTGCGGGCTGCTGGTCACCGCCGATGCGGCGCTGGGCCGTGCCAAGGCAGCTGATCGCAGCCTGTATGCCGACTCAATCCTGGCCGTGGCGCAGCGTCATCTCGCCGACGGCCAGGCCGAGGCGGCGATGCAGACGCTCGATGCGCTGCCGCTGAAGCTCGTGCCAGCGGTGCGCAACGAAGCGGTGCTGGCCCGGGCGCGGGCCCTGTTCGCGCTCGGCCGTGCCGATCTCGCCTCGCCGACTCTGCAGTCCGCCGAGGTTGATCCAGTACATCTGGCCAGTGCGCCGGTCGATGAACGCCTGCGTGCCAGCCTGATCCAGTACGACCTCGGCCTGGCGCTGATCGCCAGTGGCGCTACCGAACGTGGCCGCGCCTTGCTTGATCGCCTGGGCCGCGCCGATGCCAAAGAGAGCATCGAACAGGCACTGCGCGATCGCGCCAATCTGACCCTAGCCAGCGATTTCCTGCGTGCCGGGCAGGGCGCCACCGCGCGACCGATCTTCGAGCGCATTCCGCTCGAAGGTCCGTACTCGAATCTCGCGCTGCTCGGTCTTGGCTGGGCGGCGCTCGGACCGCAGGGCGAGAAGCAGTCGGCCACTTCGAAAGGCCGCGATGCCGGTATCCGCGAAACGCCGAAGTTCATCCTCAAGGCGATGCAACGCCGGCGCCTGATCGACTGCGAGGACTACAACCGCCGCGCGCTGGCGCCGACCGAGCTCTGTCAGCGGCTGCCGCCGTTCGAGCAGGCCGATGTGCCGGAGGATCCCGCCGGCCTCGCCGCCGAAGCGCTGATCGTCTGGCAGGAACTGGCGCTCCGCGATCCCCGCGATCCGGCCGTCCGTGAAGCCTGGGTGGCTGCTGGCCGAGCGGCCGCACGTGCCGGCCGGCGTCAGGAAGCAGGCGAGCATTACGACGCTGCAGTCGCGAAACTCGAAGCGGCCCTGAGCAGCAATGCGACAGCGGCGACCGGCATCATCAGCGCAGCGACACTGCCCGCGCTGGAGCCCGGTCAGGCCTTGCCTGCGGAAGCCGCAGCCAGCTTCGACGTGGCGCAAGGGCTCGACGCGGCACCAGCCTCGGCCGCCTTGCATCGCCTGCTGCCCGAGATCGCCGAGCTGCGCTGGTTGATCGAATCTTCGATCGCGACAGGAGACGACGGCGAAGCGCTGGCGGCCTTGTCCGCGCGCCAGCAAGCGCTGCTGCCATCACTGGCGACCGCGACGCTTGCTGCCGAGCGGCGCCAGTTGCTGGCCTGGCTCGCGGCGGGTCGTGCCGGCATTGCCGCGATTGCTGACCCGGCGCTGGCCGGGCCCGCGCCTGACAGCGGCCCTCAACGATCCGCGCAGTAACCCCAATCGCGCGTGCTGTTCGGCTCGATCGTGCGGTTCCAGTCCAGACCGCTGGCCTTGAGCTTGTTGCCGGCCTGCGACCAGGCCACGTTCCAGGCCTGGTTCGCGCGACCTTGTATGGTCAAGCTCACATTCCAGACCACGGTGCTGGTGCCGACATTGCGGACGGTGACGTTCGAGCAGTAGCCGGTGGCCCATTCGCTGGAACGCATTTCGCTGACGGTGATCGTCGGTCCATTACCGATTGTTCCGCCGCCCGTCGAAGCACCCGTGGTCGATTCGCCTGTCGATCCGCCCGTGGTGGTCCCGCCGGTGCTGCCACCCGTGGTTCCGCCGCTGGTCGTTCCGCCGGAGGTACCGCCCCCGGTGCCGGTTCCGCCCGTCGTGCCACCGGTGCTGGCGCCTGTCGTCGTGCCGCTGGCAGTCCCGGTCCAGAGCCGGCGCAGTAGCGCCATCTTGTCGCTGCGCATGGTGGTTCAGTCGTCGCGGAGGATGCCGCCGGTGTCGCTGCTGTTCGGGTTCCAGCTCCAGTAGAAGCCGCTGTTGATGCGCTTGCCGATCAGGTAATCGACCAGCGCGTTCTGCCAGGCGCGATCGCGGCTGTCGCCTTCGCCGTACTTGCCGCCGAATTCGCCGAGCACCATCGGCGCGTTGGGAATCGCGAAGCCCCAGTGGCCGTCCCAGATTGCCGGCATGTTGGACGGGAAGTTCTTGGCCTTGTGGTAGGGCTGGACGAACACATCCGGCCCGTAGCTGTGCGGCGACAGCACCAGACGATTGGCCGGCACCAGCGACGGCGTGCAGGTCAGCGGCGCCAGGTTCTCGCCCCAGAACGTGGCCTGACCGCTGCTGCACTGGCTGGACGCGCCGATGCCTTCGACGAAGATCAACCAGTTCGGTGCCACGCCGAGCACCTGGCTGGCGGCACGGCCGGCGGCCAGATTCCAGTC
>NZ_JAHFRY010000135.1 GCF_023266035.1 Nevskia sp.
CCGGCAGCGAGAAGTAGGAGCCGTTGACGAAGCCGTCCTCGCGGAAGTCGTACAGGTCATCGATGGCGATGCCGCGGATCGTCGTCTGATTGAAGCCGAACGACGGCTGCCCGGCGAACGGGCCGTTGCCGCTGAACTGGGCGACCCCGGCGGACAGTTCCAGCGCCTGGCCGAGCGTCTGTACCTGGCGCGCGTCGAGCGATTCGCGGGTGATGACGGTCACCGACTGCGGCGTTTCCCGCAGGCTCAGCTGCATCTTGGTAGCCGTCTGCTGGCTTTCGGCCTTGAAGCCTTCGGCGCGCACACCCGCCACCGTGACCGGCGCCAGCGCGACGGCACCGGACGATTCGACCAGCCAGCCGGCGCCCTGGCTCCGCGCGGCTAGCCCGGAACCGGCGAGCAGACGTTCCAGCGCCTGCGCCGCGCTGTAGCGGCCCCGCAAGGCAGCGGCGCGGCGGCCCGCCAGCAGCTCGCGATCCGCGATGACCTGAACACCGGTCTCGCGGCTCAACGCCGTCAGCGCCGTGCCCAGCGGCTGCTCGGGAAGATTCAATTCGAAGAAGCGCAGCGACTCGCCGCTGTCCTGCGCCAGGGCAGCGAGCGGATTCAAGGCCAACGAGCTGCCGAAACTGCCGGCGATCGCCATCGACAACAGGCGCAGAGGCCTGCGCGCACGCAATTGCAGCGTGGAACTGCCAGCTTTCATCCCGACTCTCCCGATCGAGCGCGCGGGCCTTCCGCGTACGTCGCGGTGCCGTGCACTTCTATGAACTTGTGGCTTGGGAGGGCTTGGCTGAAACGCTGGCTGGCCCGTCACAGCGGCATCCCTTTCAGGCCGCTGTCATGTTGAACGGATAAGAATCGTTCTCAACAAATTATGATGGGCTTGGACGGCTTACGTCAAAGAAGGCGGCGGCACCGCATGGTGTGGTGTCGCCGCCTCTGTGCTTTTCCGGCAACGGAAATCAGTCGCCGATCAGCGTCTCGACCGCCGGCAGCCCGGCGTTCGGGCCTTCCCAGCCCTGCATCGCCAGCCAGGCGCGTTCGCGCAGCAGCATCTCCTGCGCGTGGGCCATCACGGCGGCGTTGATCGCTTTCGTGTCCGGACCATCGGCAGCCATTGCCGAAGCACTGATCGCAGCACCCACGCTGGTACGCAGCGCCAGGTTGGTCGCTTCCAGCTCGGCCGGCGCAACACCGGCGCGGCTCAGCACGGCACGGCCGGCTTCCACATCGGTCGCCAACGCGGCCAAGCTTTCGCCGAGTTCGGGCAGCGCTGCGCCGTGGGCCGCGAGGCTGTCGGCCAGGCCGAGAAACTGCTTCAGCTCGTGGCAGTCGTAGTGGTACTGCAGCGGCAGGCGCTGCGCCATCAGATGCAGCATGGCGACCACCAGCTGTCCCTGTTCCTGGGCCAGCTTGTTGGCGGGATCGACGGCCGGCAGCACGACATCGGTCAGCGACTTGATCAGCGCTGGAATCTGGAAGCTGGGACGCAGTTCCATGTCAGAGCACCTCCGCCATCTGGGTTCGCAGCTCTTCGAGCAGCGGATAGGAAATGCCGCTCAGCCAGGCGACCAGCACGTCCTGATGGGTCTTGCCGTTGAGCGGCGCGCGGTAACCGGTGGCGAGCACGATGGCGATGGCCTTGTAGTTGTTGAAGAGGTCGTAGTACTGCATGCGCTGCGGATCGACCTTCAGACCCGAGGCGCGCTCGTAGCGGGCCAGGTATTCCTCGATCGGCAGGCAACCGGCGACCAGGAAAGTCTTGCCGTCTTCGGCCAGATGGCCGAACTGGCGCTTGGCCGACCAGGACAGATCTTCATGGCGATCGCCGAGATATCCCAGTTCCCAATCGAGCCAGGCGGAAATGCGCAGATCGTGTTCGGTGTACAGGAAGTTGCCGAGCCGGTAGTCGCCGTGGATCACCGAGACGTGATCGACCGGCGGCATGTTCCGGCGTAGCCAGGCCATGGTCAGGCGCATCAGCGGCACGTCCTCGTGGGAGTCCTCCTCCCAGACCCGTTCCCAGTGATTCAGCGCCCATTCCAGGGCTTCGGTGCCGGCGGCCGGGCGATCGTAGGCGCCGATATCGGCCTGCTGCCAGTCGAAGGTATGCGTGATCGCCAGATGGTCGACAAACTGCTGGCCCAGCGTTTCGCGTATTTCCGGCGGAATGAAGGTGCCGACGCCGCTGACACTGCTGCTCGATTTCGAGGGCTTGGTCACGCCTTCGGCAAAGCCGTAGACGATCGCCGGATACGGCAGGTATTCGCCGTAGGCATCGATCCAGTAGGTCGGCGGCACCGGCACCTTGCCTTCCATCGCCTTGATGATCTGGAACTCGCGCAGGCGGCTGGTTTCGGTGATCGCTTCCGAAGGCTCCATGCGCAGCACCAGCGGCGTCGAGCTGCGACCGACGCCGGGCTGATTCCAGTGCAGCACGAAGGCCATCTGCAGCTTCGAGGCACCGCCGGACAACCAGCGGGTATCGCTGATCGTGAACGGCTCGCTCAGCTGGGTTCTGAGCAGCGCTTCGGTGCCGGCCTGCAGGAGGTCGAGGGTGACCGGCGCATAAGGCGGCCCGGCGCGGCGTTCGAGCTTGCGGGTGAGCACGCGATCGATTTCCTGCTCGCAGGGATAGCGCTTGCGCAGGTGCTCGATCCACTCGGGGCTCGGACGGTTCTTGTCCACGACTGCCATGCTGCTCTCCTCGCTGTTCTTTCTGGTTATGGCTCAGCAGCGCGCGCGAATCGCATCGCGGTTGCGGGTCAGATAGGCGCGGCTCAGGCCGATCTGCTGCACCCCGTAACCAAGCTGGCCCGCGCAACTGACCCGCATGAAGCTCTGCAGATAAGTGTTGGACGGGTACGGTGCCCAGTAGCAGCTGTTGAGCGCCGAATAGGTCATCTGGAAACGCTTGCCGCGCACGTCGACGATTTCCAGCTCGCCACCCATCGGCACCGCTTTCCGGTATTCCTGCGTGCCACGCGCTTCCTTGATGCCGTAGGTCTTGCCGTCTTCGAGCACATAGCCGCTGACCAGCTTGCCGTAGTCGTTGGTCCTGGCCAGATCATGGGCGACGAACAGGTGCGCGGTCAGCGCTTCGCCGAAGCTGGCGTGCCACCAGATCACCGAAGAGTTGTCGCGTTCCGGACGCGAGCCCCAGCTACGGTCGCCGGTATCGACGCAGTCCACGTCGTAGCGCTTGCCGCGCACGGTGAGCTGGCCGCGGATGCGGTAGGTGACGTCGTAATGGCCGGACCAGGAGGTATCCCAGGCCGGGCCGTGACGTTCGGCAGCCATCGGGTCCATCGCCGGATCATTGAGATCGTAGGGCTCGTGGATGGCTTGGAAATCGAGATCGAAATGGGTGTCGTCGATGCCTTCGTAGCGCGCGTGGTAGCGCTTGGTCGGATCGGTGGCAGTGATGCTCAAACCATTCGGCAGGCTGAAATCGAGCAGCGACTTCGGACAAGGCAGGTGCTGCTGGTTGTCGATGTAGATCTGCTCTTCCCAGAGATCGGTGATCCGGTCATGGATGGTCACGTCGACCATGCAGACGCCGAGCATCGGCCGGGTCAGCACATAGATGATGCCGCTGACCGTAGTGCCCGGCACATGGAAGGACAGCGCCACGGTTTCCACCCACTGCCAGTGGGAGTCCGATTGGAAATGGAATTCGGCATCCTGGGGCTTGATCATCGGCTCACTCCGGCACGGGTGAATTCAACGCGCCGGGGAGCGGCGCGTCACAGCGAAGAAAAAGCACCCGGTCCCAAAAGGCGGTGGGGGAAAAACAGGACCGGGCGCATCAAAAGGATCAGGACTGCAGCGAGGCCATGTAGGCGAGGTAATCGGTCGGCCACATGAACTCGGTCCAACCGACTGCCGCCTGGCCGTCGATCGTGCAGCGCATCGCGCCTTCGACCAGCGTGCAGGTCGGCACCGGTGGCATCACCAAGGTCGCGAAGTACTCACCTTCCACCTGCACCTTGCGGCCGAGGGTGTCGGTGACGGTCGCCGAGATGGTCTTCTGGTGGTAACGCGCATCGGTGGTGAACGAGACCTCGACATTGGCGACCTGCGCGAACTGGCCGTCGCGATTCAGATAGCCGCGCAACTCGCTGCGGCCGCCGACCTCGATCTTCCAGAAATGCACCTGAGTGCCCTGGTTATAGGCGTGCAGCCACTTCCAGTGCTGCGGCTGGCCCCAGTCACGCGTGCCCCAGGAGTGATCGCGAGCACAGAAGGTATCGAAGGCGATGGCCTTGCCATCGACCTTGATCGTGCCGTGGACTCTGCCGGCCTGTTCCAGGCGATTGGTCGCCGCGAATGCCGGGCAACCATCGGGATGGAAGCTGTAGGCGAAGGCCGGGTGCAGCGCTTCGTAATTGGCTTCGATGACCACGCGGTCGGTGACCACCCCGAACTTCGCCGTCTTCAGCTTCAGGTCCTGCGCCAGATGCAGCTTGCCGACCTGCCAGTTGTCGAAATTCTTCTCAGGGCCCATCGGGATGCCATCGACGGCTTCGAACACCGGCGTGTCGCCAATGCCGGGACCGTAGGCTGCGAGTGCCGAGCCCGCGAGGTTGTCCTTGCTCACCCAGGTGTAGACGAACGCGGCGATGCCCTGCTCGGGCAGCGCGATCACGTAGGGGATCGACTCGCGTTCCAGCGGCAGGTTGCGCAGCTTGTGGCGGCCGTCATTGACCGGGTCCAGGATCGGCATGGGGCCATTCGGGGACATCTTGCTCATGGGAATCTCCTCGTTGTTCGTCGGTATTTCGTGTTTGTTCTGATCGCTTCAGCGCGCGCTGGCATCGAGCAGCGACGCGATCGACGGCACCGCCTTCGGGTCCGGCTCCCAGCCCTGCATCAGCAGCATGGAGCGATCGCGCAGCAGTTGTTCCTTGGACATCGCCAGCACCGCATCCCGGATGCCCGCGCGGCAGCCGGCTTCACCATCGCGATAGACCTCGGTGACCAGCTGGCCGCTGGTGACTCTCAGCGCCCGCACCATGGCTTCGACATCGGCCGGCGACGCCTGGGCGGCATCGAGCGTGCCGCCGGCAAGCTGCGTCGCTTCATAAAGCGCAGCCACTGCGGCCTGCGTGCCTTTCCCACCCTTCGCCTGCGCAACGAGTTCACGCGCGGTCGCGATCAGCCGCGCCAGTTCGTCGCAGTCGAAGCGGAACTGGTTCGGCAGTTGCTGGGCCAGCAGGGCAAGCAAACCGATCGACAACTTGCCCTGCTCGATCGCCAGCTTGTTGTTGGGATCGATCGCCGGCAGCACGACATCGCTCAGCGCCTTGATGACCGATTGAATCTGAATCTGTGGACGCATCTGCATGTCAGACGGCCTCCTCGATGAGCGTACGCATCTCGTCCAGCAGCATCGGCCCGATGCCGATCAGCCAGGTGACGAGCACGTCCTGATGGGTCTTGCTGCCGCGCGCAGTGCGGTAGCCGGTGGCCAGACTCAGCGTGGCCATCATGAAATCGTTATAGACCTTGTACCAATGCACGGTCCTGGGATTGATGCTCAAGCCGGTGGCCTTTTCATAGGCGGCGATGAACTCGGCTTCCGGCATCAGGCCGGAGGTCAGGAAGGTCTTGCCGTCCTCGGCCATCGCGCCGAACGCACGGCTGGTGGTCCAGGCGATGTCCTGATGACGGTCGCCGATGCGGCCCAGTTCCCAGTCCAGCCAGGCGGTGATCGTGGTGTCGTGCTCGGTGAACAGGAAGTTGCCGAGGCGGTAATCGGAATGGACGACGACGGCGCGATCGAGCACCGGCAGGTTGGCGCGCAGCCAGGCAGCGGCGAGGCGCATCAGCGGCACGTCTTCGTCGCAGTCCTCTTCCCAGACCCGCTCCCACCAGTTGATGCCCCATTCGGCGCATTGCGTGGTGCCGACTTCGGGGATGTCGAAAGCATCGAGGCCCTTACCGCGGAACTCGGCGGTGTGGATCTTCGCCAGATGTTCGACGAACTGCGGCGCCAGCTTGGCGCGCAGGTCCGCCGGCAACTGCGTGCCGAGGCCACTGACGCCGCTGGCCGCCGTGCTCGGCTTGGTGACGCCAGGTGCGAAGCCATAGATCAACGCCGGATACGGCAGATGATCGCCTTCCGAATCACACCAGTAGACGGGCGGCACCGGCACCACGCCTTCCATCGCGCGGATCAGCTGGAACTCGCGCAGGCGGCTGGTCTCGACGATCGATTCGCTGGGCTCCATGCGCAGCACCATCGCCGTGCACGACAGTCCGTCCTGCGGGTGCTGCCATTCCAGCGTGAACGCCATCTGCAGCTTCGAGGCGCCGCCGGACAGCCAGCGCGCGTCGCGCAGTTCGTAGGGCGTGTTCAGCTCGGCATCGAGCAGCGAGCGGACGCCGTCGACCAGCGTCTCCAACGCAAGCGGCTGATAGCCGGGGCCAGCGCGGCGCTGCATCTTGCGGGTGAGCACGCGATCGATCTCGCGCTCGGTGGGAAAGCGCGCCCGCAACTCGGCGATCCAGGCCGCGCTCGGCTGGCTCTTGTCTGCTGTCATCACGGCTCCTCGCTGGTGCTTCTTCGTCTGCGGTTCCGAGAGGGAAGCGGCAGACCTGTTGCACTCTCTCGACGACGCGTGCTGCCATCGTCCGGGTGCTTGCCATCATAGGATGGCCGTTAATTGACACTGTGTCAATATTAAATAGACAGTGCGCCAATAAACCAATCGACGCCGACAACTCAGGGCCGTCATCGGCCCGTTTATCATCGGCTCACTTTCCGGACTCAAGATGACATGGCGCGTATCGAATCCCGCCCGACGCGACGCACCCGCGCCAAGCACGGCGACCAGCCGAAGCTGACCATCGAGGAACGCCTGCTGGCGGCGATGGAGCGGCTGCTCGAAAACGGCCATCGCTTCGCCGCGCTGACTGTCGAACAATTGACCGACGAAGCCGGCATCGCTCGCGGTACCTTCTACCTGCACTTTCGCGACAAGGGCGAGCTGGTGGCGCGGCTGATGAGCCAGGTCACCGAGGAGATCATCGCCAGTACCGGCACCTGGCTCAGCGATGCCGAAGACGCGCGCCACCAGGTGCTGCAGCAGGCGCTGGTCGGCATGGTGGCAACCTTCAAGAAGCATCAGGCGATCCTCGCGGCCGTCAACGACACCGCGCCCTACGATCAGAACGTGGCCAGCCTGTACCGGACCATGGTCGACCGCATCTGCGCGCAAAGCCGCGTGTCGCTCGACACCATCCAGCGCAAGGGCCGCAGCCGCCCCGGTGCCACGGACGACGTTGCCGAAGTGCTGAGCTGGATGATCGTCATGTACTGCGCCCGTTTCATCGGCGAGCGCAACGGCGTCGAGCTGGATCGTCTTGCCGAATCGCTCGGCTACATCAGCGCCAGCACGGCGTTCGCGGACCCCTCAGCTGCCGCCCCTGCAGCAGCCAAACCGGCCGCTCAGAGAAAAACGAAATCGTCGATGTAGCGAATCGTTTTCGCGACTTCGCTCTCGGCAAACACATCGCGCCCGGTCAGCTCGCGGAACTCCGAGGACACCGACATCAAGGTGCCGGCCAGGCCGATGATCGCGTAGTACAAGCGGGCCGGATCACCACCGCGCACGCGCCCTTCGGCCTGGGCGCGGATGATCATGCCGATCACCTGATCGAACGAGGCGCGCAGATGCGTTTCGATCAGCCAGTGGATACGCCCGCTGCCCTGCGTGCTCTGCTGAACCATGATTCGGTGCAGTTGCGGAACTCGCGCCGAAAAGCGCACGAAGTTCTCGATGAACGCATGCAGGCCCGCCACGGCATCGCCGATGCCGGTGAGTGCCAGCCGCTGCTCGAACTCGAGCCGGTAATGGCCGATCACATCTTCCATCGTGCTCAGCCACAGCTGCTCCTTCGATTCGAAGTGATAGAGCAGCAACGGATGACTGACGCCGGCCCGCTCGGCCACCGCCCGCGTCGACGTGCCCTCGAAGCCGAAGGCACCAAAGCATTCGAGCCCGGCGTGCAACACCTGCTCGCGCACCTCGGCACCGCGCGGCTTCTTGGCGGTCCCTTTCGGCTTCTTCGGCGTCGGTGCCGGCGCGGTGGTCAGCCGCGCGGCGTGGTTGCGCCGTTGGCCGCGCGCATTCTTCGCGACCTCGACGGCGGGCGCTTCGACGGTGCCGCGCTTCTTTCTCGGTTCGTTCACCAGCGAAGCCTAAGCAATTTCCGGCTTCAGTCGATATCGATGACGATCTTGCCGAAGTGCTGGCCAGACAGCTGATAGCGAAAGGCATCGGCCATCTTGCTCAGCGGGAAGCGGGTATCGATGATCGGCTTCATGCCGCTCTTCTCGATGGCCTCGACCATGCGCAGCTGCATGGCGCGGCTGCCGACCGCGATCGGGCGGATCTGCTGCTGCTTCATCATCAGCTTGGCCAGATTGATCTCGGCCATCAGGCCGCCCAGGATGCCGATGATGACCAGGCTGCCGCCGACCTTGACCGCGCTGATCGACTGATCGAGCGTCGTCGAGCCGCCGACGTCGATGACGTGATCGACACCGCCACCGGACAACTGGCTGATCGCCTCGCCCCAGTTCGGATCAGCGTGGTAATCGACGGTGGCATCGGCGCCGAGCGTCTTCAGCCGCTCGAGCTTGGCCGGCGATGACGACGTGGCGTAGACCTTGGCGCCGAAGGACTTGGCGAACTGCAGCGCGAAGATCGAAACACCGCCCGTGCCTTCGACCAGTACCTGATCGCCCGCCTCGATCTGGCCGACCTCGACCAGCGCCCGCCAGGCAGTCAGCGCGGCGCAGGGCAAGGTCGCCGCTTCGGCATAGGAATAGCCTTTGGGAATGCGGGTCAGCTTGTCCGGGTCGACCAGGCCGAACTCCACCGCGCAGCCATCGGTCGAGTCGCCACCGAGGCGACTGGTGGTGGCTGCAGTCGGCTCGCCGTCCTGCCAGTCCGGGAAGAACAGGCTCATCACCTTGTCGCCGACGGCCCAGCCGCTGACACCCTCGCCGACCGCGACGATTTCACCGGCGCCATCGGAGATCGGAATCCGGCCATCGACTGCCGGCAGCATGCCGGCCACCACCGCGTAATCGTGGAAGTTCAGCGACAAGGCGCGCCAGCGCACCTTGAGCTTGCCCTTGGCGATCGCGGGTTCGGCTAGGTCCTCGATCGACAACGATTCCAGACTGGTCGGCAAACGCACTACGGCTGCTTTCATCACCTGCTCCTTGGGTTATTGAGTCGGCATATTGATATTGAACGCGAGCGCACCGAGTCCGACCGGATGATCTCGCCAACAGGTGCAGAATGCCGACTCAATAACTAGAAACCATTGATTTTTTATTGATGCGGCACCTTCGGCACTTCACAGATGACGCAGATCCTGAATCGAACGCCGGGTCCACGTTCAACACCAAAGTGCCGCATCAATAAAGGCTTGCTGCAGGCTCAGGCGGGGACCAGCTTGTTGCCCACCAGGGCGACTTCAACGGCGACGGTATCCGCGTATTCCTCGACGTCGGCAATGAAGCCGTTGTCGATGCGCAAAACCATCGCGTAATGCGGCTGCGAGTACGGCAGACCGGTGGGCCCGATGCCATGCCCCGAGGCGAGGATCACCGCGCGATTGCCGTCGACGATGATCTCCTTGAGGGTCAGCTGCGGCGGTTGCTTGAAGCTTGCCAGCGCCGGCACCAGCGCGCCCTTGACGGTATCGCGGCCATGCAGGTCGGTGGACAGCGGCGTGGTGCCGATGATCCGGTATTTCACGTTCGGCGCCAGCAGGTCGAACGCCTCGGCGAAGGCGCCGCTGCAGAGCAGATCGGCATATTTGCGGGCGATGCTGCGTGCTTGATCCATGGTGTTCTCCTCGTTGTTATGGAATGAATCTACCGAGCCACCGATTCAGCTGGCGGCCTGTGCAAAGAAGCTTCTCGATGCCGGCACCGTCGGCTGCGTGCACAAGGTGCCGCCGTCCACCGGCAGGATGTGTCCGGTGATGAAGCGGGCATCGTCCGAAGCCAGGAAGGCCACCGCCTGCGCCACTTCCAGCGGGCCACCCAGGAACGGCGTGCAGGCGCCGTCGACATTGATGTCGATCAGCGGCTTGGGGATGAAGCTCGCGGTCAGCGGCGTCAGCACCAGCGCTGGCGCCACGGCGTTGCAGCGAATGCCACGCTTGCCGTAAGCGGCCGCCACGTGCTGGGTGATGCTGTTGATCGCCGCTTTCGATGCGCTGTACGCCGGCAGGCTGATGTAGGCCGCAAGCCCGTAGGTGGACGAGGTGTTGACGATCACGCCACCACCGCGGCGAAGCATCGCCGGGATCGCATGCTTGCAGCCGAGCATGGTGCCGCGCACGTTGACGGCCATCGTGCGGTCCCAGATGTCGATCTCCATCGCCGCGATGTCGGCATCCTTGGCCAGCACTTTCGGGTCTTGCAGCGCTGCGTTGTTATGCAGGATGTCGAGACCGCCGTAACGCTCCTCCGCGTAGGTGATGGCGGCCTTGATCGAGTCCTCGCTGCCGATGTCGCAGACCAGCGATTCGGCGATGCCGCCGGCATCGCGGATCATCGCCGCGGTGGCTGCAGCGGTTTCCGGGTTGAGGTCGGTGCACAGCACCGATGCGCCGCGTTCGGCCATCAGTCGGGCGGTGGCCTGGCCAATGCCCGAACCGGCGCCGGTGATCATCGCCACTTTTCCCTTGAGGCTGGACATGCTTTTCTCCAATGCGGTTCAGACCGGCAGCGGTTCGCGCAGCACGCGCACCGCGATCGGCAGCTTGGCGTGGCCGACTTTCGGCTGACCATGAATCTCGACGGCCATCGCCGCCTGGGCGAGTGCGTAGAGCATGTGCATCAAGCGCTGCTCGGCTGCGGGTAGAACATCGAGCGGAAAGTTTTCGAGATGCGCGAGCGCTGCTTCGGCACGCGGCTGCATCGCATCGTAGAAGCGCCGGATGTTGTCCATCGACGACGCGGCGCGGTGCTGCATGCGCGCATCGAAGCTGGGCAGCGCCCACTCGGCGACATGCGCTTCAAGATCGGCAAACGCGGCTGGCAGAAGAGAGTTGTTCATTCGCTCATCGCCTCCTGCACGGTGGCCGACTTCGCCCATTTCTCGACGTGATGCACCGAGTGCCGCAACAGCGCTTCGTTGTCCTGCAGGAACATCGCGTCCTTGGCGCCGGACTCCAGGCCGCGCTGCACGCGCGCGACATTGGAAACGTCCTCTACCAGCACTTCGATCACGCGTGACAGGTAATGCTCCTGCTGGAAACGCTCGCGCACGGTGAGCGCCTTGGGCACGTAGAAACGCACCTCGTGGCGCGTGGTGTGATAGCTCGTGGGCCAGAAGTGATGGGTCCAGAAGCCGCCGGGGCCGGTATCGAGATTGAAGTTCGGGAACACGAAGTTCACGTCCATCGACCAGCTCTTGGTGCGCGTCGGGTTCACCGAGGGATGAGCCAGGAAGGCATCCATGCTGCCGACCTTGCCGGCGGCGATGGTGCTGCCGGTCTGCACCTGGCTGTAGGCGAGCTGTTCGACCTTCTGGTGATCGTGCGGCCGATAGTCGGGATTGCCGTACATCGAGCAGAAACGATGCGGACCGAAGAAGCGCGCGTCCATCAGGCGGCCGGTGCGATTGCTCGTCGACGCGAACGTCGTGCCGATGGTTTCCGGATGGATCACCGGAATGTGGTAGGACTCGCTGAAGGCATCGGCAACGACCTTCCAATTGCAGTCGAGCTGGGCCTCGACGACGATCGGGTTGTCGGCGTTCGGGTATTCCATGTTGGCCAGGAAGCTGCCGAAGTCGCCGAGAAAATCCTCGAGCGAGACCGAAGGCTTGCGCTCCAGATTGATGAAGATCCAGCCGTTCCAGACCTCGGTCGCGATCTTGGCGAGGCCGGCCGTCTTACGATCAAGGCCAACGAAGCATTTCTCGTCCGGCACGCCGCGCAGCTCGCCATCCGTGCCATAAGCCCAGCCGTGGTACGGACACCTGATCAGCTGGCTGCAGCCCTGCGGCTCGCTGACCAGCAGGTTGTGGCGATGCGAGCAGACGTTGTGGAAGGCCTGCACGCGGCCCTCGCCATCGCGCGTGATCAGCACCGAGGCCTCGCAGATCTCGATCTCCTTGACCATGAAGCTGTGCGGCTTGGCGATCTCCTCGACTCTTCCCATGATCAGCCAGGAGCGGCCGAACACCCGCTCGCGCTCCAGCTGATAGAACGCCGGCGAGCGATAGGACTCGGCCGAAACCGGGCCGTTCTTGAGGCCCGCGAGCTGGGTCCATTTGTTGGCGATGAAATCGTCTGCTGCCATCGGCTTTGCTCCTGCTGTGATTGCGATCTGCCGCGTGCTGAAGTGCTGCGGCTCAGGCCGCCGTATAACCACCGTCGACGACCATCTCCATGCCGGTGATCCACTGCGCGGCGTCGGAAGCGAGATAGCGAATTGCCAGCGCGATATCGACGGGACGTCCTAGGCCAAGCAGATGTGCGGCCTCGAAAGCTGACTCGGCCGCGGCCTCGTCGGGCACGATGCCGAGCTTCACGAAGTCGCGTAGCGTTTTCACGCCCATCTCGGTCTTGATCAGGCCCGGATGCACCGAGTTGACGCGGATGCCGTAGTGCAGGCGCGCGCATTCGTTGGCCGCCGCCTTGGTCATCAGCCGCACCGCGCCTTTCGATGCGCAGTAGGCGCCTAGCCCGGCAACGCCCTTGATGCCGGCGGCCGAGGACAGGTTGACGATGACGCCGCCCTTGCCCGCCGTGCCGCCCGGCCGCATCGCGCGGATGGCGTGCTTGATGCCGAGGAAGACGCTGGTGCCGTTGACTTCCATCTGTCGCCGGTAGTCATCGACGCTCATGTCGGCAAAGAATCCAGCCAGTTCGA
>NZ_JAHFRY010000220.1 GCF_023266035.1 Nevskia sp.
ACCACGTTGTCTTCCATCGTCACCAGCAGACTGTGTTCACGCGCTAGGCTGGCGATCAGGGCCTCGTCGAGCGGCTTGACGAAGCGCATGTCGGCGACCGTGGCCTCGAGCAGCGCGGCGACATCGAGCGCGGTGCCGACCATCGTGCCGAAGGCCAGCAAGGCGACCCGCGTGGGCCGTCGTGAAGAACCGCTGCGCAGCAACCGGCCGCAACCGATTTCGAGGGGTTCGGCGGCTGCGATTGCAGCGCCGGGGCCGCTACCGCGCGGATAGCGAACCGCGCTCGGGCCGGCGTGCGCCAGACCGGTGGCGAGCATGCGGCGGCATTCCTGCTCGTCGCTCGGTGCCATCAGCAGCAGATTGGGAACCGCCCGCAGCAGGCTGAGATCGAAAGCGCCGTGATGGGTCGCGCCATCGGCACCGACCAGGCCGCCGCGATCGACCGCGAACAGCACCGGCAGGTTCTGGATCGCGACGTCGTGAATCACTTGGTCGAGTGCGCGCTGCAGGAAGGTCGAATAGATCGCCACCACTGGCTTCAGGCCGGCGCAGGCCATGCCGGCAGCGAGGGTGACGGCGTGCTGCTCGGCGATGCCGGCGTCGAAATAGCGATCCGGAAATGCCTGGGCGAACGCGACCAGCCCCGAGCCTTCGCGCATCGCCGGCGTGATCGCGACCACCGCCGGATCGAGCGCGGCGGCTTCGCAGAGCCAGTCACCAAACAGCTGCGAGTACGTCGGGTGTGCGACGGCGGCAGGTGCCGGCATCGCGCCGGTGACCGGATCGAAACGGGTGACGCCGTGGAAGCCGATCGGATCAGCTTCGGCCGGCGCATAGCCCTGGCCCTTGACCGTGAGCACGTGCAGAAACTGCGGGCCGCGTGCCGCTTTCAGGCCTTCGAGCGCGGGCAGCAGCGCGTCGAGCGCGTGGCCGTCCACCGGTCCCGAGTAGGTGAAACCGAGCGCTTCGACCAGCCCGGCGAGTGAGCCCGTTCCCGCCGCCGGATGGCTGCGGCCGAGCTGCCGGGCAACCGTGTCGCGCAGCGCGCCGACGTTCTCCGAGATCGACAGATCGTTGTCGTTGAACACCACCAGCAGATCGAGCCCGAGCGCGCCGGCATGGTTCATCGCTTCGAAAGCCATGCCGGCGGTGATGCCGCCATCGCCGATGACGGCGACGCTGCGCCGGCCTTCGGCGCGCAGTTTTTCGGCCGCTGCGAAACCAGCGGCCGCGGAGATCGCGGTGCCGGCGTGGCCGGCGCCGAAGGCATCGAAGGCGCTCTCGTTGCGATCGAGGAAGGGCGCCAGACCGCCGTGCTTGCGGATCGTTTCCAGCCGCGCGCGGCGGCCGGTGATGATCTTGTGCGCATAGGCCTGATGGCCGATGTCCCAGATCAGCGTGTCGCGCGGCGTATCGAACACCCGGTGCAGCGCCAGGGTCAGTTCGACGACGCCGAGGCTGGCGGCGAAATGACCGCCGACCCGGGCCAGCGTTTCGATCAGGCAGCGGCGGATTTCACCGGCGAGCGCCGGCAGTTCGGCGACCGGCAGGCGGCGCAGCGCGGCCGGATCGTCGATCGCGCCGAGTCGCGCGTAGCCGGAAGACTCGTTCATCGAAGCTAAGGCTGGAGACGGAAGGGCTCAGCGGCCGGCAGGCGGCGCGCTGTCGTCTGCGTCGAGCAGATTGCGAACTCTCAGCTCGGCAGTTTCCAGCGACGTGCGGCAGACCTTGGTCAGGCCCATGCCGCGCTCGAACAGGCTCAAGGATTCTTCGAGCGGCAGGTCGCCACGTTCCATCTTGGCAACGATCGCTTCCAGTTCGGTCAGCGAACCTTCGAAACGGGAGACCGGATCGTCGATCGCGTCCGGCGTGGCAGGGGAAATTTTCTTGGCGGTCATGGCCGCTATTGTAGGCGCTGCGTCACGTGCATCTGAACGATGGCTCCGGTGCATCTGACTCCCCGAACAACACGAACCACCAGGAGCACCTCATGTTTCTCGTATCCGCAGCCGAATTCGGCATTGACCTCGGCAAGCACGTCGGGGACGGCAGTTCCAGCTTCACCCTCGTCGAAGCGCTGGTGCCGCTGGTTGCCGTCATCATGGTGTTCGGCATGCCGATCGTCATCGTGCTCGCCGTGTTGCGCTATCGCGCCAACCGCCAGCGCTCGATCAACGAGATGGTGCTGAAGCTCGCCGACAAGGGCCAGCCGATCCCGCCCGAGCTGTTCATGGAGCCGACCAAGAAGAAGAAATCCGATGTCAGCTCGGGCTTGAGCCTGGTCGGTGCCGGTGTCGGCCTGATGGGCTTCTTCTGGTTCGCCGATGCCGCCGAGGCGGTCGGCATCGGGTTCATTCCGCTGGCGATCGGCGTCGGCCAGTTGATTGCCTGGAAGATCGAACAGCAGAAAAAGGATCTCTGAAGCCGACGCGGACGGAAACCAGCCGACGTGGCCAGCGAGGCAGTGAAGGTGGCAGCGGCTGAGCCGGTATGGGCCGATGGCCCGCCGGACTCGGCACTGGTTGCCCGCGTGCTCGCCGGTGACGATCGCCATGCCTTCGCGGTGCTGGTGCGTCGCCATCAGGGCTCAGTGCGCGCGCTGCTGCGGCGTCTGTGCAAGGGCGACGATGCCTTCGCCGACGATCTCGCCCAGGAAACCTTCCTGCAGGCGCATCGCAAGCTCGACCAGTTCCGCGGCGATGCTCGCTTCAGCACCTGGATCTACCGGATCGCCTACAACAGCTTTCTGATGGCGATCCGCTCGCGCCACGAGGAAGAGCAGCTCGACGAGAACACCGCCGAGCCCGAGGAACACGACGGCCCCCAGGACCTGCATCCCGAGCAGACCACGGCTGATCTGCAGATGGATCTGCAAAGGGCGATGGCGATCCTGTCGCCCGCGGAAAGAGCGGTGATTGCCCAGTGCTACTATCTGGACCGCAGTCACGAGGAAGCGGCTTACGCCCTCAATTGCCCGCTGGGCACGGTGAAATCGCATATTTCCCGCGCCAAGCAGAAGCTGAAAGTGCACTTGCAGGTCTGGGAGCCGAGGATGTCATGACGACTGAAGCCAACAAGACCCAGGACAAGCCTATGGACGGATCGACCTTTCCCGTTGGCCGTGGTGGCTCGATGCACGGCCGATTGTTGGATTCTGGGCCCGGTGACGATGCCTGGATAGAAGCGCTGCTGCAGGAAGATGCGGCCCGGCAGCCGCATATCGCCGACGACGGTTTCGTGGTCCGCGTGCTGATGAACATGCCGGCGCCGCGCAAGCCGGCCCCACGCTGGATCGTGCCGATGGCGGCGATGGTCGGTAGTGCGGTCGCCGTTGGCCTGACGCCGGCCGGTGTCTGGTTCGCCAATACGCTGGTGCAGTTGCTCGACATCCGCAATTTCTCGATTGCCCATCTGAGCGTGCTGGTGCCGCTGGCGCTGTTCTACGTCTGCTCGTTTTCGGCGATCCGCGAGCGCTGAACTCGCATCGGGCGGGGCAGGCGGCGGGACCGGCCGGCCTTGCGACACGGCGGTCCATTGGGTACCGTCCCGCGTCTTTCGCAGTCCTGCGAACCCAAGTCTCCCGATTGCCCTGATGGCCACCCCGAACAACAACGCTTACGGCGCCGACCAGATCGAAGTTCTGAGCGGCCTGGACCCGGTGCGCAAGCGCCCGGGCATGTACACCGATACCTCGCGGCCGAATCATCTGGCCCAGGAAGTCATCGACAACTCGGTCGACGAAGCGCTGGCCGGCCACGCCAAGCGCATCGACGTGGTGCTGCTCGCCGACGGCTCGCTGAAAGTCTCGGACGACGGCCGCGGCATGCCGGTCGACATCCACCCGGAGCACGGCGTTTCCGGCGTCGAGCTGATCCTGACCAAGCTGCACTCGGGTGCCAAGTTCTCGAACAAGGCCTACGGCTTTTCCGGTGGCCTGCACGGCGTCGGCGTGTCGGTGGTCAATGCGCTGTCGAAGGTGCTGGAAGTGCGCGTGGTCCGTGGTGGCGGCGAGTGGCTGATCGGCTTCGCCGATGGTCACAAGGCCAGCGAGCTGACCCGGGTCGGTGATGCACCGATCAAGAAGAGCGGTACCACGGTGCATTTCTGGCCGGACGACAAGTACTTCGACTCGCCGAAGTTCTCGGTGCCGCGTCTGAAGCAGGTACTGCGCGCGAAGGCCGTGCTGTGCCCGAACCTGAAGGTGACGCTGGACGATCAGGTCAACAACGAACAGACCGTCTGGCAGTACGAGAACGGCCTGCTCGACTACCTGAAGGATTCTCTGAACGGCGCCGAAGTGCTGCCCGCCGAGCCCTTCATCGGCAAGTTCGCCGCCAAGCGCGAAGAAGCCGAGTGGGCGCTGTGCTGGGTCAACGGTGGCCCGGAAGCGGTCGCTGAAAGCTATGTC
>NZ_JAHFRY010000016.1:0-19674 GCF_023266035.1 Nevskia sp.
CCGGCGGCTCGCGGTCGTCGAGGTACTGATCCGCAGCGAGGGCGACGACACCCTGGTCGCCCATGTCACCGGCAGTTACGCACTGCCGTCCTGATTTCCGGTTGCGGACGATCGGCGCTTGACCCGGTGATGCGCACCGCCGAATCTTGCGCGCGAGCCGCGCCCGTCCCGGGCAAGCCCTCCATGGATTCCTCAACAATCCCACGATGAACACCCTTGCAAGCCGCGTTGGCTGGACGGCGCTGTCGATCTTCGGCGCGGCCTGTCTGGCGGTGGTCGCCTTGCGGCGCGGCGAAACCATCAATGCCATGTGGCTGATCGCGGCCAGCAGCTCGGTGTTCGTGCTCAGCTACCGGTTTTACAGCCGCTACCTCGCCGATGTGGCGCTGAAGATCGATCCGAAGCGCGCCACGCCAGCCGTGCTGCGCAACGACGGTCTGGATTACGTGCCGACCGATCGCACCGTGCTGTTCGGCCACCATTTCGCCGCGATTGCCGGCGCCGGGCCGCTGGTCGGACCGGTGCTCGCCGCGCAGATGGGCTATCTGCCCGGCACCTTGTGGATTCTGGTCGGCGTGGTCTTCGCTGGCGCCGTGCAGGACTTCGTCATCCTGTTCCTGTCGACGCGCCGCGATGCCCGCGGCCTCGGCGACATGATCCGCACCGAGCTTGGGCCGGTGGCTGGCGGCGTGGCGATGGGCGGCATCCTGATGATCACCATCATGCTGATCGCCGTGCTGGCGCTGATCGTGGTCAAGGCACTGGCCGAAAGCCCCTGGGGCCTGTTCACGGTGGCGGCGACGATTCCGATCGCGCTGTTCATGGGCGTCTACGCCCGCTATCTGCGGCCGGGCAAGGTCGGTGAAGTGTCGTTGATCGGTGTGGCGATGCTGATCGCCTCGGTACTGCTCGGCGGCCAGGTGGCGGCCGATCCGGCCTGGGCGGCGGCGTTCACCCATGACGGCAAGACCCTGACCTGGATGCTGATCGGCTACGGCTTCGCGGCCTCGGTGCTGCCGGTCTGGCTGCTGCTGGCGCCGCGCGACTACCTGTCCACCTTTCTGAAGATCGGCACCATCGCCGTGCTGGCGGTGGCGATCCTGATCTCCGCCCCCGAACTGAAGATGCCGGCGGTCACCCGCTTCATCGACGGCAGCGGGCCGGTCTGGGCCGGGCCGATGTTCCCGTTCCTGTTCATCACCATCGCCTGCGGTGCAGTCAGCGGTTTCCACGCCATGGTGTCCAGCGGCACCACGCCGAAGATGCTCGCCAGCGAGAGCCACGCCAGGCCGATCGGCTACGGCAGCATGCTGATGGAAGCGGCCGTCGCGGTCATGGCGCTGACTGCCGCCTGCATCCTCGAACCCGGCATCTACTTCGCGATGAACGCACCCGCCGCGGTGCTGGGCACCACCGCGGAATCTGCCGCGACGGCGATCACCAACTGGGGTTTCGTGGTCACCCCGGACCTGCTGACGCAGACCGCGAAGGACATCGGCGAAACCACCATTCTGTCCCGCGCCGGTGGCGCGCCGACGCTGGCCGTCGGCATGGCGCAGATCCTTCATCAGCTGGTGCCGGGGATCGCCTCGATGGCCTTCTGGTACCACTACGCGATCCTGTTCGAAGCGCTGTTCATCCTGACCACGATCGACGCCGGCACCCGCATCGGCCGCTTCATGATCCAGGACTTCATCGGCAGCGTCTACGCGCCGATGAAGAACACCCGCAGCTGGCTGGCCAATGGCGTGGCGACCACGATTTGCGTGTCCGGCTGGGGCTGGTTCCTGTACCAGGGCGTCACCGATCCGCTCGGCGGCATCAACTCGCTGTGGCCGCTGTTCGGCATCGCCAACCAGATGCTCGCCGGCATCGCGCTGATCTTCGCCACCGTGGTGCTGATCAAGATGAAGCGCGAGCGCTACGTCTGGATCGTCGCCGTGCCGATGGTCTGGCTGCTGATCTGCACGCTGACGGCCGGCTGGCTGAAAGTGTTTTCGGCCAACCCGCGCATCGGCTTCCTCGCCCATGCCGACAAGTTCGGCAGCGCGCTCGCCAAGGGCGAACTGCTGGCGCCGGCCAAGTCGATCGGCCAGATGCAGCAGATCGTTCTCAACGATCGCATCGACGCCGGCCTGGCGCTGCTGTTCATGTCGGTGGTGGTGATCGTCTTCGTGCTCGCGGTACGCACCGCAATCGTCAGCTGGCGCAGCCGCGTGCCAACGGCGATCGAAGCGCCTTACGTGTCGATCGACGATGCGCCGGCCGCGGCCTGAAGCGCCTGATGCCGGCCTGATCGCGCGGCTGCATGCCGCGTGGAAGAAGGCGGCCGAGACGGCCAATCTGGCGGTCGGCGTGCCGGACTACGCAACCTATGTCCGGCACCGCGAAACCACGCATCCGGGCGAACCGGTGATGAGCTACGCCGAGTTCTTTCGCGAGCGGCAGGACGCGCGTTATGGGAGTGCGGCGAATCCGCGGTGCTGCTGAGCGTTGCGCCTACAGTGTCGGCGGCGTCTGCCCACGGTGATGCTCGAGAATCCGCCGATACGGTTCCGGGTCCTTGATGTGGACGAGGTCGCCTTCGCGCGGGAAGGTCCAGTCATACAGGCGGGACAGATAGAAGCGGAACGCGGCGGCGCGCAGCACCAGCGGCCAGGCTTTGGTTTCCGTGGCGGTCGGCGGTCGGCAGGCGCGATAGGCGGATAGCAGCGCCGCCGAATGGGCACGGTCCAGGCTGCCATCGGGCTCGGCGCACCAGTCGTTCAGGGTCACGGCCAGGTCGTAGAGCAGGGCGTCGTTGCAGGCGTAGTAGAAGTCGATGACGCCGGTCAGGCGCTCGTCGACGAACAGCACGTTGTCCTTGAACAGGTCGGCGTGGATCACACCCTGCGGCAGCGCGGCGAGATCGAGGCGGGACTGCGCTTCGAGCTCATCGGCGATCAATGCACGGGCATCGTCGGCGACATGCGGCAGCAGGGTTTCGCCGGTCGTGCGGCGCCATTCCACACCACGGGCGTTGAAGCAGGTGCCGGTGTAGCTGGCGGTGAGCTTGTGCAACTCGCCCAGCGCATGTCCCACCGCTGCGCACTGCGCGAGCGACGGAAACAGCACGCTCTGGCCGGTAAGCCTGGCGACCAGCGCCGCCGGCTTGCCGTTCAGCGCCTTCAGGGTCTGGCCATTGTTGTCGGCGACCGGCAATGCGCTCGGATAACCGTGGCGCGCCAGGTGTTCCATCAGGCCGAGGAAGAACGGCAGATCGTCGTAGTTCAGGCGCTCGAACAGGGTCAGCACCCAGCGGCTGCGGCTGGTGTCGACGAAATAATTGGTGTTCTCGATGCCCTCGCCGATGCCGGTGAAGCCGAGCAGCGTGCCCAGATCGTACTGGTGCAGGAAGGCTTCGAGTTCGGCGTGGCTGACTTTGGTGAAGACGGACATGAGCGGCGATGGTCGGGCGGTCGCCGCGCAGTTTACGGAAAGCCGCTGCTAGGCGGAGCCGCGCGGCACCCGTTGTAAACTGCGGCTGTCCCCCGCTGCCGACCGCTAGCCTTGCTGAAGGATCTGCTCCACGTCATCCGGCCGCTCGGCATTCTGCTGATGGCATTTTCGGTGGCTTTCCTGCCGCCGATCGGGGTGTCGCTGTATTTCGACGAAGGCGCGCTGCCGCCGTTCGTGGCCGGTGCCGCGATCAACTTCGCGGTCGGTTTCGTGATGTGGATCGTCGGCCGCTGGCATCGCCGGGAACTGAAATCGCGCGACGGCTTCCTGCTGGTGGCGCTGATCTGGATGCTGATCGCGGCCACGGCCACGGTGCCGATGATCCTCGGGCTCGGCATGTCGTTCACCGATGCCTATTTCGAGACCATGTCCGGCGTCACCACCACCGGCGCCACGGTGATCACCGGCCTCGATCATCTGCCCCATGCCCACAACCTGTGGCGGCACGAGCTGACCTGGCTCGGCGGCCTCGGCATCATCGGCCTGGCGATGGCGGTGCTGCCGCTGCTCGGCGTCGGCGGCATGCAGGTCTACCGCGCCGAAGCCACCGGCCCGATCAAGGATTCCAAGCTGACGCCGCGCTTTGTACAGACCGCGCGCTCGATCTGGCTGATCTACACCGGCCTGACGGTGGCCTGCGTATTCGCGTTCCGGCTAGCCGGCATGAGCTGGTTCGATGCCGTTTGCCACTCGTTCTCGGTGCTGTCGCTCGGCGGCTTTTCGACCCACGACGCCAGCATCGGCTATTTCAATTCGCCGCTGATAGAAGGGATCGCGGCGATTTTCATGCTGCTGGCCGGCATCAACTTCGCCACCCATTTCGTCTGCTGGCGCGCCCGTTCGCTGCAGCCGTATCTGCGCGATGCCGAAATCCGCACGATGCTGCTGCTGGTCGTCATCAGCAGCTTTGGACTGGCCCTGTACGTCTGGCTGCTCGGTTCCTATCCGAGCTACTGGACGGCGCTGCGGCATGCCTTTTTCAACGTCATATCGGTCGGCCTGACCTGCGGCCTGGCGAGTACCGATTTCGGCCAGTGGCCGGTCTTCGCCAGTCTGTGGATGCTGATGCTGTCCTGTGTGCTGAGCGCTGCAGGCTCCACCGGCGGTGGCATCAAGATGATCCGCCTGCTGATCCTGTTCAAGCAGAGCGCGCGCGAGCTGACCAGCCTGGTGCATCCGAGCGCGGTATCGACCTTGAAGGTCGGCGGCCAGGTGATTTCCGATCGCACCGTGCTGTCGGTGTTCGGCTTCATCCATCTGTACACGATCAGCATCGTCAGCTTGACCCTACTGCTGGTCCTGTCCGGCATGGACATGTCGACCTCGTTCAGCGCCGTGCTGGCCTCGATCAACAACACCGGGCCCGGCATCGGCGTGGTCGGTCCTGCAGGCACTTATCAGACGCTGACCGGCTTCCAGACCTGGACCTGCACCGCGGCGATGCTGATCGGCCGTCTCGAAGTGTTCGTGCTCGTCGTGCTGCTGACGCCGACCTTCTGGCGCGAATAGCGCCGGCAGCTGGAGCAGCATTCAGATGAACGTCAGGCCGACCTGAAAGAGCTTCTCGACGTCCTTGGTGCGGCGCTTGTCGACGATGAACAGGATCACGTGATCCTCGGCTTCGATGACCACATCGCGATGGGCAATGATCACCTCGTCGCCGCGAACGATCGCGCCGATCGTGGTGCCCGGCGGCAGCTTGACCTCGTCGAGCCGGCGGCCGACCACCTTCGAATTGTGACGATCGCCATGGGCCACCGCTTCGATCGCTTCCGCAGCGCCGCGGCGCAAGGAATGCACCTTGGCGACATCGCCACGCCGCACATGGGCGAGCAGCGCTGACACCGTGGCCTGCTGCGGCGAGACCGCGATGTCGATCGCGCCGCCTTCGACCAGATCGACGTAAGCCAAGCGGTTGATCAGCGACAGCACCCGCCGCGCGCCGAGCCGCTTGGCCAGCATCGCCGACAGGATATTGGCTTCATCGTCATTGGTGACGGCGCAGAAGACATCGGTGTCCTCGATGTTCTCTTCTTCGAGCAGCGCTTCGTTGGCGGCATCACCGGCCAGCACCACGACGTGGTTCAGCTGTTCGGACAGATAACGGGCACGTTCGCCGTTGCGCTCGATGATCTTCACCTGCAGCTTCTTTTCCAGCGCGCGCGCCAGACGCATGCCGATGTTGCCGCCGCCGGCGAGCATCACCCGCTTCACCGGGCGATCGGCCTTGCGCAGCTCGGCCATGATCTTCGGGATGTGCACCTTGGCGCCGACGAAGAACACTTCGTCATCAGCCTCGATGATCGTCGAACCTTCGGGAATGATCGGCTTGCCACGCCGATAGATCGCCGCCACTCGGGCGTCGACGCCAGCCGGCAGATGCGACGGCAGTTCCTTCAACTCGTTGCCGACCAGCGGCCCACCGTAATAGGCGCGCACGCCGACCAGCTGCACCTTTCCGTCAGCGAAATCGACCACCTGCAACGCACCCGGATACTCGATCAGCCGCAGGATCGCTTCGGTGACCAGCTGCTCGGGGCTGATCCGCATGTCGACGCTCAGTGCGTCGGGCAGGAACAGCCGGTCTTCCTCGTTCAGGTATTCGGCGGCGCGCACCCGGGCGATCTTGGTCGGCGTGTGGAACAGCGTCTGGCTGATCCGGCAGGCGAGCATGTTGGTCTCGTCGCTGTCGGTGACGGCGATGATCATGTCGGCATCGTTGACGCCGGCGCGGCGCAGGGTATCCGGGTGCGAGGCGTGGCCCAGCACGGTGCGGATATCCAGGCGTTCCTGCAGGGCGTTCAGCGCCGCGCGGCTGGCGTCGACGACGGTGATGTCGTTCGCTTCACGGGCCAGATTCTCGGCCAGCGTCGAACCGACCTGACCGGCACCCAGGATCACGATCTTCATGCCAGGTCAGAGATCATGTTCGGGTTGGACTGTTCACGGCCGGCAAGTTAACCCCGCTTGTTGCACTGCGCAACCGAACGGCGACCGGGCAAAGTGCAGCAATCGCAGGCCACGTTGCGTGGGCGTTACAGTAAAGCGGCGCAACTCGCGCCTGTCCTGTCGGAGCCTGCCGTGATCTACGAACTGCGCCATTTCGAGTACGGCGAATATCGCCTGTCCTACGAGGTTCATGGCGCCGGTCCGCAGACCGTGGTGCTGCTGCACGGCTTGCTGCTCGATGCTCACGTCAATCGCGATCTCGGCTGTGCGCTGGCGGATGCCGGCTTCCGGGTCGCGCTGCTCGATCTGCTCGGTCACGGCCGCAGCGACCGGCCGCACGATCCGACCCTGCATCGCTTCGATCTCTACGCCAAGCAGGTCATCGCCCTGCTCGATCATCTGCAGGTGCGCCAGGCGGTGATCGGTGGCTTGTCGCTCGGCGCCGATGTCAGCCTGCACGTCGCCGCGCTGGCGCCGAACCGGGTGCGCGCGCTGTTCATCGAGATGCCGGTGATGGAATGGGCAACGCCGTCGGCGGCGATCCTGTTCGCACCGCTGCTGCTCACCGTGCGCCGTGCCAAGCCGGTGGTAAGGCTATGGGCGAAGTTCTGGCGGGCGCTGCCAAGGCCGAAGAACAACACCGGCATCAGCATCATGAACCTGCTGTCGATGGCGCCGGAAGAAATCGGCGCGGTGCTGCACGGCATCCTCGTTGGCCCGGTGGTGCCCGAGATCGCCGCTCGCCGCGCGATGACCATGCCGACCTTGATCATCGGCCACACCGGCGATTTCCTGCACCCGTTCGACGATGCCGCAGCACTCGCCCGGCAGCTGCCGAACGCCAGGTTCATCGAAGCCCGATCGATCCTCGAACTGCGCACCAAGCCGGAACGGATGCTGCCGCAGATCGTCCAGTTCTTTACCGAGAACGGCATGCAGCGGAGAATCGTGTCGAGGGCGGAATCCGGCACCTGATCAGGCCGCCGCCGAGCGTGTCCGCGCCACCGCTGCCAGCCAGCCGGCGTACAGCGCGTCGGCCCGCTTGGCGTCCATCTGCGGCTCGAAGCGGGCATCGCCGCGCCAGAGTGCTGCGATCTCGTCCAGCGATTCGTAGACCCCGGAAGTAAGGCCGGCGAGCAGGGCGGCGCCGAGCGCCGTGGTTTCCACCGTCTGCGGACGGACCACGGTGACCCGGACGATGTCGGCCAGGAACTGCATCAGCCAGTCGTTGACCGCCATGCCGCCGTCGACGCGCAGTTCGGTCGGCGCGATCGCGTCCTTGGCCATCGCATCGAGCAGATCGCGGGTCTGGTAGCAGACCGATTCCAGTGCGGCGCGAACGATGTGGGCGATGCCGGAATCGCGAGTCAGGCCGAGGATCGCGCCGCGCGCGCGTGGGTCCCAGTACGGCGCGCCGAGGCCGGTGAACGCCGGCACCAGATAGACGCCTTGGGTGTCCGGGATGGTCTTCGCCAGCGCTTCGGTCTCGGCCGCGGAGCCGATCAGGTGCACGGCGTCGCGCAGCCATTGCACGGCGGCACCGGCAACGAAGATCGAACCTTCCAGCGCGTGTGTGGTTTCGCCGTTCAGCCGATAAGCGACGGTGCTCAGCAAACGGTGTTCGGACTGCACCGCCTGGCCGCCGGTGTTCAGCACCACGAAGCAGCCGGTGCCGTAGGTGCTCTTGATCATGCCCGGCTGGAAGCAGGCCTGGCCGACGGTCGCCGCCTGCTGATCGCCGACCAGCGCGCCGATGGTCACTGCGCTGCCCAGCAGTTCGGCGTCGGTCTGGCCGTAATCGGCGGCCGAATCGCGGACTTCGGGGAGCAGCGAGCGCGGCAGCTTGAAGAAGGCCAGCAGCTGGTCGTCCCAGTCTGCGGTGTGCAGGTTGTAGAGCAGGGTGCGCGAAGCGTTGGTGGCGTCGGTGGCGTGCACCTTGCCGCCGGTGAGCTTCCAGAGCAGCCAGCAGTCGATGGTGCCGAAGGCCAGCTCGCCGGCATCGGCACGGGCGCGGGCGCCGTCGACGTGGTCGAGCATCCAGGCGATCTTGGTTGCCGAGAAATACGGATCGAGCAGCAGGCCGGTGCTGATATTCAGCTTCTGCTCGAGGAAGGCCGCGCTGTTCTCGTCGCAGAAGTTGGCGGTGCGGCGGTCCTGCCAGACGATCGCCGGATGGATCGGCTCGCCGGTCTTGCGATCCCAGACCACCGTGGTTTCGCGCTGGTTGGTGATGCCGATCGCGGCGAGATCGCTGGCCTGCAGCCCGGCCTCGGCGAGCGCGCCCTTGGCGCAGGCCAGGGTATCGGTCCAGATGCGCGCCGCATCGTGTTCCACCCAGCCGGAATCCGGGAACGACTGCGGCAGCTCGCACTGCGACACGCCGAGCTTGTTGCCGAGCCGATCGAAAACGATCGCTCGCGTGCTGGTGGTGCCCTGGTCGATGGCGAGCAGCGCGGTCTTCGATCTGGATTCGGTCATGGCGTTCGGGACGGGTTGTCTTGGGGTTATTCGTGGCGAACCGGGAAAGTACCGATCGGCGCCGATGGTTGCCAGCGGCAGCGCATGCCGCAAACGAAAGCGGCGCCCTGAAACCTCCGGGGCGCCGCTTTCGATACAGCCTGCCGAACTTCAAACCGCCTTGATCGCAGGCCCCGAAGTCAGCACCGGGCCGGTCGGCTGGCCGGTCGGCGAACCACCGACGGGTTCGAGGCTGACCGCCAGGGTCAGCTGATCGCCCTTGATGCCGGCCGGCATCTTCATCGTGCCGCTGCCGGTGGTCGGCAGCAGGCCGAGCGACACCGGGCCGGCGTCGGTGATCAACCACAGCTCCAGGCTGTGCTGACCGAGCGCCGGATACTCGCCGCTGGCCACCGCCTTCACTTCATCGGCTTCCGGGCGGACGCTGAGCGTCCACTGCATCGTCGATTCCGGCAGCTTCAGCAGCGATACGTAGACCGTCGACGCGACTTGCGTCGGCTCCGGCGTGGCGGGTGCGGCCGCAACCGGTACGGGAGCCGTTCCCGGCAGCGGCACGCGGGTGCCGATCAGCACCGCGACGACCACCGCCGCAGCGGTGGCGAGGCCGGCGAAGATGCGCCACAGCGGCGCCGGTGGCGGGCTGTCGTTGGCGGCACGTGTTGGCGTCTTGCTCGGCGCCGGGGCCGGCTTGCGGATCGGCGTCACGGTGCTCGGCCGTTCGGGGCCGATCTGCCGTTCGAGGTTCTGCCAGATCGCCGGCGGCGGCGTCTGCGGTGCGAGGTTGGCGGCGAGACCGGCGAGGCGCGTTTCCCAGAAACGGATTTCGGCGCGGGTGGCGGCATCGGCGCTTGCGAGGCGCTCGAAACGGCGGCGTGCGCGACCGCGCAGCGTGCCGAGCACGTACTCGGCAGCGAGCATCTGGCGCAGCTTGGCGTTGTCGTACTTCATGGCTTGCCGTTGCTCACCGATCCAGACATTCACGAAGGCGCGACAGACCGCGGCGCACCCAGCTCTTCACCGTACCCAGTGGCGCGTTCATCTGCCGCGCCAGTTCCTGATGCGTATAGCCCTCGTAGTAAGCCAGCAGCACGCTGCGCTTCTGTTCGTCCTGCAGGTCCTTCATGCATTCGTGCAACTTGCCCATTCCTTCCCGCTCCACGGCCCCGTCCTCGGGACTTTGTCCAAGATCGGCGAAGGTCATCGGGGCTTCTTCACCTTCCTCCGGCATCTCGACTTCCGGCCGCTTCATGCGCAGCAGGTCCAGTGCGCGATAACGCGCGACGGTCAGCAGCCAGGTCAACGGCGCGCCCTTCTCGGGTGCGTAGGTGTCGGCTTTCTGCCAAACCCGCAAGAAACAATCCTGCAAGGCTTCATCGGCCCAATCCCGACGTTTCAACATACGCAGCAGCAAGGCGTACAGATGCGAGCTGCAGGCTTGGTAGAGCTGCGCAAAGGCGCGCTGGTTGCCGGCGCCGGTTTCCGCGAGCAGGCGGATCAGGCGTTCTGGATCGGCGTTGGCGGAACTCATCAGACGTCGGACCTGAAGAATCGGGGGGCTGTCATACCCGAGCATAACAAGCCCGTGCGCCGTTCTGGCGCAACGGGTGACGCGCTGGTGCAGCGTCCCGAAACCATCGCCAAGCCCGGGCTCAGGCTGGACGCGATGGCCGGCGACTATAATCCTGCTTCCCCAGCTTGCGAGACTGCCGTGGTCCCCAGTGCTTATCCCGCTACTCGTCCGCGCCGCCTGCGTGCCGCTGCGTTTTCCCGCGAGCTGAGCCGCGAAACGCGTCTGGCCGCCGGCCAGCTGATCCAGCCTCTGTTCGTCGCCGAAGGCGATCTGCGCGGCCCGATCACCTCGATGCCGGGCCAGGTGCGCCGCAATCTCGACGAGCTGGTCGCCGAATGCCGCGAGCTGGCTGCGCTCGGCATCAGCGCCGTGGCGATGTTCCCGGTGATTCCGCCGGCGCTGAAGAATGAGTTCGGCAGCGAATCACTGAACCCGGACGGCCTGATCCCGCGCGCCATCGCCCGCGTCAAGGAAGCCTGCCCGGGCCTCGGCGTGATCGTCGACATCGCGCTCGACCCGTACACCAGCCACGGCCACGACGGCATCCTCGACGAAGCCGGTTACGTCGCCAACGACATCACCTTGGAAGCGCTGCGCAAGCAGGCCGTGGTGCTGGCTCGTGCCGGTGCCGACGTGCTGGCGCCGAGCGACATGATGGACGGCCGGGTCGGCGCCATTCGCTCAGTGCTGGAGCGCGACATGCGCCACAACACGATGATCCTCAGCTACGCCGCCAAGTACGCGAGCGCCTTCTACGGCCCGTTCCGCGATGCCGTCGGCACCGCCACGGCGCTGAAGGGCGACAAGCGCACCTACCAGATGGACCCGGCGAACGGCGACGAAGCGCTGCGTGAAGTCGGCCTGGACATCGCCGAAGGCGCGGACATCGTCATGGTCAAGCCGGGCATGCCGTATCTCGACATCATCCGCCGCATCAAGGATGAGTTCGGCGTGCCGGTGGCCGCGTATCAGGTCAGCGGCGAGTACGCGATGCTCAAGGCCGCCGCCCAGAACGGCTGGCTCGATGAAAAGAAGGTGGTGATGGAATCCCTGCTCTGCTTCCGCCGTGCCGGTGCCGACATGGTGCTGAGCTATTTCTCGAAGCAGGCGGCACAGTGGCTGAAGGACGCTTGATGTCCAACGTCGATCGTGAAGTCAGCCGTTACGGGGTGCTCGGCCAGCCGGTCGCGCACTCGAAGTCGCCGCGCATCCACGCCGCGTTCGCCGCAAGCCTGGGCCAGAAGCTGCTGTACGAGGCTTACGAAATCGCCCCGGATGAGCTTGGTCCTTCGCTGAGCCGTTTCCACGGTGAAGGCTGGCAGGGTTTCAACCTGACCCTGCCGCACAAGACCGCCGCCGTGAGCCTGTGCGAAAGCCGGACTGACGCCGCCGAGCAGGCCGGTGCGGTCAATACGCTGATTCGCACCGCGACCGGCTGGCAGGGCGACAACACCGACGGCGCCGGTCTGGTCCGCGATCTGGTCGTCAACCTCGGCGTCGTGGTCAAGGGCAAGCGCGTGCTGGTGCTCGGTGCCGGCGGTGCCGCGCGCGGCATCCTCGCGCCGCTGCTCGCCGAAGCGCCGTCGATCCTGGCGATCTCCAACCGCAATCCCTGGAAGCCGGAAGAGATCGCCGCGGCGATGAAGCTGCTCGGCAACATCGTGCCGCGCACTCATCTGTCGCTGAAGGGTGACCAGTTCGATGTCGTGCTGAACGCCACCAGCGCCGGCCATCAAGGCTCGGTGCCGCGTCTGCCGCCGGGCCTGTTCGCGCCGGGCGCCATCGCCTACGACCTGAACTACGGGCCTGCCTCCGAGCCGTTCCTGGCCTGGGCGAAGGCAGAAGGCGCAGCGAAACGGTCCGACGGCCTCGGCATGCTCGTCGAACAGGCGGCGGAAGCGTTTCAGCGCTGGCGTGGGATCAGGCCGGAGACGGCGGCGGTGCTGGCTGATCTGCGCGCCGGCTGATTCGGCTGCCGGGCTTTCACTGCCCGGGCGAGGCCCGATCTACGCCGCCAGATCGAACAGCAGCAGCTCGGAATCCGCGCTCGCGGTCAGCGCCAGCGCGGCTTCTCCGGCGATCAGCGCAGCGTCGCCCGAAGCCAGAAGCTGATCGCCGAGCTGAACCGAACCACGCGCCACATGCAGATAGTGCTGACGGCCGGCCGGCAGGGTCGTCTCGATGCGCTGCCCGGCCACCGGCCAGGCGATCGACAGGCGGGCATCCTGCAGCAGCCGGAACGGTGCGCCTTCGGTCTCCGGGGCCGCAACGAGCGAGAAGCCGCGACGCAACGCGTCGACATCGAGCGCCTTCTGCTGATAGCCAGGGGTTGCCCCGCGGCTGTCCGGCACCACCCAGATCTGCAGGAAATGCGCCGGCTCGGTGCCGCTGGCGTTCATCTCGCTGTGGGCGATGCCGCGGCCGGCGGTCATCACCTGCATCTCGCCCGGCTTCAGCACCGTGCTGCCGCCGGTGGAATCCTTGTGGCGCAGGCCGCCTTCGAGCACGTAGGTGATGATCTCCATGTCGCTGTGCGAATGCGGCGGGAAGCCGGCGCCGCCGACCACGCGATCGTCGTTGATCACTCGCAGCGCGCCGATGCCCATGTAGTGCGCGTCATGCCAGCTGCCGAACGAGAACGTGTGGTAGCTGTCGAGCCAGCCGTGTTCGGCGTGGCCGCGGCTATCGGCCGGGCGGAGAGTGATCATCGAGGCTCCTCATCCTGTGGATTTCACTTATTTGCCGGCGACTATAGAGCCGCGCCGCAGGCGGTCAATGCCTCGCCAGGAATCTCGCTGCGGCCGGGCACTGCCGAAGCCGTAAACTAGCGCGTCATTCGCCTCCCTCCTTTTGCCTTGCTCACCGATCCCCAGCGCGCGGCCGGCCATCCCTTCCGCATCCGCTACGCCGCCCGGGCCGCGCTGCAGGACGAGCCCTTGCTCGCCGCGTTTGCGATCGGCAATGGTCCCGCCGATGCGGCGGCTCTGCGCCTGCCGCTGCCGATCCACGAAGGTGGCCTCTGCCAGGAACTCTGGCAGGGATCCGGCCCGGTCACTCGCCGTGAGGCTTACGGTGCCCAGATCGCCGAGGACGGCCAGTTGCTGGCGGCGAGCTGGACGCTCGACGAAGCCGAACACGGCGGCATCGAAGCGGCGGCCGAAGCCGTTTACCGGCGGATCGCCGAGCTGAGCGCCGACAGCGGCTATCCGCATCTGGTCAAGGTCTGGCATTACCTCGGCGCGATCAACGAAACCCCAGACGATGGCGGCCGCGATGACGAGCGCTATCGCCGCTTCTGCGTCGGCCGCGCGAAAGCGCTGGCGCCGGGACAGCCGCTGCCGGCGGCGACGGCGGTCGGCATCCAGGCCCGGCCGCACGAGCTGATCGTGTTCCTGCTGGCGGCCAAGGTCGAAGGCATCCGCATCGAGAATCCGCGCCAGGTACCGGCCTTCGAATATCCACGCGCCTATGGCCCGGTCAGCCCGAGTTTTTCACGGGCGATGCTGATGCCCTGGGGGCAGTTGTTCGTCTCCGGCACGGCGGCGGTGGTCGGCCACGCGAGCTGCCATCCGGAAAACACCGGCGCGCAGCTGCGCGAGCTGGTGCTCAATCTCGATGCGCTTGTCGCCCGCGCCGAAAGCCTCGGCGGCCAGCGGCTGGTGCCGGCAGCGCTGAAGATCTATGTGCGCCATCGCGACGATCTGCTCGAAGTCGAAGCCCTGGCCGCGCGCCTGTTCCCGATCGACTGCCCGCGCCTGACCGTGCTGGCCGACATCAGCCGCGCCGATCTCCGCGTGGAAGTGGAAGCGCTGTACGAACCGCTACGCGCCAAGGCGGCGCCATGAGGCTGATCTTCGCCGGCACGCCGGAGTTCGCGGTGCCGGCACTCGACGCGCTGCACGCCGCTGGGCACGAAATCCTCGCCGTGCTGACCCAGCCGGATCGCCCCGCCGGCCGCGGCCAGAAGCTCACGGCATCGCCGGTCGCGGCACGTGCCGAAGTACTTGGTTTGCCGGTGCACAAGTTCCTCAAGCTCGATCCCGATGCCCGCGCCGTGCTCGCGGCGCTCGAACCCGAGATCATGGTCGTCGTCGCCTATGGCCTGATCCTGCCGCAGGCCGCGCTCGACATCCCCCAACACGGCTGCCTGAACATCCACGCCAGCCTGTTGCCACGCTGGCGCGGTGCGGCGCCGATCGCCCGCGCCGTCGAAGCCGGCGATGCCGAAACCGGCGTCACCATCATGCAGATGGAAGCCGGCCTCGATACCGGGCCGATGCTGCTGATCGAAAAGAGCGCCATCGATGCGACGACCACCGCCGCCAGCCTGCATGATCAGCTGTGCGTGATCGGCGGCCGGCTGATCGTCGACGCCCTGGCCCGCATCGAAGCCGGCAATCTCCCCGCTTTGGCGCAGCCCGCCGAAGGCGTCACCTACGCGAAAAAACTCAGCAAGGAAGAAGCGCGCATCGACTGGACCCAACCTGCAGAAGTCATCGCCCGCCGCGTTCGCGCGTTCAATCCGGCGCCGGTCGCCTGGTGCGAGCTCGGTTCGAATGGGGCCGCCGAACGCATCCGCTTCTGGAACGCCCGCGCGCTGGCGGTTTCGTCCGCCGCCGTCGAGCCCGGTACCGTCCTCGAAGTCGACAGCCACGGCCTGCACCTCGCGACCGTCGACGGCGTGCTGGTGATCACCGAACTGCAGAAGCCCGGCGGCAAGGCACTGCCGGCCAACCTCGTCTGTCGTGACTGGAAGCTGGCCGGGCAGCGTTTCTCGTGAACATCCCTAAGCAACCGCCGCTCACCAACGTCCGCGCAGCGGCTGCGAAAGCGGTGGCCGCTGTGCTCGGTGGCCGCAATCTCGATGACGCCATCGCCGCAGTCAGCCCGGCGCTGTCAGTCGCGGACCTGTCGCTGCTGAAAGCGATTGCCTATGGCGTGGTCCGCGAGTGGAGCGCGCTGGATTGGCGTGTCAATCAATTGCTCGAAAAGCCGCTGCGCAACGAGTCGCTGGTTGCGGCCCTGCTGGCCTGCGGTGTCTATCAGCTGCGCTCGATGCGGGTGCCGCCGCATGCCGCGGTCGGTGAAACCGTGGCCGCCGCCGAACTGCTCGGCAAGCCCTGGGCAAAAGGCCTGACCAATGCGCTGCTGCGCCGCTATCAGCGCGAGGCGAACGAGATCGAGGCGCGGATGCCGCCGGACGCGGAGATTCGCCAGTCCTGTCCCGAATGGCTGGTGCGGCAGATCAAGCGCGACTGGCCGGCGAGCTGGCGCAGCGTGCTGGCTGCCGGCAACACTCAGGCGCCGATGACTTTGCGGGTCAATCGCCGCCGCATCGATCGCGATGCCTTCGTTGCCGAACTCGATGCCGCTGGCATCGGCTACAGCGTGCCGCGTACTGCGCCGGACGCCGTGATCCTCAACGAGGCGATGGCAGTCGAGCGGATTCCCGGCTTCGCCGAGGGCCGTGTCTCGGTGCAGGACCTGAGCGCCCAGCTTGCGGCCGAGCTGCTCGGCGCCGAATCCGGCATGCGGGTACTCGATGCCTGCGCCGCGCCCGGTGGCAAGACCGCGCATCTCATCGAGCGCACCGAAGGCCTCGACGTGATCGCCGTCGAATCCGAAGCCGCGCGCCTGGGCCGTATCCGCGACACGCTGGGCCGCCTCGGTCATGACGCGATGCTGGTCCACGCCGATGCCGGCGAACCCGCGAGCTGGTGGAAGGGCAAGAAGTTCGACCGCATCCTGATCGACGCGCCCTGCTCCGGCACCGGCGTGATCCGCCGCCACCCGGACATCAAATGGCTGCGCCGCGAGAGCGACATCCCGGCGATGGCGGCTCAGCAGCTGCGGCTGCTGAAAGCGCTGTGGCCGCTGCTGAAGCCGCAGGGCGTGCTGGTCTACGCGACCTGTTCGATCCTGAAAGCCGAAGGCGAGGACGTGGCGCGCGCGTTCATGGCCGAGCAGTCCGAGGCGGTCGAGCAGGTCATCGAACCCTCGCCGTACGCGATGTGGGGCGAGGACTGCGGGCTCGGCCGGCGCATCGAACCGGGTGGTGATTTCGACGGCTTCTACTACCTGCGCCTGATCAAGGTGCCCTGAAACAACGGGGCTAGTCACTCAGTGCCCGTACAATCGCGGCCCTATCCCCGTTTCGAGCCGTGCTTCCATGTTGATCAGCTTCAAGAATGTGAACCTGAATCTGGGCAACACCGTGTTGCTGGATCAGGTCAATTTCACCTTGGAGCCGGGTGAGCGGCTGTGTCTGGTCGGCCGCAACGGCACCGGCAAGTCGACCCTGATGAAGGTGCTGACCGGCGAAGTCGCGATCGATTCCGGCGAGCTGGTGCGTTCGCAGGGGCTGCGTATCACCGAACTGCCGCAGGACGTGCCGGCCGGCATTGAAGGCTCGGTGTTCGAAGTGGTCGCCGATGGTCTCGGCAAGGCGGGCCGGCTGGTGGCGCAATACCACCACCTGCTGATCCATGAGCCGGACAACATGGACAAGCTCGGCAAGGTGCAGACCGCGCTCGAAGCGCTCGATGGCTGGACCATCGACAGCAAGGTGCAGGCGATGTGCGAGCGCCTGCAACTGCCGCCGGATACCGAGTTCTCGGACCTGTCGGGCGGATTGAAGCGCCGTGCGTTGCTGGCTCGCGCGCTGGTCGCCGAGCCGGACATCCTGCTGCTCGATGAACCGACCAACCATCTCGACATCGATTCGATCACCTGGCTGGAGGAATTCCTCGCCACCTGGCCGGGCACCCTGCTGTTCATCACCCATGACCGCGCCTTCCTGCGCCGGCTGGCGACACGGATCATCGAGCTGGATCGCGGCATCCTGCGCAGCTGGCCCGGCACCTATGACGAATATCTGGTGCGCAAGGAAGAATCGCTGCGCATCGAGGAACAGAGCAACGCGCTGTTCGACAAGCGTCTGGCCCAGGAAGAGGTGTGGATCCGCAAGGGCATCAAGGCCCGGCGCGTGCGCGACCAGGGCCGCGTCGAACGCCTGAAGAAACTGCGCAACGAATACGCCGCGCGGCGCGAGCTGTCCGGCGAAGCCAAGCTGGTGCTTCAGGAAGCGGAGAAGTCCGGCAAGCTGGTGGCCGAGGCGAAAGGCATCAGCTTTTCGCGCGGCGACAGGATCATCGTCAAGAACTTTTCGACGACGGTCATCCGCGGCGACAAGATCGGCATCATCGGCCCGAACGGTGCCGGCAAGACCACCTTGCTGAACCTGCTGCTGGCCAAGCTGGAACCGGACAGCGGCACGGTGCGCAACGGCTCCAAGCTCGAAGTGGCCTACTTCGACCAGCTGCGCGCGCAGCTGGATGACTCCAAGCCGGTGTTCGAGAACATCGGCGGCGGCAAGGATTTCGTCACCATCGACGGCAAGCAGCTGCACGTCATGAGCTACCTGCAGCAGTTCCTGTTCACGCCGGATCGCGCGCGTTCGCCGGTGAAAGCACTCAGCGGCGGTGAGCGTGCACGTCTGCTGCTGGCGCGGCTGTTCGCCGAGCCGTCGAACCTGCTGGTGCTCGATGAACCGACCAACGATCTCGACGTTGAAACGCTCGACCTGCTCGAAGAACTGCTGATCGACTATCAGGGCACCGTGCTGATGGTCAGCCATGACCGCGCCTTCCTGAACAACGTCGTCACCCGCACGTTCGTCTACGAAGGCGGCGGCCGGATCGGCGAATACGTGGGCGGCTATGAAGACTGGCTGCGCCAGCGCAAGGACGTGTCGTTCACCGCGGTGCGCCCGGAGCCGAAGAAGGTCGAGGCCGTGAAGGTGGAAGTGGCGAAGCCGGTTGCCGCCGCCGCGCCGGCGCTGAACTCGAAGGAGAAGCGCGAGCTGGACAGTCTGCCCAAGCAGATCGAAAAACTCGAAATCGAACAGCGTGAACTCGGTCTGAAGCTCAGCGATCCGAAGTTCTTCCAGACCCAGCGCGAACAGGCGCTGGCGACCCAGGCACGGCTGGCGATCATCGACCAGGATCTGGTCAAGGCCTATGCGCGCTGGGAGCAACTGGAGGCGCTGCGCGGCTGACGGAGTCCGGCGGGCATCTGTTGTAGGCTCTCGACGTTCTCGACTTTTTGAGGCTATCGATGACTGCAAGTATCGCCCGGGTTTCCCGCATCGTCGCTGCTGCCGTGGTGCTTGCGGCGTTGCCGTGCCTGCCGTCGCGCGCCGATCAGTTCCAGCCTTCGGGCGAAGTGCGCGGCTATCCCTCCGGCGCCATCGTCAGCGGCGCCCTCGGCAAATCCTTCGGCGACAACTGGTATGGCGCGCTGCACGGCGCCTGGAACTTTGTCGATCGCGGCAACAACGGCAAGTTCGACAACGAGGAAGGCGGCGGCTTCGGTATCGGCGGCACCGTCGACAAGTACTTCGAACCGCGCCAGAACGGCTGGTTTCTCGGCGCCCGCGCCGAGCTGTTCTTTCTCAATATCGACTACCGCGATCCCGGCGTCCGCGGTTCCAGCGACATCACCGTGTTCCAGCCCACCGCCCGCGCCGGCTACGGCTGGACTTTCGGCGACGGCCATTACGGCCTGACGGCGGCGCTGAGCCTGGGTGCCGAGATCAACGTCGACACCGCAGGCGCCGACGTCGGCGAAGGCGCGATCGTGCTCGGCGGTCTCGCGTTCACTTTCAAGCCCTGATTCCGTGGCGCTTGAGGAGGCACCGAATCGCCTGAGCGTCGTGCGCCTCGTCGAGACGCAACCGCGCCGCTGGGCAACGGCGGTATCGCTGCTGCTGCACGCGCTGCTGGTGCTGCTGGCGATCACCACCCTGCGCTCGACGCAACGCGGCTCGCCGGCCACCAATCTGCCGAAGGCGATCCAGATCACTCTCGCACCGCCGGCGCCACCCGCGCCACCGGTGGTGAAGCCGCCACCGCCGACGCCGATTCCGCCGCCGAAGGAAATACCGAAGCCGGAGCCGACCCCGACGCCGGTCCCGGTGCCCAAGCCGATTCCGAAGCCGCAGCCATCGCCGGCCAAGCCGGCCGGTGCCTCGACGCAGACGCCGACCAAGGCGCCGCCGGTGGTGCCGGAAGAAACGCCGGAAGAGTCGATGGTCGGCCGCTTCCACGACAACTGGCTGGAACCGGCGCGGGCGCCGCGGAACTTCCTGTGCCGGATCAAGATCGATTACACGGTGGGCG
>NZ_JAHFRY010000016.1:19684-47646 GCF_023266035.1 Nevskia sp.
CCCTTCGTGCAAAGCTGCGGCAACTACGAACTCGACGAATCCGTTCGCCGGGCCATCTACAAATCCCAGCCGCTGCCGCTGCTCGCAGCCAAGACGGCGGCCGGTTCGATCGAGGTCGAGTTCTCGCCGTGATTCGCCATCCGCTGTCTGCCGCTGCCTGCGCCCTGCTGTTGGCCGGTTCTTTGTCCGCTCCGTTGTCGGCACTGGCTGCCGTGAAGCCGAAAGCGGCAGCTGCAGCGGCGCCGACCAGCGACACGCCGGCCGCCGTCTCTCGCGATCCATCCTGCACGACCACGCGCAGCCGATCGGCGGACGGCCGCATCGGCTACTTCCGCCACTGCCCGGACAGCCCGGACATGGTGTCGTTCCGCGGCGGCACCTACCGGATGGGCGATGGCATCGGCAATGGCCAGAACTTCGAGCATCCGGCGCACGAGGTCACCATCAAACCGTTCGCCATCGGCCGTTATGAAGTGACGCGCGGCGAGTGGCAGGCCTGCGTCGCCGCCGGCGGCTGCACGGCGCCGATGACGCCACCGGAAGCCACCGAAGCCGGCCCCCGTCATCCGGTGAACAGCATCAACTGGCTCCAGGCCAAGGCTTATGTCGCCTGGCTGGCGCAGCGCAGCGGCCGCCCGTATCGCCTGCCGACTGAAGCCGAATGGGAGTACGCGGCGCGAGCCGGCACCGACAGCCACTACGTCTGGAGCATGGGCAATGTCGACGTGGTCACCTGCAACTACGCCAACGCCCTCGATCTCTCCGCCGGCGCCAGGCATCCGGAGCTGACCTGGTTCATCGAATGCAACGACGGCTTTGCCGAAACCGCACCGGTCGGCAGCTTCCCGCCGAACCGTTGGGGTGTGCACGACATGATCGGCAATGTCTGGGAATGGGTCGAGGATTGCTGGCATCCGGACTACACCGGCGCACCGACCGATGGCCGCGCCTGGCTGGACAGCGGCGAAGGCGCGAACTGCAAGAAGCGGGTCAACCGCGGTGGCGGCTGGGGCAACGGCGCTTCGGCGCTGCGCCTGTCGAGCCGCGATGCCGATCCAGCCGGCAATCACAGCAGCGGGCTCGGTTTCCGGGTGGCGCTGAGCGTTGCCGCGCCACCGCCGGCCCCTGCTGCAGCGCCCGCTCCGGTGCCTACACCATGAACGCCGGCTACCGTCTCGCCGCCATGCTGCTGATGGCGCCGCTGGCGCTGTCGGCCTCGCCTCCCGGACCGTTGCAGCTGGAACGGCCGTTCGAATTCCAGCTGGTGCTGAACGGCACCCAGAGCTGGAAAAGCGGCGTGCAGGCCACCGAAGCCACGACCAGGCAGACCTACACGGTCAACACCCGGCTGCGCTCGAACGGCTTTCTGTACAGCGACAACCTGCTCGATACCGACAACGCGGCGCGGATGGAAATCAAGCCGATGTACTACGCACGCCAGGGCCTGGAGCGCCTGAGGGCCAGCAACGGCGGCAAGCTGCCGACCACGCCGGATGATGCCAACACGATCTTCGAGCGCTATCGCCAGAAGGGCAATCACTGCCGGGACAATCTGGAGTGCAACCAGCAGGCCGCCGAACAGATCGCCGCGGTCAACGCCATGCAGGACAACAGCCGCGAAGATCTGGAAGCCTTCCTGAACTCCCACGGCAGCGGTCCGGAAGCGCGCTTCCTGTACTTCTTCGGCTACGCCGGCTGCCCGGTGAAGCTCAGCATCCAGTACGCGCTGGAGATCACTGGCACCCGCGCCTACGACAAGAAGAAGGAGAAGCCGCTGCCGTTCAGGCTGATCCGTACCGCGGATTCGCCCGGCAACGAGGACGATCAGAAGACGCTGTGCGAGAAGTACGTGGCCACCGTCGACGTCAAGACCGGCACCATCTTCGTCGAGAACCTGTTCATTCCGGCGCCGCCCGGGATCAGCAAGCGGACGATCAACACCTCGACCGAAACCGTCGATGAAAAGATCGGCCTGCCGCCGCCGTTCGAGGCGCTGAACTGGACCAGCGCCAAGATGCGTCAGACCACTGAAAGCGGCGAAGAAAAGGTGAGCTTGCCGCTGACCGCCGCGCTGGATGGCGACAACAGCGTGCAGGGCACGTTCACCGGCAAGCTCGATATCTCGTTCCGCTGGAGCTTCAAGCCGCCGGCCGGCAAGGCCGTTCCCGCAAAACCCTAGCGTTGTAGGTCGCCCCTCGGGCGACGGTGCTGAAGCGAGAAACGTCGGACGAGGCCCGACCTACTTGCGCAAACGGCCAAGCTCAACTCTTGGCAAACACCTTCTTCAGCAGCTCCGTGCTGCGCGCCGCCGGGTTTTCGCGGATCGCCTTTTCCTCGTCGGCAACCCGCAGGAACAGGCTGTTCAGGGCACGATCGGTCACCCAGGTGTCGAGATCCGGCGCGCCCAGCGTGCTCGCCAGGGGACCGGCGCTGGCCAGCACCGCCTTGTACTGCTGGGCGAGGCCGGCCTTGGCGGTAATGCCGGCGACGATCGGCTTGAATTTCGCCTGCAGGCTGGTGCTGGTCGCCTGACGGAAGAAAGTCGTTGCCGCGTCCGGCGGGCCATCGAGAATCGCTCGAACGTCCTTCAGGCTCAGCTGCCGGATGGCACCAGAAAACACGTCGGCGGCGACCGGCACCGCAGCTTCCGCCGCGCGGTTCATCGACAGATGCAGCTCGTCCAGCCGGGGCCCGGCGCCGAAGCTGCGCAGCAGCGGATCGGCCTTGGTCAGCGCCTTCGGCAGCGGAATGCGGAAACGCGTGTCCTGCCAGAAGCCGTCGCTGCGGCCGAGCTGGGCGATCGCCCGGTTCGCGCCCTGGGCGAGCGCTTCCTTCAATGCCGCGCCGATGTCGCCTTCGCCGACGCCGGCATTGGCGCGGCGGGTGGCGTCGTAGGCCTTCTGCGCGAAATCGCCGAACGGCCCGGCGCTCGATGGCGCGGCCGTCGCGAGCACGACGGCCAGGGCAAGCAGCAGAGAACGGGTGGATGACGAGGACATCGAATGACTCCGGGCACAGGGAACAAGTGACGCCGCGAGCCTAGACGATCGTCCGGGACAATGCCTGTGCGGGCGCCAAAGCGACCGCCCGGCCGTCAATCCGGCACGATTTTCGCGAAGGCGCATGCGCTTTCATGGGGACCTGCGTACAATTCGCGATCTTTTTCTTGCTGCGCCGCAGCAAGGAGCTGCAACAGCCCCCAGCAGTCAATTGGGGGCGTTAATTCGGAAAGCCTGCCTGTGAGCCTCGAGAATCTCCGCAACATCGCCATCATCGCCCACGTCGATCATGGCAAGACCACCCTCGTCGACAAGCTGCTGCGCCAGTCGCAGACTTTGGACGCCCGTGAAAATCTCGGCGAGCGAGTCATGGACTCGAACGATCTCGAACGCGAGCGAGGCATCACCATCCTGTCGAAGAACACGGCGATCCGCTGGCTCGACAAGCGCACCAACATCGAATACCGCATCAACATCGTCGACACGCCCGGGCACGCCGACTTCGGCGGCGAAGTGGAGCGCGTGCTGTCGATGGTCGACTGCGTCTGCCTGCTGGTCGACGCCGCTGACGGCCCGATGCCACAGACCCGCTTCGTGACCCAGAAAGCCTTCGGCATGGGCCTGAACCCGATCGTCGTGGTCAACAAGATCGACCGTCCGGGCGCCCGCGCCCACTGGGTCATCGACCAGATCTTCGATCTGTTCGACCGCCTCGGCGCCACCGACAAGCAGCTCGATTTCCCGATCGTCTACGCATCGGCCCTGCACGGTTATGCCGGCGACAACCCGGACATCCGCGAAGGCGACATGGACCCGATGTTCCAGACCATCGTCGACCAGGTGTCGCCGCCGAAGGTCAACTCGGAAGGTCCGTTCCAGATGCAGGTGACCTCGCTCGCGTACTCCTCGTACGTCGGCGTCATCGGCACCGGCCGCATCACCCGCGGCAAGGTCAAGCCGAACCAGCAGGTGTCGATCGTCGGCCGTGACGGCAGCGTGCGCACCGGCAAGGTGCTGCAGGTGCTCGGCTTCATGGGCCTCGACAAGATCGAAGTGCCGGAAGCGGAAGCGGGCGACATCGTCGCCATCACCGGCATCGCCGATCTCGGCATTTCCGAGACCATCTGCGATCTGAAGCACCCGGAACAGATGGCCACGCTGCTGGTCGACGAACCGACCATGAGCATGATGTTCGAGGTCAACAAGTCGCCGTTCGCGGGCAAGGAAGGCAAGTTCGTCACCTCGCGCCAGATCGGCGATCGCCTGCAGCGCGAGCTGAAGACCAATGTCGCGCTGCGTGTCGAACAGGGCAACGCCGGTGACCAGTTCAAGGTCTCGGGTCGCGGCCTGCTGCACCTCGGCATCCTGCTGGAAACCATGCGTCGCGAAGGCTACGAAATCGCCGTTGCCCGTCCGGAAGTGATCCAGAAGGAAATCGACGGTGTGCTTTGCGAGCCGTACGAAACGCTGGTGGCCGACGTCGAAGAAGCCAACCAGGGCGGCGCCATTCAGGGCCTCGCCGAGCGTGGCGGCAAGATGACCAACATGGTCCCGGACGGCAAGGGTCGTGTCCGTCTCGAATACACCATTCCGTCGCGTGGCCTGATCGGCTTCCAGACCGAATTCATGTCGATGACTTCGGGCACCGGTCTGCTGTTCCACAACTTCGATCATTTCGGTCCGAAGTCGGACAGCGCCGGCATCGGACAGCGCCGCAACGGCGTGCTGATCTCCAACGAATTGGGCAAGACCGCGCCGTATGCGCTGTTCAACCTGCAGGAGCGCGGCCGCATGATGGTCGACTCCGCCGTCGAGGTTTACGAAGGCCAGGTGGTCGGCATCCATTCACGCGACAACGACCTCGTGGTCAATGTCCTGAAGGGCAAGAAGCTGACCAACATGCGCGCCTCGGGCTCGGATGAAAACGTGCTGCTGACCCCGCCGGTCAAGCATTCGCTGGAGCAGGCGCTGGAGTTCATCAACGAGGACGAACTCGTCGAACTGACGCCGACTTCGATTCGCGTGCGCAAGAAGTTCCTCAAGGAACACGAGCGCAAGCGCGGCCGCAGCGAGTCGGCTGTCGCCTGAGCGGTTAACTGAAAAGCTGTTTGCAACAGAACGCCGACGAAAGTCGGCGTTCTTGTTTCCGGCTTCAGAAAGCCAATGGCACGACGGGAACTTGCCGGACAGAATGCCGTCCGAACCCCTATCGTTCGCCCTCTGGAGAAGTCGCCGTGCTGAAAGCCTGGACCCCGCTGCTCGTTGCCTGCGCGCTGCTGCCTGGCGCTGTGCTGGCTCATGGCCCGTCACGGCTGAAGGTCGTCGAATCGGTGGAGATCGCCGCACCCGTGGACAAGGTCTGGGCCCGTCTGTCGAAGTTCGACGATGCCTCGTGGATTCCGGCCGTCGCCAAGACCGATGCCAAGGGCGGCAACGAAGTCGGCGCCACCCGCACCGTGACCCTGAAAGCCGAAGGCAGCCCGACCATCGAGGAAGAGCTGGTCAAGTACAACGCCGAAGGCAAGTCGCTGAGCTACAAGATCACCAAGGTCGATCCCAAGGTGCTGCCGGTCAACAACTACGCGTCGACGATCACCGTCACCGGCGATGCCACGAAGAGCACCGTCGAATGGAAAGCCGGCTTCTATCGCGGCTATCCGAACAACGATCCGCCGCCGGAGCTGAACGACGACGCTTCGCAGGCCGCCGTCACCAAGCTCTACGAGACCACACTTGCCGCGCTGAAGAAGTCGCTGGAAGGCGGCAAATAGTGGTCAGTGGCTAGTGTCTCGTTGCCGGTGAAAAAGCGGTGCTCCGTGCCGCGACCGGCTCTGCTGGTTGCGGCCCTGTTATCTGCGGGTTCGATCGAAGCTCACGACTTCGCTTTCATCCCGGCTCAGGTCGCCAATCGGGTCAGTGTCATCGACCTGACGACGATGCAGCGGCTGGCCGATATTCCGGTCGACGGCAAACCCGCTGGCGTCGCCGTTGCCCAGCAGGCCGGCCGTGCCTACGTCAGCAGCCCGGAAGGCAAGTTCGTCACCATCATCGACACCGCCAGCCGCGCGGTCGTCGGTCGCATCGACGTCGGCGGCGGCCCGCTCGGCATCGTCGTGCCGCCTTCCGGCTCGCCGATCTATGTCGCCGACTGGTACCAGCACCGCGTCTACGCGATCGATCCGATCCGCCGCGCCGTCACCGGCTTCGTCCAGGTCGGCCAGTCGCCGTCCGGTCTGGCGATCAGCAGCGACGGCCGGACGCTGCTCAGCGCCGATCGCGATGACGATCAGGTGTCGATCATCGACACCGCCAGTTTCACCGTGCGCGCGGCGATCAAGGTCGGCACCCGGCCGTTCGGCGTCAGCTTGTCCGCCGACGGCCTCCGCGCTTACACCGCCAACGTCGGCAGCAATGATGTGACGGTGATCGACGTACCGAACGCCAAGGCGATCGCCACAGTCGCCGTCGGCGAGCGCCCCTACGCCGTGGCGCTCGCCAACGGCCGCGCCTTCGTCAGCAACCAGTACGCGGGCACGGTCAGCGTGTTCGACACCGGCAGCTTCGCGAAGCTCGCGACCATCGAAGTCGGCGACTACCCGGAAGGCATCGAAGCCTCGGCCGACGGCCGCAGTGTCTACGTCGTCAACTGGGAATCGAACGGCGTGCAGCGCATCGATACGGCAACGCTGAAGGTCACCGCGAGCGCGGAGACAGCCGATGGGCCGCGCGGCTTCGGCAACTTCATCTGGCGGCAGCCTTGACCCGGTTCGAACCGGGTCAAAACCAGGCTCAGGGATAAGGCCGCACCACCTGCTCGATCGCGCCGAAGATCGAGACGCCGTCATCGTCGAGCATCTCGATGCGGATGGAGTCGCCGTGCTGCAGATACGGTGTTGTTGCGGTGCCGGACAGCAGGGTTTCGACGGTGCGCTGTTCGGCCAGGCAGGCGTAGCCGACGCCGCCGTCGGCAACCGGCTTGCCCGGCCCGCCGTCTTCGCCCTTGTTCGAGACCGTGCCGCTGCCGATGATCGAGCCGGCCACCAGCGGGCGGGTCTTGGCGATGTGGCTGATCAGCTGCGGGAAGCCGAAGACCATGTCCTGTCCGGCGTTCGGCGCACCGAGCTTCTGGCCGTTGACGGCAGTCAGCAGCCGGCGATGCAGGCGCTCGCCATCCCAGGCGGCGCCGAGTTCGTCCGGGGTCACCGCGCAGGGGCTGAAGCTGCTCGAAGGCTTGGACTGGAAGAAGCCGAAGTTCTTCGCCAGCTCCTCCGGGATCAGATTGCGCAGCGAGACATCGTTGGCCAGCATCACCAGGCGGATCGCACTGGCCGCCGCTTCCGGCGAGGCGCCCATCATCACGTCCCCGGTGATCACCGCGAGTTCGCCTTCGAGGTCCAGGCCCCAGTCGGCATTGGCCAGAGGTATCGCGGCGCAGGGCGCGAGGAAGCTGTCCGAGCCGCCCTGGTAGATCAGCGGATCGGTCCAGAAGCTGGCTGGCAGCTCGGCGCCGCGGGCGCGACGCACCAGCTCGACGTGATTGACGTAGGCCGAGCCGTCCGCCCACTGATAGGCGCGCGGCAGCGGCGACAGGCATTCGCAGGGATCGAAGGCCAGGGTGCCGGCAATGCCGCCTTCGTTGAGCTTGTCCGACAGCAGCTGCAGATCGGGGGCGATGGCCTCCCAGTCGTCGAGGGCTTGCTGCAGGGTTCGGGTCTGCGGCACCGGTGCTGCGTGGCGCAGATCGCGGCTGACGACGACCAGCCGGCCATCACGGCTGCCATCACGCAAGGTGGCGAGTTTCATCGGGTTTTCCGCCGTTGCCGACGGTCCTGTAAGGGGCGTGAAGCTATTCTAGCCCCGCGCTTCCGGTGGCCGGCAGGCTCAGCCTTACCCTCAGACCACCGCCTTCGGCATTGGCCGCGGACAAGCTGCCGCCATGCGCGCGGGCAATGCGTTCGACGATCGCCAGACCCAGCCCGTGGCCTTCGGCGCGCGCCGCATTGGCGCCCCGGAAGAACGGCCGGAACAGCTTGCCGAGATCGGTTTCGGGCACGCCGGGGCCGTGGTCGCGAATCTCGATCACCGTCTTCGGCGCAAGCCCTTCTTCGCTGCGCAGGCTGAGCACGATGTGGCCGCCATCGGCACTGAACTTCACCGCGTTCGAGAGCAGATTGTCGACCGCCCGTTCGAGCAGGCCGTGATTGCCGCTGACCGGCAGCGAATCCTCCATCTGCAGTGCGATGCCGATCTGCCGGGTGTCTGCCTCGATACGGAAGGCGCTTGCCCGGGACTGCAGCATTGCGGCCAGATCGACCTGTTCCATGCTCATGCCGGGCAGGTCCGCTTCCATCCGCGACAACGCCAGCGCTTCGCCGATGATCCGGTCCAGCCGGGCGATCTCCGCCTCGGCCCGGGTGAAGTGGGTGACGGCGGATTCCGGCGCGCCGCGGCTGGCCAGATCGAGCAGCAAGTGCAGGCGGGCCAGCGGCGAGCGCAGTTCGTGGGAAACATCCTGCAGCACGCCGCGTTCGTGGGCGATCAGCGCTTCGATGCGCGCCGCCATGCGATCGAAATCGGCCGCGAGACGGCCGAGTTCGTCATCGCGGCCGCTCCACGGCGCGCCGACTCGCGTCGCCAGATCACCGGCGGTCATCCGCCGGGTGGCATCGGCGATCGCCGCGACCGGCCGGGCGATGCTGCGCGCCACCCACCAGCCGAGCGCGCCGATCACCAGCATCGACAGCACCAGTTGCACCATCAGCAGATGCTCGATGCGCGGCGGCGGCGCGCGCGGGCCGCGGACGGCGATCAGGCGGCGTTCGATGCCATCGCTGCCGATCACCTTCTCGGCGACCACCAGCACTTCCGGCCGTGGCCGCAGGACCACCGCGTCCTCGCTCAGCAGGCGGTCGAGCGCACGGCGTGCGATCGGTGGCGTCGGACGATGCAGCAGGTTGCGGTCAGCTTCGTAGAGGCTGGCATCGATGCCATCGAGCTGCCGGCGCTCGCGCCATTCATCAAGCCCATGCACACCTTTGCGGATGTAGACGCCGTTGGCGGCTTCGGCCATCGCCGTCCAGTCCGGCTCGCCGCGATAGGCGTTGCGGGCAAAGCGTTCGGTGACGAAGACGCTGATCACCAGCGTGGCGATGTTGGCGGCGACGAACCACAGCAGCAGCCGCGAATACAGGTTCGGGGTTGGCAGTTTCACGTTGACCCCGGTGCCGCCGTCTTGCCGACGATCAGCTGATAGCCGAGGCCGCGCACGGCATCGATGCCTGGCGCATCTGCGGCCGCGTCAGCCAGCTTGCGGCGCAGGCGGCTGATGTGGACATCGACGGCGCGATCGAAGCGTTCGATTTCGCGGCCCAGGCCTTCGCGGGTCAGCACCGCCTTGTCGACCACCTGACCGGGCCGCATCGCCAGGGCCATCAACAGCGAGAACTCGGCACCGGTCAGCTCCAGCGGCTGGCCGTGGAGCAAGGCCGTGCGGGTCAGCGTTTCGATGCGCAGGCTGCCGAGTTCGAGGGTGTCGGACGCAGCGGTCGCCGGCGCACGCAGCCGGGCGCGGACTCTGGCCAGCAGTTCGCGCGGCAGGCAAGGCTTGGCGAGGTAGTCGTCGGCACCGAGTTCGAGGCCGATGACCCGGTCCACTGGCTCGCCGCGCGCCGACAGCATGATCACCGGCAGCGGGTGCTTGCGGCGCAGTTCGCGCAGGGTTTCCAGGCCATCGAGGCCGGGCATCATCACGTCGAGGATCAGCAGATCCGGCCGCGGACCGGAAGCACCGAGCCGGGCCAGCGCGGCAGCGCCGTCGTGCACGGTCTCGACGCTGTAGGACTCGTGGCGCAGATAGTCGGCCAGCAGTTCGGCCAGCGCGCGGTCGTCGTCGACGATCAGGATGTGGGCAGCGGTCATGGCCGTACTGTCTGGCCCACGCCGACGACGCGCAAGCGGCGACGCCGGCCTTTACCGATCTTAACGAGCGCGCAACGCTTCGCCACGGCCATCAGGCGTTCAATGCTCGGGCAGACCAAGGCCATCGCGGCCTCCCCCCAGCAACAACATCCCAGCAACACAGGAGCACCCAAGATGAATCTCAAGACCCATCTCACTTCCAAGAAAACCGCACTCGCTGCTGCGCTGTGCGCCGGCCTGATGATCGCCGCGCCGCAGTTCGCCAATGCCCAGCCACCGGCTCCGGATGCTGCGGCTGGTGCTGATCGCCCGGATCGCCCGCCGCACGAGAAAGGCCGCCACGGCGGTCCGCGCCGTGGCGCTGGCCCGTTCATGCACGAGCTGAAGTCGCTGGATCTCAGCGATGCGCAGCGCAGCAGCGTCCGTGATGCGATCAAGGCACAGTGGCAGTCGGCTCGCGACGAGCGTGTGGCAGCGCGTCAGCTGCATCGCAACGTCGAGATCGCTGCGCCGGACAGCCCCGGCTACAGCGGCCTGATCAACCAGCTCGCCGACGCCGAGGCCAATGAAGCGCGTGACCGCGTGCAGAAGCAGGCGGCGCTGAAGTCGCAGATCTTCGCGATGCTGACGCCGGCGCAGAAGACCGCGCTGACCGAGAAGCTGAAGAACCTGCCGGAGCCGCCGGCCCGTCCCGAGAAGACCGGCTTCCGCGGTCGCTGAAGCTGCTGCTGTAAAGAAGCCCCGGCAGTGATGCCGGGGCTTCTTGCTGGGCGAGGTTCGGAGCTGACGCGTCAGCTCTGGCGCCAGCTCTGGTGGTACTCGGCCCATTCGACCGCCGTCGCCGCATCGCCGACATCGAAGGCTTCGCGGGCATCGATCATCACCGCGTACTCGTCGGTCATCGGTTTCGGCTGCACGTGCATCCGGCTCAGCGCCTTCGGATGCGGGCCGTGGGTGAAGCCGGCCGGGTGCAGGGTGACCATGCCCGGATGAATGTGATCGCGGCTGAAGAAGTCGCCCGAGTGATAGAAGATCACTTCGTCGAAATCATCGTTCGAGTGGAAGAACGGCACCTTGATCGCGCCAGGATCGGTCTCGAACGGGCGCGGCGCAAAGGTGCAGACCACGAAGCCCGGCGCAACGAAGGTGGTGTGCGCACTCGGCGGCAAGTGATAGCGATGCGAACTCAGCGGCCGGATATCGCGGACATTGATCCGCACCGGGTGCAAGGAGCCATGCCAGCCCAGGGCATCGAGCGGGTTGTACGGATAGGTGACTGTCGAAAGTGTATTGCGGCGCTTGATCACCACGCGACTATCGCCGGCCTGCGCGGCTTGCGCCTTGAAGGCCTCATCGATGCGCGGCAGATCGAGCATCGCCGGATCGAAGATCGCCTGCTCGCCGACCAGGCCCTTGTCCGGCAACTGATAGCTGCCATTGCTGGCTTCGATCAGCAGCAGCTGCAGGGCCTCCAGCACCTCGAGGCGCCACATGGTGCCGCGCGGCAGCAGCAGGTAATCACCGGCCTCGATCGTCAGATGGCCATAGTCGCAGTACAGCTCACCGCGCCCGGCGTGGACAAACAGCAGCTCATCGCCATCGGCGTTGCGGGCCAGATGATCCATGTTCGTGGCCAGCCGCCAGAAGCGCAGCCGGCAGTGCGCGTTGTGCAGCAGGTCGGTGGCTGCCCATGGGCTTGGACTGGTGCTCGCAGCTTCGGACGGCAGCTGCATGCAGTCGAAGGCACGCGGCCGCAGCGGACCTTCCCAGCTGGTCCAGCCGGTGGGCGGACGCGGATGGATCATCTGCGTCGCCGGGCCGAAGAAGCCGTCCTTGCCGATCTCGCGCTCGACCGTGCCGGGCGGCAGATCGGCATGCGCCTGGCGCGAGGCCAGGCCTTCGACGTGGGGAATGTGGATCCATTTGCGCATGACCGCTTCTCTCAGGCTGTTTCCGCTTTCAGCACACCTCGGCTAACCTGATCTTCCTCGATCGACTCGAACAGCGCCTTGAAGTTGCCTTCGCCGAAGCCTTCGTTGCCCTTGCGCTGGATGATCTCGAAGAAGATCGGGCCGATCACCGTCGAGGTGAAGATCTGCAGCAGGATGCCTTCCACCGGCGCGCCATCGATGAGGATTTTCAGCTTCTGCAGCCGCGCCAGATTCTCGCCGTGGTTCGGCACCCGGGCATCGGTCTTGTCGTAGTAGGCGTCCGGCGTGTCCATGAACACGACACCGCGCGCGCGCAGCGCTTCGACGGTTGAGTAGATGTCATCGGTGGCCAGCGCCAGATGCTGGATGCCTTCGCCGCGATAGTCACGGATGAATTCGGCGATCTGCGATTTCTCGTCGGCGCTTTCGTTGATCGGAATCCGCAGCTTGCCGCAGGGGCTGGTCATCGCCCGCGACACCAGGCCGGTCAGCTTGCCTTCGATGTCGAAATAGCGGATCTCGCGGAAGTTGGCGATGCGGGTGTAGAAGCTCGACCAGACGTCCATGTTGCCCTTGGCGACGTTGTGGGTCAGATGGTCGAGCGCTGTCAGGCCAACGCCCTTCGGCTGCTGATTCGCGCCGGCAATGGCGATGAAGTCGACGTCGTAGATCGAGCGCTCGCCGTAGCGGTCGACAAAATAAAGGACGCTGTTGCCGATGCCGTAGACCGCCGGCAGGTTCAGCTCCATGTAGCCCGGTTTGGTATCGAACGGCACCGCGCCCTGGGCCACGGCATGACGGAACGCGGCGGGCGCGTCCTTCACCCGCCAACCCATCGCGCAGGCGCTGGGGCCGTGGGCGATCGCGAATTGCGCGAAGTGCGTGTACGGCGTGCCGTTGACCAGGAAGTGGATGTCGCCCTGCTTGAACAGGGTCACGTCCTTTGAACGATGCCGGGCCACCGCGGTGAAGCCGAGCAGCTCGAACAGCCTGTGCAGCTGGGCCACGCCGGCCGGCGTCGGCGCGGTGAATTCGACGAACTCGAAGCCGTCGGTCTGCAGCGGGTTGGTCTGATCGTTCATCGGTAGCTCCAAAGGTCAGGCCGCCAGCGATTTCGGCGGGAACAGCGGTGCATGCAGGCCGAGGCGGCGGGCGTCGGCCACGGCGGCAAGCAGATCGGCCCGGCTCAGCTCGTGCAACTGACGAAATGAGTCGAGCACGTAGTACAGCGGCTGCAGCACATCGATGCGATACGGCGTGCGCAGCACCTCGATCAGCGAAAACGGGCGGTGCTGCGGCGCCGGCCCCAGCGCATACGCGGTTTCGCCGGGCGAGGACAGGATGCCGCCGCCGTAGATGCTGAGTGAATCATCCGGCCTGCGAAGCAGGCCAAACTCGACGGTAAACCAGTACAGCCGCGCCAGAAACGCGCGATCTTCCTTGCTCGCCGCCAGCCCGATTTCGCCATAGCGCTGGGTGAACGCGGCGAACCAGGGGTTGGTCAGCAACGGCGTGTGGCCGAACAGCTCGTGGAAGATGTCGGGTTCCTGCAGGTAGTCCAGATGCTCGCGACGGCGGATGAACGTGGCGGCCGGGAAGCGCTTGGCGGCCAGCAGCGCGAAGAATTGCGAGAACGGGATCAGCGCCGGCACTGCCGCCACTTGCCAGCCGGTCTCGCGCTGCAGCCGGGCCGAGACCTCCGACAGCTGCGGCACGCGATGCTGCGGCAGCTGCAACAGCGCCAGTCCGTGCAGGAATTCCTGGCAGGCGACGTCTGCGATCGCAGCCTGCTGACGCGCATACAACTCGGCCCAGATCGCGTGCTCGGCCTTCGAGTAGGCGACGATGCCGCGCGCGTCGGGCGCACGGGAAACGTAAAGGGACGAGGGCAGCGAACGCTGGGCCATGACGGCCTCCATGAAGCGGATGCAAGGCAGCCAGCGTAGCGCGGCAGCCGCAGCGTTTTGCTGCGAAGTGATGCGCATACGTTAGGATTCTCGCATCGATTCATCACGAATCATCTGAATTTCGGAGAAATCATGCGCGCCGAGCTGGACCGTACCGATCTTCGGATGCTCGACGAGCTGCAGCGCAACGGCCGCATCGCCGTGGTCGAGCTGGCCGACAAGGTCGCCCTATCGCCGACTGCCTGCCAGCGGCGGCTGAAGAAGCTGGAGGATTCCGGCGTCATCGGCCGCTACACCGCCGTGCTCAATCCGGCGGCGCTCGGTCTCGGCATCGAGGCTTTCGTTCGCGTCGCGATCGAGCGGCAATCGAAGGATGCGACCCAGGCTTTCGAAGCAGCGATCCGCGCCCGGCCGGAAGTGCGCGCCTGCTACGTGATGACCGGCGATCTCGACTTCCTGCTGCACGTGCAGGTGGCCGATCTCGCCGCCTTCGCCGAGTTCTCGATGCGGGTGCTGATCGGCCTGCCCGGCGTCAAGGACGTGCGTTCGTCGCTGGTGCTGGAAGCGATCAAGCGCGACGAGGGCCTGGCCCTCGTCGGTTGAACTATCCCTGAACTACATCCGCGCGAAACGATCCGCCGCATCGATCAGCCGGCTCAAGGTGCCGTTCTCGCTGGCCGCATGGCCGGCATCGGCGACCACCTGCAGATCGGCTTCCGGCCAGGCGCGATGCAGATCCCAGGCGGATTTCATCGGGCAGACCACGTCATAGCGGCCCTGGACGATGACGCCGGGGATGTTCTTCAGCTTCGCAGCGTCGTCCAGCAACTGGTTCGGGCGCAGGAAGCCGCCGTTGACGAAGTAGTGGCATTCGATGCGGGCGAAGGCTTCGGCGAAATCATCGCCGCCGTAGCGGGCGACCATGTCGGTGCTCGGAATCAGCTTCGAGGTCGCACCTTCCCAGATGCTCCAGCTGCGCGCGGCATCGCGGCGCACTTCCGGGTTTTCGCTGGTCAGGCGGCGGTGATAGGCGCTGACCAGATCGCCGCGCTCGGAAACCGGGATCGGCGCGATGTAATGCTCCCAGGCGTCCGGATAGATCCAGTTGCAGCCTTCCTGGTAGAACCAGCTGATCTCCTCCGGACGGATCAGGAAGATGCCGCGCAGGATCAGGCCGAGCGTCCGCTGCGGATGGGTTTCGCCATAGGCCAGCGCCAGGGTCGAGCCCCAGGAACCGCCGAACACCACCCAGGCGTCGATGCCGAGTTTCTCGCGGATGGTTTCCATGTCGGCCACCAGATCCCAGGTGCTGTTCTCGCGCAGTTCGGCATACGGCGTGGAACGGCCGCAGCCGCGCTGATCGAACAGCACGATGCGGTAGCGTTTCGGATCGAAGAACTGGCGATGCCAGGCTTCGCAGCCGCCGCCCGGGCCGCCATGCACGAACACCACCGCCTTGCCCTGCGGGTTGCCGCTTTCCTCGACATAGATCTCGTGCAGCGCCGAAACCTTCAGATGGTGCGTGCGATACGGCTCGATCGGCGGATAAGGCTGGGCCATGGCTGCAGGAGGGGATCAGGACGGGGGCAGCGTTTAGCTTAACCGACAGCCTCAAGCGATCGACTTCAGAAATCCCCAGAGCAGCACCCCGAAGCCGCCGATCTCGGCCAGCGCCAGCGCCCACATGAAGCCCTGCATCGCGACGTCCGGCAAGGTGCCGGCGCCGAGCTGGTGCGGGCGGCGCATCTGGTTGTCGGTGTCTCGGAGGATGCCGTGCAGTACATAACCGGCGATGGCCAGCGCGAAGAACAGCAGCGGGCCCGCGACCGCCCACAGCGTGCCGGCCGGCGACAGCGGCGAATAAGGCACGAATTCGCGGATCAGCAGCGCCGAAAACGAGTACATCAGCGCCGCCCGATGGGCGATGTCGACATAGACCGGCGCCGTGGCTACGGCACTGGTGGCGATGCAGCGGTACTTCCACCAGCCGGTCAGCAGGCCGGTCATGAAGAAGCTGCCGGCGGCCAGCAGGCATAGCGTTTCAGCAGTGATCGAGATGGTCATCGAAGAACTCGGAGTAAGGTGCGGGAACCTGCCGGCAGACTTCTCCGGTCGATCCGGCGGAACAGTCTTTGCACATTCATTGTCGCCTGATCGGACGCTGCGATAGCATCCGCTTCAGCACCTGCTCTTTGAAGTGTTTTTGAAGTTCACAGCCGTCCCGAGCACCGAACGCAATGTCGAAAAATCCGCTGATCCTGGTGCTGCTTGCCAGCTTCGCCGCGCCGCTTGCCGCCAGCGATGCGCCGGGTGCAGCTGCCGCCGCCGTCGTCGCGCCTGCTGCCACCACGGTGGTGCTCGAGGATCCGAATTTCCCGACGCCGAGCCTGATCAAACCCAGGGTCGAGTTCTGGAAGCAGGTGTTCGCCGAATGGTCTGAAAACAACAGCGCGCTGCACACCAAGGACGATGTCTCGAAGGTGTTCACGGTGCTCGATTTCCGCGCCGATGCCGCCGTGCTGTCGCCGAACGAGCTGGCTGCCAAGAAGAACCGCGAGGAAAAAGCCGCCCGCGCCGATCTCGAAGGCAGCCTGCGGGCGCTGCAGGCGCGCATCGATGGCGGCGAAGTGATCAACCCGGACCTGCTGCCGGCTGATCAGGCCAAGATCGTCGCGCTGTTCGGCAACGATCAGAACCCGCAGCGCTACGAGAAGGCCGCCGAGGATCTGCGCTTCCAGCGCGGCCTGCGCGAGCGCACCCAGCACGCGCTGGAAATCTCCGGCCGCTATCTGCCCGAGATGGAACGCATCTTCGCCGGCTACGGCCTGCCGACCCGGCTGACCCGCCTGCCGCTGGTCGAATCCAGCTTCAATGTCGAGGCCTACTCGAAGGCCGCCGCCGCCGGGCTCTGGCAGTTCATTCCGTCATCGGCGCGCATCTACATGCGCCTGAACAATGTCGTCGACGATCGTCGCGACCCGTGGACCTCCACCGACGCCGCCGCCCGTCATCTGCGTGACGACTACGACGCGCTCGGCAGCTGGCCGCTGGCGCTGACCGCCTACAACCACGGCCGCGGCGGCATCGCCAAGGGCCTGCGCGAAGTCAACGGCACGACCCTGACCGACCTGATCGAGCACTACCAGGCCAAGTCGTTCGGCTTCGCCTCGTCGAACTTCTACTCGGAGTTCATCGCCGCCAGCGAAATCGAGCGCGACTACCGCAGCCATTACGGCGAACTGCAGCGCGAACCGCTGCTGCGCTTCGACACCGTGCGCACCCACGACTACGTGCGCTACGACACCCTGCGCAAGCTGGCCGGTGCCGATGACGAGGAGTTCCAGCGCCTCAACCCGGCGTTCCGCCCGGAAGTGGTCAACGGCCGCCTGCGCGTGCCGCCGGATCACGAGATTCGCGTGCCGAGCGGTGCTGGCCGGCGCTTCGACATCGCTTACGCGACGCTGACCCCGGATCAGCGCCACGACAGCCAGATCCGCCTCTATTCGACCCACGTCGTCGCCCGCGGCGATTCGCTGGGCAAGATCGCCAAGCGCTATGGCGTGTCGAGCAAGGACATCCTGGTCGCCAACAACCTCGCCAACGGCAACAAGCTGCGCAAGGGCCAGAACCTGCAGATTCCGACCGGCGACGACCGGCTGATGGTGGCGGTGATCGACACCAAGCCGGCGGCGCAGACCGCGGCGCATCCGATCAAGGTCAAGGCGGAATCGCCGAGCCTGTCGGTGGCCAAGGCCGTTGCCCAGCACGGTACCCACCGCGTTCGCTCGGGCCAGACCCTGGGCGCGATCGCCAAGCGCTACCGGACGTCGATTGGCGCACTGCAGGAACTGAACGGTTTCGGCGACACCGACGTGCTGCGCGTTGGCGCGATGATCAAGGTGCCGCGCGGCTAGAGCGGCACTACGCGGCTGCGCCGCGCCAGCCGGCGCAGTGTCGGTCGCAGGCCGAAGTACAGCGCGGTGATCGCCAGCGGCGCAGCAGCGATCCAGGCCGCGACACCGCCGAGCGCCACCAGGCCGAATTCGGCGATGAACTCCATCGGCCCGGCCTGGAAGCGGCTGATCATTTCGGGAATCGACAGCGCCACATGCGGCGCACCGAACCATTCGCCGGCCCGATAGAACGGCAGCAGCAGCACGAACTGCAGCGGATAGCAGAGGTAGTTCACCAGCTGGATGATCGGCTGGTTCAGGCGCAGGCCCCAGGCGACGAGGCCGCAGAGCACCGTGGTCGAACCCAGGATCGGGAATACCGCGATCACCGCGCCGAGCGCGGCCGTCAGCGCGATCTTTTCCGGGGTGATGCCCTGCCGAAGCTGGGCCAGCACCGGCCCCAGGACTTTTCGACGCCAGAACGATTGAACCGGGGCGGCGGCGGTGACGCTGTCTGGTTCGCTCACCGAGCGGCCAGCTTGCGGCGCAGCAGGAAGTCTTCGATGGTCGCGTTCGGCGGCAGCCTGGCGAGTTGAATCAGCGCGTAGACCGCCATCGCCATGTTGCCAGTCAGCAGCACCGCGACCAGCCACAGAACCCGCGCCAGCCACGAGGTTTCCTTGTAGGCGATCCACAACCAGAACCACAGGAAGGCGTAGAAGGTGTCGAACAGCGTGGCGACGAACCAGGCGTTGTAGTTCGCGGCCGGATTGGCGATCAGATCATTGATCGCCGGCACGATGCTGACGTGGCCGGTGGCCCAGATCGACGCGCCGATCAGCGAGGCGAACGCAAGGACCGCAAACAGGCCGATGCCGAGCTTCATCAAGACCTCAAGTTGGTTTGGTCAGCGTGATATGCATCAGATCGATCGAGCCGGTGCGGAAGCCACATTCGCAGTAGCTCAGGTAATAGCGCCACATGCGCAGGAAGCGCTCGTCGAACTGCTTGACGATCTGTTCCCGCACGCTGAGCACGTTGCGATGCCAGGCGGCGAGCGTATCAGCGTAGTCCTTGGCGTAGAACCGGGCATCGCTGGACACCAGGCCGACCTGCTCAGAAAGCGTCGCGAACAAGGTCGGCGGGCACAGCATGCCGCCCGGGAAGATGTACTTCTGGATGAAATCGCGCTTGCTGCGATAGTTGTCGAAGATCGCCGGATTGATCGTGATGCCCTGGATCGCCGCGACGCCGCCCGGCTTCAGCGCCTTGCTGATCGCCTGGAAATAGCCCGGCCAGTATTCCTCGCCGACGGCTTCGTACATCTCGATCGACACCACCCGGTCATAGGTTTCGGTGACGTCGCGGTAGTCGCGGATCTCGAAGCTGACGCGATCCGCTACGCCGGCCTTCTCGGCCCTGATCTTGGCTTCGGCGTACTGCTCGTTGGACAGGGTGATCGAGTGCACCCGGCAGCCCGAATGCGTCGCCGCATAGATCGCGAAGCCGCCCCAGCCGGAGCCGATCTCGAGCAGGGTGTGCTCGGGACGCAGTTCCAGGCGCTCGTACATCAGCTGGAACTTGTTGATCTGCGCGTCCATCAGCGTTTCGTTCGGCTGGATGTACATGCCGGAGGAGTACGCCATCGTGTCGTCGAGCCACATCTTGTAGAACTCGTTGCCGAGGTCGTAGTGGTACTCGATGTTCTTCTTCGCGGTGCGCTTGGTGTTGGCTTTAAGCCGGTGCTTGACCATGCCGAAGAAGCGGCCGAGCCAGTTCATCTCGAACGGGCCCTTGTAGTGCGGCTCGTTCAGGTACATGACCATCAGCAGGCGAGTCAGGTCCGGCGTGTCCCAGCAGTCATCCAGATAGGCGTCGCCGATGCCGACTTCGCCGCCGGTCAGCAGGTGGCGCATCAGCGCCTCGCTCTTGATCTGCCACAGGCCGTGGGGGCCGGGCTCGCTGCCTTCGAAGCGGCGCGTGCTGCCATTCGGCAGGACGATGTCGAGGGTGCCGACCTTCACGCCGGACATCATGTACATCAGGATCTTCAGGCCCCAGCTCAGGCCTCGATTGTCGCCGCGGGTGGCGAAGTCAGCGGGCAGGTCGGGCGAGAAGCCGTCCCGGCGCATGATCTGCTGAAGCTGTTCGTGGCGATCGTGCTTGCTGTCGTTGTGGTTCATGGCTGCGGCTAGGGTGTCCAGATGATGCCTGACGAGCCGGATCAAGAAGAACTCGAGATCAGCTCACCTCACGTTCCGGCGGCGCCGGCTTGCCGTGAAAGCGGCCGCCGCGCAACCAGATTTTCAAGGCTTCCCAGTGAATGCCGGCGACCACCTTGAGGGTCATCAGCGGCATCTTCAGCACCTGCTTGATGATGGCGCGGTCGGTGAGCAGTACCCGCTCGCCGGCCAGCGTTGCATCAAGTATCGGCACCCCGTCCCGCGTCTCGTGGATCGCCACCCGCAGCCGCTCGCCGGGATCGTCGAGCGTGAAACGGTAGCGGCCCACGAGGTCGAAAAACGGCGACACGTGGAAGCACTTGTCCTTCTCATGCAGAAGGTCATACGGCATCGGCTGGCCGTCGGATGCGAGCAGATAGCAATGCTTTTCGCCGAAGGTATTGCGCACCTCGGCAATCACCGCCCGCAGGCTGCCGTCGCGGTGTTCGCAGTACCACATCGAGATCGGATTGAAGGCAAAACCGAACAGCCGCGGGAACGCCAGCAGACGAATCCGACCACCATCCAGCGTGATGCCCGCACCTTGCAACATGGTTTCCACCCAGCTGCGCAGCGCCCCTGGCTGGCCGCTGCCGTGATCGCGGTCGTGGATGGCCAGCAGGTTGAAGCGGTTGCGTGACAGCAGCCGCAGCGGCGCTACTGCTTCGTCGATCCGGTCGATATCCCAGACGATGTAGAACACCTGGTAGACGAAGCGGTACAGCGGCGCGATCAGCCGGCGGTGCATCACCCGGCTGGGGTACAGCGCAGCCGCGGGTCTATTGGTCATGGTTTGGCCTGCCGTCCCTGGCGCAACCGTGTCTTCCGTCGGAACGGCCGGCCCTGCCATCCCTGGCAGGGCGCGAACGGGGACGAATGTCTTGAGGACATTCGTCTAGATCCCGCTCGCCCAGCTCGGCAGACAGCTCGCATCGATGCCCTGCACCGCCCGCAATCCGGATTTCAGGCCGTCTTCGTGGAAGCCGTAGCCGGTCCAGGCGCCGGCCCACCATAGGCCACCGCGACCCTGGATCGCCGGCAGTTTCGCGTGGGTCAGCTTGCTGGCGGCGGTGTAGTGCGGGTGGTGGTAGACGATGTCGTAGATGATCTTGGCAGCCGCCACCGGCCTCTGCGGATTCAGAGTCACGATGTAGTTCACTGGCCCCGGAATGTGCTGCAGCAGGTTCATCCAGTAGCTGCCGGAAATGCGCTGGTCGTGAATCTCCGACACCGGATGGCTGTAGTTCCAGCTCGCCCAGGCGGCGCGGCGTTTCGGCAGGAAGCTGTCATCCGTGTGCAGCACCACGCGCGATTCGCTGTACGGAATGCCGGCCAGCACTTCGCGTTCGGCATCGCTGGCATCCGTCAGCAGGCGCAGCGCCTGATCGGAATGGGTGGCGCAGACCACGCGATCGAAACGCTGCTCGCCACCCGGCAGTTGCAGCAGCACGCCGTCGTCCGGCGCACGCCGAATGCCGAGCACCGGCGTGTTCAGGCTCAGGGCGCCCTGGTAGCGGGCCATCAGCCGCTTCACATAGGTGTTGCTGCCGCCGATGACCGAATGCCAGGTCGGCTGCTGGGTCGCGGTGAACAGGCTGTGGCTGTCGAAGAAGCGCATGAAATCGTCGGCTGGATATTCGGCAGCGGCCTGCGGCGAGCAGCTCCAGATCATCCCGGCCATCGGCAGCAGATAGTCGCGGCGCAGCGCCTGCGAAAAACCCTGGTCGTCGAGGAACTGACCCAGCGAGCCGCTCGGCAGGGTGCCGGCTTTCAGCAGCGCATTGCACTGCTTGTTGAGCTTGAGGATGTCCAGCAGCATGCGGATGTGGCCGGGCTTGAACAGGTTGGTCCACTGCGCGAACACGGTCCACATGTGGTCGCTGCCTTTCCATTCGTAACGGCCATCGCCGATCGATACCGCGAAGGACATGCTGGTCGGCCGGGTTGCCACTTCCAGCTCCTGGAACAGCGCGGTCAGGTTCGGATAGTTGATGCCGTTGTAGACGATCCAGCCGGTATCGACCGCGCCCGGCCCCTGCGGCGTGTTGATGGCGATGGTGTTGGTGTGGCCGCCGATGCGGCCGTCCTGCTCGATCAGCGTGACCTCGTGCTTGCGCGCAAGGAAATAGGCAGCAGACAGGCCCGAGATGCCGGAGCCGATGACAGCGATTTTCATGGGAGAAGCAGGGGTCCGTAGTCAGTGGCTAGTGTCTGGTAAATGGCGGCCCTGAGTGTGGCCTTGTCTGACCACGCGCCACCGACCACTAGCTACTGCTGTTACGGCTTAGGCGGAGCAGAGGATGCAGCGGCCTTCAGCAACGGCGACAACGTCGGCCAGACGGCATCGAGAATCTGCAGCTGCGCTTCGGTGCGCGGGTGGATGCCGTCATCCTGGAACCAGCGCGGCCGGTCCTCGGCGATCGAGGCCAGGAAGAACGGCATCAGCGGCGCCTGCTTGGCCTTGGCGGCATCGGCGAACGCGCGACGGAAGCGTTCGGTGAACACCGGGCCGTAGTTGTTTGGAATGCGCATCTCGAAGATCACCGGTTCGGCGCCGATTGCGAGGACGAGATCGGTCATCTTTTCGAGATTGACCCGCATCTGCTGCAGATCGAGCCCGCGTAGCCCGTCATTGGCGCCGAGTTCCAGCAGCACCACGTTCGGCTTGTGGCGGGCCAGCGCCGCCGGCAGCCGGGCCAGGCCACCGGCTGTGGTCTCACCGCTGACTGAACCGTTGACCACGTTCCAGGTCTTCAGGCTGGCATCAGCTTGAGTTCGGAGCTTCCGCTCCAATAGATCAACCCAGCCGCTGCGACTATCGACCCCGTAGCCGGCGCTCAGGGAATCGCCCCAGACGAGGACCGTCGGCGCGGCCCAGACACCGCCGGCCAACAGCCAGCCAGCCAGCATCAGGAATAGACGGAAAGGGAGTTTTGTACGCATGAGCGCAGATGCTAGCGATTTGAAATCGAAAGTGATCGTGGCTAAAAGCATCATTCAGGAGATCGTCAGTGATGGAAGTCGCATTGCGATCCTGAATGGCCTGGACTTGACCATCGCGGCTGGCGAATCGGTGGCCATCGTCGGCGCGTCCGGTTCCGGCAAGACCACTTTGCTGTCCTTGCTCGCGGGGCTGGATTCGCCGACCTCTGGCGAGATCATGCTGGCCGGCCAGCGGCTTTCAAGCCTCGATGAAGACGGCCGCGCCCGATTGCGCGCCGGCCGTGTCGGCTTCGTGTTCCAGTCGTTCCAGTTGCTGGCAGGACTGACCGCGCTGGAGAACGTCATGCTGCCGGCCGAACTCGCCGGCCGCGCCGACGCCGAAAAGCTCGCTCGCGACACGCTGAGCCAGGTCGGCCTCGCGGCGCGCACCGGCCACTATCCCTATCAGCTGTCCGGCGGCGAACAACAGCGAGTCGCCGTTGCCCGCGCCTTCGCCGCAGGTCCGGAAATCCTGTTCGCCGATGAGCCGACCGGCAATCTCGATTCCGCCACTGGCGCCAAGATCATCGACCTCCTGTTTGCCCTCAATCGCGACCGCGGCGCCACTCTGGTGCTGGTCACTCACGATCAGCAGCTCGCCGAGCGTTGCGATCGCGTGCTGCGCCTGAACGCGGGCCGCTTCGATGTCTGATTCCGCGGCTGTGCCGGCCAGCGCTTTCCGCTTCGCCCTGCTGAGACTGCGCCGTGGCTGGAGCAGCGGCGAACTGCGCGTGCTGGTGCTGGCGCTCGCCGTTGCAGCGGCTGCCGCGATTGCCGTCGGCCTGTTCACCGATCGCGTGCGCCTGGCGCTGGAATCCGGCGCCGGCGAACAGCTCGGTGCCGACGCGATCATCACCGGCCGCGATCCGCTGCCGGAAGCCGAACTCGCCAAACTGCGCGAGATCGGCGTCCGCATCGTCACCGTGACCACCTTCCCGAGCGTGGTCGCCCGGGTCGATGGCGAGCAGACCCAGCTGGCGACGATCAAGGCCGTCGAAGCCGGTTATCCGCTGCGCGGTGCGCTGCTGCTGAGCCGCGAGCCGTATGGCGCGACCGAAGTCGCGCCGCCACAACCGGCGTCGGGCGAAGTCTGGGTCGATCAGCGGCTGTGGACGGTGCTCGGCTTGAGTCTCGACGCTGGCCTGCAGGTCGGCAGCAGCACCCTGCGGGTCAGCCGCATCGTTGCCGAGGAGCCGGGCCGCAGCGGCGCCTTTGCCGAGCTGGCGCCTTCGCTGATCATCAATGCCGATGACCTGGCCGCCACCGCGCTCGGTGGCCCCGGCAGCCGTCTGCAGCTCAGCTACCAGCTGGGCGGCACGCGTGACCAACTTGCTGCCGCCGAGGCGCTGAAGCTGCCGGACAAATTCAAGTTCACGACCCCGGAAAACGGCCGGCCGGAAATCAGCAATTCGATGAAGCGCGCGCGCAGCTTCCTGAACATCGCGGTGCTGGCGACCATCCTGCTCGCCGCTGCGGCGGTCGCCTTGTCGGCGCGTCAGTACAGCACCCGTCTTCGCGATGAAGTGGCGCTGCTGAAAGTGCTCGGCGCGCGGCGCAGTTTCATCCGCCGGGTGCTGGTGCTGCAGATTGTGCTGCTCGGCTTGCTGGCCGGTGGTGTCGGTGCCGCGATCGGCGTTGCCGGGCAGGCGGTGCTCGCCAAGCTCGCCGCACCGGTGCTGAACATCGCGCTGCCGGCACCGGGCTGGTTGCCGCTGCCGGCGGTGCTCGGCCTGGTGCTGCTGATGCTCGCCGGCTTCGCGCTGCCGCCGGTGCTCGCTTCGGTGAACACCGCGCCGGTGCGGGTGTTCCAGCGCGCGGCCGATCCGCAACGGGGCTCGGTCTGGGGCTTGGTCGCGGCGATCGTCGCGATCGCTGCCCTGCTCTGGCTGCAGGCCGGCAATCTGAAGCTCGCCGGTTTCGTGCTCGGCGGCGCGCTGGCCACCGCCGGCGTGCTCGCGCTGTTCGCCTGGATTCTGGTCCGCGGTCTGGCCGGCATCCGTTCTCGGGGAGGCATCGCCTGGCGATTCGGCCTCGGCAACATCGCCCGGCGCAAGGGCGCGGCGGTCGCGCAGATCGTCGCCCTTGGTGTGGCGCTGATGGCGCTGCTGCTGGTCACCGTGGTCCGCGAAGACCTGCTCGCCACCTGGAAGAACAAGCTGCCGCCGGAAACGCCGAACCAGTTCCTGATCGGCATCCTGCCGGAGCAGCGCGAGCCGCTGCAGGCCTTCTTCAAGGCGCGCGGCGTGGCCACGCTCGATCCGGTGCCGATGGTCCGCGGCCGCCTGCAAGCCGTGCGCGGCCAGGACGTCACCGCCGACAGCTTCGACGACCCGGAAACCCGCCGCTGGATCAACCGCGAGTTCAACCTGAGCTGGACCAGCCATTTCGGCGAGGACAGCGCGTTCATCGACGGCCAGCCCTGGGGCGAGGAAGCGCGCGGCAAGCCCTGGCTGGCGGTCGATGACTACGCCGTCGAACGCCTGAAGCTGAAGCTCGGCGACAGCATCACCATCGACTTCGCCGGCACGCCGCTGACCCTGGAAGTGCGCGCGGTGCGCAAGATCAAATGGGACAGCTTCAAGCCGAACTTCTTCCTGGTCACGCCGCCCGGCGTGCTCGACGCCGAAGGCCTGAATCCGCCGCTGCAGTGGATCGCCAGCTTCTATCTGCCGCGCGATCAGCGGGCCTTGCTTCGAGACTTGATCCGCGAATTTCCGAACGTCACCGCGCTCGATCTCGATGCCGCGCTGAATCAGGTGCGGACCATCGTCGATCGCATCGTCGGCGCGCTGGAATTCATCTTCCTGTTCACCCTGCTTGCCGGGCTGATCGTGATGCTCGCGGTGATCGAAGGCTCGCGCGCTGATCGGGTTCGCGAAACCGGCGTGCTGCGCGCGCTCGGTGCATCGGCGCGGACCATCCGCCAAGGCCTGATCGCCGAGTACCTGGTGCTCGGTGGACTGGCCGGTGCGGTCGCGGCATTTGCTGCGCAGGCGCTGGCCTGGGTGCTGGCGGCGCGGGTGCTCGAACTGCCGTATGGCCCGCGGCCGCTGCTGTGGCTGGCGGGCACGATCGCCGGTGCGCTGATCGTCGCTGCCGCCGGTTATCTGAGCTTGCGCAAGGTGCTGCAGACCTCGCCGCGCAGCGTGCTCGCCGGGGGCAATGCGTGAGTGGCGACGCGCGCCTGCCGCCGGATGGCCTCGATGCGATCGAGGCCGAAGCCTGGGCCTTGCTGGAAGCGGGTGGCGGCTCGTTTCGGGCGCCGTTCCATGCCGGCACTTTGGGCACCATCGGCGATGACGGCCCGAACCTGCGGACGGTGATCCTCAGAGGTGCCGACGGCGCCAGCCGGCGCATCTGGTGCCACACCGACATCCGCTCGCCGAAGATCGCCGAACTGGCGGCCGATTCCAGAATCGCCTGGACCCTGTACGACGAAGCCGCGCGCCTGCAGTTCCGCGCCTGGGGCCGGGCCATCGTCCATCACGATGACGACATCGCCCGTGCCCGCTGGCAAGCCACGGTGCTGAACAGCCGGCGCATCTATCACGCCGTGGCACCACCGAGTTCGATCAGCCCGATCGCCACCGGCGGTCTGCCCCCGGAACTCGACGACGAGCGCTGGACAGCGGAATTCAGCGAGCGCGGCGCAGCCAACTTCGTGGCGCTGGAAACGCGGATCACCCGGCTCGAAGCGCTGTACCTGCATCACGCCGGCCACCGCCGCGCGCTGTTCCGCTACGGCGATGACGGCGCCTGCCTTACTGCGGACTGGCTGATTCCCTGATCAGAGTCTTGCAACCCTGATCAGGGACCGCGATCAGGCGATCTTCAGCTGCACATCGACATTGCCGCGCGTCGCATTCGAATACGGGCAGACGATGTGGGCGGCGTCGACCAGGGTCTTGGCTTCGGCGGCATCGAGGCCGGGAATGGTCACCGTCAGTTCGGCGGTGATCGCGAAGCCGGTGGCCGTCGGGCCGATGCCGATCGCGGCAGCCACCTGGGTATCGGCTGGCAGCGTCTTCTTGCTCTTGCCGGCGACGAACTTCAGCGCGCCGAGGAAGCAGGCCGAATAACCGGCAGCAAACAACTGCTCCGGATTGGTACCGCCGACGCCGGGGCCGCCCATTTCCTTCGGCACCACCAGCTTCACATCGAGCACGCCGTCATCGGTGACAGCGTGGCCATCGCGGCCTCCGGTGGCGTGGGCATGGGCGGTATAGACAACTTTGTCAGGTGCAGCCATGGGAAAACTCCTTCTGTAGGCAGGGAAGCCCTGCGAGAACAATGATTGCTGGATGACCCTCGGCCCGGCCGAGGCAGCATCCGCGGTTCACGACCCGGCATCTTTCGATACTGGGGACGTACCCCCGATATAGGGGGTGCGCGGGTCACGGGATAATCAAGACAATGCAAACGTCGCCAAAGTGCCGCCCGCTTGCAGTCCTATTTCATCGAACCCAATGCCCACCGTGCCCAGAATCCTGATCGCCCTGCTGTGCTTCGCCGCGTTCTCCACCTCGGCACTCGCCGATACCTGCCTGAATACCGACAAGGAAAAGTACGCCGACAACGATCCGCGCTCGTCCGACTACGGCAAGTGCAAGTCCACCGGCCCGGACAACAGCTACGGCTCGGTGACCGCCATCGGCAAGCAGATGGAGGGCATGCTGCAGCGGAATGCCGACGCCGACGCGCAGGCAGTTCAGCGATGACGAAAGAGCCTCGATCCACGAGAGCGATCGCGAACGCTTCGCTACCAGCCAGTACTCGATCCTTTGCGAGGTCGAGGCTTGCGTCGACAGGCCCGCGCCGTATCCGAACGCGAACACTACGCCGGAGCAGCAGCAGACGGTCCGCGAGGAGATCAAGGCCGCGATCGCGGGCGGCAAGTTGCTGGAAACCTACGGGGACAACAGCTACGCCAAGAAATGGCTCAGCGGCAGTGACCCGGTCGCCAACTGGAAGATGTGCGAAGTGGCGACGACGCTGACCCAAGCCTACGTCTACGGCAGCGGCGTGACCCCGGCCCAGAAGGACCCGGCCAAGGGTCTGGCGATCGCTCGCGCCGGGTGCACGGCCAACTGCGGCGGCACTTGCCTCGAAC